>NZ_JAVKCQ010000151.1:0-24669 GCF_040222615.1 Haliea sp.
GTCGACGAGTTCATTGGCCAGGAAGAAATCCCCCAGCTCCCACGGGAACTCGGCAGAACCCTGGAGGGCAAACAATCCCTCACCGCGGAGCTGCAGACGGCAGTAGCGAGCGCGAGCCCCGGCCTGGATCAGGTCCTCGCGAGCACGGACCAGCTGGTGAACCAGGCCAGCGAGACACTGCCGACACTCAACACCATGCTGGACCGGAACCTGGCCACACTCCAGGCGGCGGCCAGCGCCTTCGAGAAAACCATGACGGAAATTGACGGCCTGGTAGCCCCGGACTCCGCCACGACCTACCAGCTCAACCAGGCCCTGCGCGAGCTGGCCATGGCGGGGCGCGCGCTGCAGTTGCTGGCCAAGACCATCGAGGAGCAGCCGGAATCGCTGCTTCGCGGCAAAAACGAGGACAAGCCATGAAGCCGATTCGCCTCTTGTTTGGCGCCGTCGCGGCGCTGCTGCTGGTAGCCTGCGGCAGCTCGCCGCAGCACAACTTCTACCTGCTCAGCGCCGAGAGCCGGGCGATCGCCAGCGGCCAGTCGCCCTCTCTCGGCATCGGCCCCATCGAGATTCCGGAATACCTGAACCGCAACAGCCTGGTGTACAGCCGCGGCGGTAACCAATTGCACATCGCCAGCTTCGAGCGGTGGGCGGAACCGCTGGCCGAAGGGATCCAGCGGGTGCTGGGACTGAATCTGTCCGCCGAGCTGGGAACCCAGAATATCCGGCCCCATCCCTGGCCGCGGACAGATACTCCGGCCTACGCGGTACAGCTCTGGGTTCTGTCGCTGGACGCCGCCGGTCAGGAAGCGGAACTGGTGGTGGAGTGGCGGGTAACGCGACGGGGCGAGCCGGGAGCCCTGGAACAGCGTATCAGCCGTCTGACACAGCCGCTGCCGGGTCTCGAATGGCAGGCCGTCGACGCCGCCGGCGCCTACAGCAGTCTGCTGCAGGCTCTCAGCAGGGAAATCGCCGCGGTGATTCGCGACGCCGAGGCAGCGGCAGCGGCAGCGGCAGCGGCAGACAGCTGATCAGAAGGCGTCGCTGCGCAACATGGCATCGGAGCCGCCGTCGACAAAAAATACCGAACCACAGACAAAATCCGCTTCATCGCTGAGCATGAAACGCATGACATTGGCGATCTGCTCCGGCTGGGCAGCCTCTCCCCAGGGCACGCTGGCGCTGAACTGGCGCATCGCCTCGCCGAACTGCGGATCCTTGAACACCTGTTCCGTCAGCGGGGTCAGGGTTATTCCCGGCGCGACTGCGTTGACGCGCACCCCGGCCTTCGCCCACTCCACCACGTTGCGGCGCATCCACAGCACCAAGGCGCACTTGGAACCGGAATAGACTGTCTGCCCGTTTTCGGCTTCAGCCAGCGCCAGCGCAGCGGCCTCATCGCCGGCAAGGAATGCCTGCACCAGCGGGTGCGAGGTCTCGGTCATGGGCGCGGAGTTGGAACTCACCAGCAGCACCGTACCCCGGCGCTGGCCCAGCAGGTCCTGCAGGCCGGTCGCCATGTCGACAGCGCCGAAATAGTTCACCGCGGCGATCGTACGCGACGCCGCTACCGGTGGCAGTCCGGCGCAGGCGATAAAGCCATCCAGGCCGTCAGCTGCACGGGCCCGCAGCGCCGCCAGCGCTGACGCCCGGCCGCCGGGGGTCGACAGGTCGGCAATAATATCGCCTTCCTTGATGTCAATGGAGATCACCTGGTGGCCGGCTTTCGTCAGCTGCTCACGCAGGGCGGCGCCGATCCCGGTCGCACCCCCTGTCATTGCGTACAGTTTCATGCTGCTTGCTCCTCGTCCAAACGTGGGGGCCTATTCTGGCCCAGCGCCGCTGGCGGTGGTAACCGCCAGGTCTGCATTGGTATACCCGCGACAACAGAAGCTTGCAGCCCCGGCCGCAACCTTGCCTGTCCCGGGGGCGGATAGTACTCTGCAGGCCGCGCAACGGCGGAGAAGATTCCATGAGCAAGAAACCCCTGGCCCCGGCCATTGAGGGCTGGTTCACCCTGGACGAACAACCCCGGCTGATCGGCAGCCAGTGCTGCGCCTGCGGCACCTATTTCTTTCCCAAGCAGAGCCGCTATTGCAAGAATCCGGACTGCGACAGCACCGAATTTCGCGAGGTACAGTTGAGCCGCACCGGGAAGGTCTGGAGCTATACCAACGCCTGCTACCAGCCGCCGGCACCGTTCGTCGCCGCTGACCCCTTTGAGCCTTACACCATTGCCGCAGTGACCCTGGAGGCAGAGCAAATGACGGTCCTCGGCCAGGTGGTTACCGGAGTAGCAGTCGCAGACCTCAAGGTGGGCATGGAGATGGAGCTGGTGTTGGAGCCACTGCACGAGACCGAGGACGAGATCAAGATGACCTGGAAATGGCGCCCGGTCGCCAATCAGGGAGGACAGCACTGATGAGTCAGGAAATCGCCATTATCGGCGCCGGCATGCACCCCTGGGGCAAGTGGGGCCACAACTTTGTCGAATACGGCGTGGCCGCGGCCCGCGAGGCTCTGGCGGACGCCGGCATTCACTGGCGCGAGGTGAAATTTGTCTCCGGCGGCGCCACCGTGCGCTGCGGCTACCCCGGCTACGTCGCCGGCGCCACCTTCGCCCAGGCCCTTGGCTGGCAGGGCTGCGAGGTCAACACGTCCTATGCCGCCTGCGCCTCGGGCTCCCAGGCCCTGGCCGCCGCCCGCAACAAGATCCTGGCCGGTGAATGTGAGGTTGCGCTGGTCATCGGCGCGGACACCACTCCCAAGGGCTTCCTCGCTCCCGCCGGCGGCTATCGCCCGGAAGACCCCGACTGGGTGCGCTTCTACCTGGGCATCACCAACCCGACCTACTTCGCCCTATATGCGCGCCGGCGCATGGACCTGTACGGCGACACCCTGGAGGACTTCGCCGCGGTCAAGGTCAAGAACTCCCTGATTGGCAGCAAGAATCCCCGTGCCCGCTACCGCAAGTGCTTCACCGCCGAGGACGTGGCCGCCTCCGCCATGGTTGCCGACCCGCTGCGCCTGATGGACATCTGTGCCACCAGCGACGGCGGCGCCGCGCTGATCGTCTGCAGCCTGGACTACGCCAAACGCATCGGCAAGGGCGATGCCCCGCGCATCGCCGCCATTTCCACGGTCACGCCCAGCTTTGCCAGCGCGGTGGTGGAAATGCCCGATATCGCCACGGATTCCGCGGCGGCAGCCGGCATTGAGGCCCACAGCTTCCGCGCGGCGCTGCCGGTAAAGGCTTACGAGGAGGCTGGGATCGGTCCGGAAGATGTGGATCTTGCCGAAGTCTACGACCTCTCGACCGCCCTGGAGCTGGACTGGATCGAGGACCTGCAGCTGACGCCGCGAGGGGAAGCGGCCCAGTGGCTGCGCCGGGGCGACACCGCGGTGGGTGGCAAGATGCCGGTCAATCCTTCGGGAGGGCTGGCCTGCTTCGGGGAAGCGGTTCCGGCCCAGGCGCTGGCCCAGGTCTGCGAATTGACCTGGCAGCTGCGGGGCCAGAGCGGCGACCGCCAGGTCGCGGGCGCGAAGGTCGGGATTACCGCGAACCAGGGGCTGTTCGGGCATGGCAGTTCGGTGATTGTGAAGCGTTGAGGCTGTCGTCTGCGGGGCGCGATCAGCCCCGCTCAATCTCCTCAATATGCGCCGCCGCATCCAGCAGCCGCCGCGCTTCATCCACATGCATGGTCTCGATCAACTTGCCGTCCAGCACCGCCACGCCCTTGCCCTCGGCCGTGGCCTGCTCCCAGCAGTCCAGCAGGCGACGGGCGTACTCCACGGCTGCCGCACCGGGGCCAAACACAGCGTTGGTCACCGCGATCTGCCCGGGGTGAATCAGGGTCTTGCCGTCGAAACCGAGAGCGCGGCCCTGTTCACAGACGGCTCGCAGGCCCTCCTCGTTTTTGATATCCAGGTACACCCCGTCGAGCACCGTGATACCCGCCAGGCGGGCGGCCAGAACGCAGCGGCCCAGGGCGTACTGTAAACCGGTGCGCTCAGGGTCCGCAGGCAGACGCAGTTCAGATGCCAGGTCGGTGGTACCCATCAGCAGGGCGGTCAGGCGACCATAGCCGGCAATCGCCTCCACATTCGCCAGGCCGGCCGGGGTTTCGATCATCGCCCACAGGGTCATGTCCGGACGCTGCAGTTCCTCCAGCAGAGCGGACACCTGCTGCAATTGCTGCACCGACTCCACCTTCGGCAGGCACAGGGAGGTGACCGGGGTCGCTGCCAGGGCCCGGATATCCGCCTCACCCCAGGGGGTGGCCAGCGCATTGCAGCGTGCCACCAGTTGTCGCGCTCCGTAGCCACCCGCGGCGAGCTGGGCAAGGAGTTGGGTCCGGGCCTCGGCTTTCTTGTCCGGGGCCACGGCGTCCTCCAGGTCGAAGACCACCGCGTCAACGGGCAGGTCACGGGCCTTGTCCATGGCCCGCTGGTTGATGGCGGGCATGTAGAGGGCGGAACGCAGCAGGGCGGTCAAGGTTGTATCTCCTCGTCAGCGGCGGGCACAGTTGCACTCTCCGGGGCGGCTTCAAGTCCCCTGATGGAAGCGCGCTTGAGGTAGGCGACCAGGTCTGCCCGCTGTTGCGGATCGGGAATGCCGCGGGCCATCATGGTAGTGTCCGGGAACATCGCCAGCGGGTCTGCCAGCCACAGGAACAGCAGCTGCGGGGTCCAGACAAACTGGGCTTCACGGAAGCTGTCAGAGTAATGTTCGAAGCCCGGCTGCTTGCCCGCCACCTGGCCAAATATCCGGTACAGACTTGGGCCGTTGTTGTGGCCCACCTCCGGCTCGGGATAGTGACAGGTGCGGCACTGGCCGAAGACCAGGCGCCCTCGTTCGTAGTCGCCTTCGGGCATGTCCGCCGGAGCGTCCTGTGCCAGCGCCAGGGGCGACGCGATTGCCAGCGCCAGCACAGCGAGCCGGCGCTTCATGCGGACACCCCGGCTTGTACCGCCGCGATACCCGCACGGCGACCAAAGAACGTACAGTCACCGACGGACAGGCCGCTGGCAATGTAGGGCGCCACAGGCAATCCGGCTGCCGTGCGACCCACCGCGTACAGGCCGGGGATGGCCTCGCCGAAGGGGTTGATTACCCGGCCGTCGATATCGGTATGCAGGCCACCGAAGGTATGGGCGGTAAAGAATGCGCGCTTCACCGACAGGTCCCAGACCTTGAACGGTGGCTTGTCCAGGGCTTGCAAATAGCGCGGTTGCTTGTGGAACAGCGGGTCGCGCCCCGTCGCTGCGAAGCGGTTGTAGTACGCCACGGTCTGTTGCAGGGCTCCCTGGGGGAATCCGGCCAGCTCCGCCAGGTCGCCAATGGTCGCTGCCTCCGCGACTTCGAGGAAGTTGTCCTGGTGGAAATCAAAGCTGCTGGCAGCATCGGTGACCAGCCAGGCCTTGCCCTGCTGCTGGTAGGCGATGGCGTCACCCAGTACTCCGTAGTAACTGTCCTCCCCGATGAAGCGCTGGCCACTGGCATTGACCACGATCCCGGCCAGGGTGGACTCCGGTGGATAGATGGGTGTAATGGCAAATCCCTCGTTCATGCGCAGGGTCTCGGCACCGGCGGCCGAGCCCATGGCAATACCCTCACCCAGGTCGCCGGCATTGCCCCAGGGCGTGGAACAGTCGAACAGCGCGGGGGCATGGCGCTGCACCATGTCCCGATTGTGGATGAAGCCTCCGCAGGCCAGTATCACGCCGCGCCGGGCGCGCACATTGTACTCACGCCCGTCCTGGATCACTTGCATGCCGACCACCCGGCCGTCGCTGTCCAGCACCAGGCGCCGCCCGGACACCCGCGCCCGCATGACCACCCCGGCAGCCCGGGTCCGATCCAGCAGGGCCTCCATCAAGCGGCGCCCACCAGTCATCCCGGGCTCACCCGGCACATGGCCACGGGGTGCAGGACGGGAAGTTTCCCTGGCGGGCCAGGCGAGTTCGTTACCGGAATAGTAGAGCGACTCGTCACCCAGGGTCAGTTCCTTGACGTCGGTGTAGCGGTCGTTGTACGGAACGCCCATCGCCACCAGCCAGTCGAAATGGGCAACACTCTCCTCGCAGTAGAGCTGTATCTTGTCGAGCTGGGGATAGCCGCTGCTGTTTTTGGCGATGAACCGGTACATGTCTTCGACCGTGTCCTCGAACCCTGCCGCCTTCTGCAGGGCCGTGCCACCGCCAGCGTAGACAACGCCGCCGGACATTGCGGAAGAGCCCCCGAAACGAGGGAGGGACTCGATCATCAGTACTCCGGCATCGCCTCGCCGCGCCTCTATGGCGGCGCTGCAGGCGGCGGAACCGGAGCCCGCGACCAGCACATCGACGGTTTCATCCCAGCGCTTGACCTCACTGCGCGCAAGCGCTGCGGCCGAGCCGGAGAGAGCGACGCCGGCCCCCAGACCCAGCCCGGCGAGGACCTTTCTGCGCTGCAGTCCCGAGGGTTTCATGGTGCCGGCTCCCGGATATATTCCAGCTGGTAGTTGATCATATAGGTCCGGTGGCGCGGGCCGCTGGCGTTTTCACAGCCTTCCTCGTAACCCGCATCGCCGGCGTAGAGAAAACAGATACCACCTTCGAGCATCACCATGCGCGGCGCATACAGGAATGGCTCCCGGCCGCGCACAGCGGCCTGTGCTGTGGCGCAACAGTCATGCCCGGCGAGATCGGCGAGGCTGACAAAGGTCGGTGGCATCAGGCGGAACACGTTGTCTGTGTCGCGAATCTCCTCGAAGGCCTGCGCCGGGCGCAACCAGCGATGGGCGGCAATCTCCCCGCCATCAACCTGGATTTCCTGCTCGTCCTCCAGTACCGCCAGAAAGAACCAGGTACTATAGCGACGTTTCGCGCCTTCGGGGGTGGTCCAGTGGGAGAGATAGCTCAGCTGTTCCGGCGTGATGACCACACCGGCTTCCTCTTCAGTTTCGCGAATCGCCGCGTTGACCGCAGCCTGGTAGTCGTCGCCAGCGATGCGGTAATCGGCAGGATCCACCCGACCACCGGGGAACACCCACTCGCCGCCCATGTGCTTGAGCGCGGCACTCCGTTGCACCAGCAGCACTTCGGGTCCTTCGACCCCATCCCGCAACAATACGACGGTGGCTGCCGGGTGCACCGGGACCGCCTGCTCACTCATCTCGAGCACGCGGGGCCTCAGGGAAAGAAGCGGCTGATGGTGTCGATCACGCAGGCCGGTCGCTCACTGCCCTCGATCTCAATGGTCATGCGCACCACCACCTGCACACCGCCCTTGACCTCTTCCACGCGGAGGATCTCGCCGTTGCCCCGCACCCGGCTGCCGACCGGCACCGGTGCCGGAAAGCGCACCTTGTCACAACCGTAGTTCACGCCCATGGAGACATTGTTTACCTGCAGCAGCTGCGGCAGGAACAGGTTTGCCAGCGACAGGGTCAGGTAACCGTGGGCGATGGTCCTGCCGAAAGGTCCCTGGGCCGCGCGCTCAGGATCTACGTGGATCCACTGGTGGTCACCGGTTGCCTCCGCGAACTGGTCTATGCGCTGCTGGTCTATCTCCAGCCAGTCACTGCTGCCGAGGTGCCTGCCTTCACTGCCCAGCAGGGCAGCGGGATTGTCGAACACGGTCGTCATGAGGCGTCGTTTCCCTGTTGCGGATTCTGGCCGGGACTATAGCACCCGCAGCCCGCGGGGACAGCCGCGACCGGTTCAATGTTTCCCACCAACCGCGTGGGGATTCCTGGCACACGACACCCGCGCCCCGCTCCACGGCTTGAGCCAGATGGCAGGTCGGCGCGCTGCAAGCAGCGCCTGAATCCGGTATATTAGGGGTTTTTCTCGGAGGAAACGCGCATATGCCTGAAAACATCGACATCAACGCACTGCTGCAGACTTACATCGTTCCCTGGGGCGGGCGCATCATACTGGCCCTGGCCATCTTCTACATCGGCCGCATGGTCGTCGGCACCGTTGTCGGCCTGATCGTCAAGTTCATGCGCGCGCGGCGTATGGACGAGGTCCTGGTGCGGTTCCTCTCGGCCATCCTGCGCTGGCTGCTGCTGCTGTTCGTGATCATCGCGGCGCTGAGCCAGCTGGGCATCGACACCACCTCCATGGTCGCCCTGCTGGGTGCCGCCGGCCTCGCTATCGGCCTGTCCCTGCAGAGTTCCCTGTCGAACCTCGCCGCCGGTGTGCTGCTGATCATCTTCCGGCCTTTCACCAAGGGTGATTTCGTGGAAGCCGGGAGCGCCATGGGGACGATCGAGAGTATCAGTATCTTCACCACCACCATGACCACACCGGACAACAAGGAAATCATCATTCCCAACGGCGCCATCCTCAGCAACAACATCACCAATTTTTCCGCGCGCCCGACCCGGCGCGTGGACATGGTTTTCGGGGTATCCTACGGAGATGATCTTCGCAAGGCGAAGCAGCTACTGGAGGATATCATCGCCGCTGACGAACGGGTGCTGGCGGATCCGCCACCGCGCATTGTGGTGGGTGAGCTGGCGGATTCCAGCGTCAACTTCCTGGTCCGCCCCTGGGTCAACTCGGCGGATTACTGGCCGGTCTTCTGGGACACGACTGAAGCCGTGAAACTGAAGTTCGATGAAGAGGGCATCTCCATTCCGTTCCCGCAGATGGACGTGCACATGCCGGAAAAGACCTGATATCGGCAGTTTATTACCAGTTTTTCACAGGCCCCGTCCGGCTCGCTGTGATATAACGGCACTTTCATCAAAGTCGCGCTGCCATTGCCCCTGGCGGTGGCCGCGCAACCTCTGACCGGACCCTGCTGTGGCCTCTGTGAAACGCCAGATCGTACTTGCCGCCGGCCTGCTCGCAGGCGCGGCAGCTGTCACCTTTCTGATGTTCCTGAATCGCCCCTCTACCGAGATAACCGAGCCGGTCTACGTTCCCGTGACGGTGGACGTGGTGGAAGCAGTCAAGGAGACCATCCGCATCCCGGTACAGGCCCAGGGCACTGTGTCGCCACTGCAGCAGACCGCGCTGGTGGCGGAAGTGCAGGGGCGCATTGTGGAAGTCGCGAACAACTTCAATGTCGGCGGTTTCCTGCGTCAGGGCGATGTCCTGCTGCGCATCGACCCCCGTGACTACGAGGCCCGCCTGGCCCGCGCCGAAGCCGCCCTGCGCAGCGCGGAGAGCGAACTGTTGCAGGAGCGGGGCCGAGCTGACGTGGCCCGGCGCGAATGGGAAAAACTGCCGGCGGGCAGCCAGCGCTCCGATGCGGCCCGCGACCTGTACCTCCGCAAGCCGCAGCTGGCCCAGGCCGAAGCCCAGCTGCTGGCCGCCACTGCAGATGTAAACACCGCCAGGGATGATCTCGAGCGAACTACCGTGCGCGCACCGTATGACGCCCTGGTTCGCGCCAAGCACAGCGAGCTGGGGCACTACGTCGCACCAGGCGCCCTGCTTGCGGAAGTCTTCTCCGTGGACATGGCGGAGGTGCGCCTGCCCATCCCGCAGACCCGGTTGGCCTACCTGGATCTCCCCGAAATCGCCGGAGATGCGCAGGGCGCCCTGATCGACCTGTACACCGATGTTGGCGGTGATGTCACCCACTGGAGCGCGCGCCTGCACCGCAGTGAAGGCGTGTTCGATGAGCGCTCCCGCGCATTATTCGCGGTCGCACGCATCGACGACCCCTACGCCCTCAGCAACCCCGGGCGCGAACCGCTGCGCATCGGCACCTTTGTCAACGCCAGTATCCAGGGCCGGCCCATCCCGGGGCTGGTGGCGCTGCCCCGCTACGTGCTGCGGGCCGGCGATACAGTTGCGGTGGTCGATGACAACAAGCTCGTGCGCAAGCGCAAGGTCACGACCCTGCGCGCCGGCGGCGACCTGATCTACATCTCTTCCGGCCTGGAAAACGGCGATCGGGTGATCCTCACCACCCTGGACAGCGCCCTCACCGGGGCCGAGGTCGCCGTGGTATCGACAATCAGCAGCACGGAGCTGCGGCGCCGGCAAACCACCGCGCCCTCCGCCCCGGTGGAATCACCGACCACCCCCGGCTTGGCTGCCAGCCAGCGCACTGAAGGCGCCACTGACCCGTGACCATGGGGCGCCACAAGGGCATCATCGCCTGGTTCGCGCACAATCCGGTCGCCGCCAACCTGCTCATGGCAATCATCCTGGTGGTCGGCCTGGGCTCCGCGTTCACCATCCAGCGCGCCATGTTCCCCACTTTCGACATCGACATGATCTTCATCAACATGGCCTATCCCGGCGCCTCACCGGAAGAGGTTGAACAGGGCATCGTGCTGAAGATCGAAGAGGCCATCAACGATCTCGACGGTATCAAGCGGGTCGAATCGGATGCCATGGAGTCCTTCGCCCGCATCATGATCGAGCCGCTGGAAGGTGCCGATATCAATGCTCTGCTGGCGGACGTCAAGAATCGCATCGACGCGGTGCAGCATTTCCCCGAAAACGCTGAAAAGGCCATCATCAGCCAGCCGGAGCTGCTGTTTCCGGCGCTGCAGCTGCAGCTGTCCGGGGAACTCGACGAGCGCAGCATGAAAACCCTGGCGGACGAGCTGCGCCGCGAGTTGCTGACCCTGCCCGAGGTGTCTGCGGCGGAAGTCGTCGGTGCCCGCGCCTATGAAATCTCGGTGGAGATCTCCGAACAACTGCTGCGCGAATACCACCTCAGCCTGGGCGACGTGGCGGACATCATCGCCAGCTCGTCCCTGGACCTGCCCGCAGGCTCCCTGCGCACTCGCCAGGGTGACATCATGCTGCGCACCCAGGGCCAGGCCTACGTGCAACAGGATTTCGAATCCATTGTCCTGCGCAGTTTTCCGGACGGCACGCGCCTGCTGCTGGGAGACATCGCCACGGTCCGCGACGAGTTCGAGGAGAGCAGCGGTTTCGCCCTGTTCAACGGCAGCTACTCGCTGGGCATACAGGTGTTCGCGATGGGTAGCCAGGACATCATCGATACCGCCACCGCAACCCGAGCCTGGGTAGAGCAGAAGCGGGGGGAGCTGCCAGCCGCGGTGACCCTGGATATCTGGTCGGACATCACCTACTACCTTGAAGGCCGGCTGGGCATGATGCTGAAAAACCTGGCCATGGGCGCGCTGCTGGTTTTCATCGTGCTGGCTCTGTTCCTGGAGATCAAGCTGGCTTTCTGGGTCATGCTGGGAATTCCCGTCTGCTTTCTCGGCGCCATGGCGATGATCAACACGCCCTACATTCACGCCAGCCTGAACATGATCAGCCTGTTCGGCTTTATCCTGGTGCTGGGGATCGTGGTGGACGATGCCATCATCATGGGTGAAAGCGCCTATGCGGAACAGGAACGGCACGGCCACAGCATCGACAGCGTGATCGACGGCGTACAAAAAGTGGCAGTCCCGGCCACGTTCGGGGTCCTGACCACTATTGTCGCCTTTGCCCCCACCCTGTTCATGGAAGGTGTCTTTGCCGCTTTCCCCGAGGCCTGCGGCTGGGTGGTCATTCTCTGCCTGATGTTTTCGCTGGTGGAGTCGAAGTGGATCCTGCCCGCCCACCTCGCCCACAGCAGCGCCACCCGCAACCGCATCCTGCTGGCAGTGGACCGCGTCCAGGAAACCGTCAACCGACGCCTGAAGCAGTTTGTGGCGCAACGTTACAGCCCGCTGATGCAGCGCTGCATACGCTATCGCTACGTCACCCTGGCGGGCTTTGTCGGCCTGCTGATCCTGTGCAGTGGCCTGATTGCCGGCGGCCTGGTACGCACCGTCATCGCCCCCGATGTGCCCGGGGAGTTCATTTCCGTGGAGGTGGAAATGAATGAGGGCAGCCCCGAGGAGCGCACCCTGGAAACCATCGCCCATATCGTCGCCGCACTGGACGAGGTGGAGGCGGACTACCGCCGCGAAACCGGCAACGATGAACGCCTGATGCAGCATGTATTCGCCTATGGCAGCAGCCGCACCACCGGGGGCGTCAATCTGGAACTGACCAAGGAAGACCAGCGCAGCATCAGCACTCGCGAGATAGAGCGGCGCTGGCGCGAGGCAGTGGGCACCCCCCACGGGGTAAAAATCCTGGCCATCAGCAGCGCCGATGGCCCCCGCTTCGGTCCCTCTATCGCCTTCGACCTGATGCACCGCGACTTCACCATGCTGCGCGCCGCCGCAGCGGAGCTGGAAACCGCCCTGCGCCGCTACGACGGGCTCTACGACCTCCGCAACGGGGCCAGCGAGACCAGCGACGAGGTCCACATCGCGCTGCTGCCGGAGGGCGAGTCCCTGGGGCTGTCCCGGCTGCAGCTGGCCAACCAGGTCCGCCACGCCTTTTACGGTGCCGAAGCACAGCGGGTGCAGCGCGGCCTCGACGAAGTCAAGGTCATGGTTCGCTACCCGCGCGCCGACCGGGAGACGGTCAACACCCTCAACGACATGAACATCCGCACTCCCGCCGGGGACGAAATTCCCTTCGATACCGTCGCCAGACTGGAGGTCCGGCAGGGCCTGCAGAAGGTCACCCATATCAACTACCAGCGCGCGGCGGAAGTCACCGCAGAGGCGAACAAAGACCTGGTGGAGCCGGCGCGGGTAGTGGCCGATATCGAAAAGAATGTCCTGCCGGATATCCTGCAGCGGTATCCCGGCCTCAGCTACGCCATTGCCGGTCTGGCGGATGAAGAGCAGAAGATGCTGACCAGCATGCTGATCGGCTTTGGCCTGGCGCTGTTCGGGATCTACGCCCTGCTGGCCATACCGACCCGCTCCTATCT
Source organism: Haliea sp. (assembly GCF_040222615.1). Taxonomy (GTDB): domain Bacteria; phylum Pseudomonadota; class Gammaproteobacteria; order Pseudomonadales; family Halieaceae; genus Haliea. Next base: position 12,749 of record NZ_JAVKCQ010000151.1, read on the forward strand.
GCAGCCGCTGATCATCATGGGCGTGATTCCCTTCGGCGTGATAGGCGCGATTGTCGGACACTGGGTCACCGGCTATCCCCTCAGCATGATGTCCATGATGGGCGTGATCGCGCTCAGCGGCGTGGTGGTCAATGACAGCCTGATCCTGGTGGACCGCATCAACAGCTCGATCAAGGATGGCGTCGAACCCCTGCGGGCGGTGGTGGAGGCCGGCAGCACCCGCTTTCGCGCCATCCTGCTGACCTCGCTGACCACCTTCTTCGGCCTTGCACCAATGCTGCTGGAGCGCAGCGCCCAGGCTCAGGAAATCGTGCCCATGGCCGTGTCCCTGGCCTTCGGCATCGTCTTCGCCACCGTGATTACGCTGCTGCTGGTGCCCAGCCTCTACCTGATCCTGATGGACCTCAAGGCCTGGCGCGAGCGCCCGGTGGACAGCCCCCCTGGAAGCATTGTCCTGACCGGACCAGCCCCGTCTCAGGGCAGCGCGGAGCAGGACAGGCAACGCATATAGAGGTGTGCGGGGTCGTTCATCTCGGCAAGCATGCGAGCGACGCTGGCCAGGGGCTGTACCAGCTGCTGCACGCCCGCGCCCAGTCCGGGCCACGGGGCAACCACACCGATCCGCGACGCCAGCTGCTGCAGCAGAAGGTCCCGTGGCGACAGCGGTTCCTGGACATACTCCACCTGATAGCCCTCCTCCAGGCCACCCAGCTCGGCCGCGCTTGCTATCGCCTCGCGCAGGGACCCCAACTCGTCCACCAGCCCCAGCCGCAGAGCGTCGGCTGCGCTCCACACCTTGCCCTCCGCCAGCTCCAGCACCTGGGCCCGCTCCATACCGCGCCCCGCGGCCACCAGATCCAGGAAGCCCGCATAGGTGAAATTCACGCCGCTGGCCAGGGATTGGGCCACCTGGGGGTTGAGTGGGCGGTCGAAGCGCAGCGAGCCGGCGAGACTGGTGGTACCGACGCCGTCAGTATGAATGCCGGCGCGATCGAGCAACTGTTCGAAAGTGGGAAAGGCCATGAACACGCCGATACTGCCGGTCAGGGTCGCAGGCGTGGCCCATATCTGGTCAGCCTCGGCCGCGATATAGTAGCCACCCGACGCCGCCAGCGACCCCATGGATACCACGACCGGAACACCCTGCGCACGCACCCGGGCCAGCGCCTGGCGAATACGCTCGGAGGCAAACACGCTGCCGCCGCCCGAGTTCACCCGCAGCACCATAGCCTTGACCCCTTCCTGCTCCGCAGTCTGCCGCAGCAGGCGTGACAGAGAGTCGCCACCGATGGTGCCCGGTGGTTGCTCCCCGGACATGATATTGCCTTCTGCCGTCACTACCGCAACCCGGTCACCGATGACGGGCTGGAAGCTGACCGGACGCTGGCGGGCAATGTAGCCTTCAAAAAACACCGCTTCGTAAAAGCCCTCGTCGTCCTCGGCGCCAACCACCTGTACCAGGTAATCATTGGCATCGGAGCGCACCAGCAGGCGGTCGACCAGACCCTGCTCGCGGGCGAGCCGGGCACTGTCACCCCCGGCTTCCGCCAGCAGACTATGGTAATTGGCGATAAAGCGGTCGATCGCCCCCGGCTCCAATTCTCGACGCTCTTCCACCAGCGCGGTATAGCGGCCCCACAAATCCTGCAACCATCGCTCGGTAAGCGCTTTTTCTTCCGGGGACATGTCATCGCGCAGGAACGGTTCGGCCATGGACTTGTGTTCGCCGGCGCGGAATACATGCATGGAGACCGAGGCCTTCTCCAGCGCTTCACGGAAATGGTTGCGATAGCTCGCGAAGCCCTCCAGCGGCACCGCACCCATCGGGTTGAGTATAATCTCGTCGGCCTGGCTGGCCAGCAGGTACTGGTCCTGGCTGAAGTAATCCCCAACCGCGATCACCGGTTTGCCACTGGCCTTGAACACGCTTATGGCCTCGGCGATTTCGAGATTCTTGCTGATCCCGGATGCCACCAGGTAATCCAGCTCCATAACCAGGGCGCTGATCGCCGGGTCGCCCGCCGCGTGGCGAATTGAGTCCAGTACGTCCCGCAGCAATACTTCCCGCTCCGTGGGCGCCGGCTCCCCGAGCAGGGCCTGCAGCGGACTGACGTGTGATTTTTCCTCGACCACAGTACCCGCAAGATTCAACAACAGGGCCGCCCTCTCCGGCATCGGCTGCTGGCCGCCACTGAAATACAGCACATAGATCAGCCCCAGAAAAACCAGGAACAGAATATTCGACAGCGCCAGGCGGAACCAGGTGAGACCGGTCCAGAAACCGGAAAAAATGCGTCGCAGCAGGGATGGCTTGTTCATACAGGGGACTCCGGATCGGTAGCTGTGGCAGGGGGCTGCAACTCACGGGCACGCCAGCGTACATAGAACATCGCACTGCAGAACAGGGTGACCACAGCCACCATGCCCAGCCAGGGCAGCACTGCCTGTGGCGTAGCGAACAGCCGCTCCACCAGGGCTATGAAGTAGAGCAGGGAAACAAAACACAGCCAGATGAAGCTGCGCAGCCGGTCGCGCAGCATGCCCGGGAGGAACAGGACCAGCGGCAGCAGTTTTCCCACCCAGATCACCCAGGGCGGCTGCAACCCGAAGACATCACCCAGCTGCTGGACCAGCAGCAGCGCCCAGCTGAACCAGGTCAGACGCCAGGCCCAGAGGCTAAGGCCAGCGCGGTCGATGGCAGTCACGACATGCCTCCCAGGCCCATCGCCAGCCGGGCTACCCGCTTGCCCAGGGCGCGGCACAGGGCGGCCTCCGCCCCGTCCAGGCCCCGGCTGTTGTCCGCTCCCGCCCAGTGCGAAGCCCCGTAGGGTGTGCCTCCGGCGGTGCTGCTCATCAAGCCGGGCTCGCTGTAGGGCAACCCCGCCAGCACCATCCCATGGTGCAGCAGGGGCAGCATCATGCTGAGCAGCGTGGACTCCTGGCCGCCGTGGAGACTGGAGGTGGACGTAAATACAGCCGCGGGCTTGTCGATCAGGGCGCCGCTGAGCCAGAGCGCGGAACTCTGGTCGAGAAAGTATTTCAGCGGTGAGGCCATATTGCCGAAACGCGTGGGACTGCCCAGAACCAGGCCGGCGCAATCGCGCAGATCGTCGAGCTCGCAATACAGCGGCCCATCGGCGGGAATCTCATCCTCGGTCTGCTCGCAGTTGGCGGAAATGGCGGGAACCGTCCGCAACCGGGCACTGATGCCGGCACTGCTCTCAATGCCCCGGGCCACCTGCGCGGCCATCGCCGCGGTGGCTCCGTGGCGACTGTAGTAGAGGACCAGCACATAGGGTGTGGTCATCAGTCGAACAGCGCCAGCACGTTCTCCGGTGGCCGCCCCAGCACCGCCCGCTCACCGCGCACGACAACCGGACGCTCGATCAGCCTGGGGTGGGCAGACATGGCCTTGAGCAGGCTGGCTTCGCTGCTGCTGGCGCTGAGGCCCAGCGCTTTGTATTCCGCCTCGCCCCGCCGCACCAGCTCGCCGGCGCTGATGCCGAGCCTGGCCAGCAGGCGTTTCAGCGCCGCCTGCGATGGCGGCCGCTCCAGATAGAGGACGACCTCCGGTTCAACGCCATGCTCCTGCAGCAGGGCCAGGGTCGCGCGGGACTTGGAACAACGCGGGTTGTGGTAGATCTGATACTCGCTCACAGCAGGCTCCAGAAAAAGTGACCGCCCATTATAGCAAAAGGACTCCCCGTGGAACCGCCATCAAATCATGCCATACTTGCCGCCCTGCGCGGCCCGACCTGCATGGCCGGCCGCCGCTCGCCCGTACTGGAACTGAAGGAGTCGCTCGACGTGAGAACCGCCTGCCTTGCCCTGTTGCTGCTGCTCGCCGGCTGCCAGCCGCCCGCCGGACCCGTCGGCAACGCCGCCCTGCTGGAGAGCCTGCGCGGCCAGTGGGTCGTGATCAACTACTGGGCCAAGTGGTGCAAGCCCTGCATCGAAGAGATACCAGAGCTGAACGCGCTGGACCGGGAGCACGGCGATATCTCCGTGCTGGGGGTGAACTATGACGGCGCCACCGGGGAAGAGCTCGCCATCCAGCTGCGGGAGCTGCAAGTCGCTTTCCCCACCCTGGAACAAGACCCGGCGGAACTGCTGGGCCAGCCTCGCCCCTCGGTATTGCCTACCACGTTTATCATCAATCCCGAGGGGACGCTGGTGCGGGCCCTGATCGGGCCGCAAACCCTGGAGTCACTGCTGGCTGCCGTCCGCGACGGCCAGCAGTAGCATCGCCAGAGCCGGTTACAGGCTCTGGTAGTAGTCCATGAGGATCCGCGCCACTTCCGGGCGGGAGAATTCCGGCGGCGGGGCAATGCCGTTGCCCAGCATTTCCCGGACCTTGGTCCCCGACAGCAGCACAAAGTCTTCGGGCGCGTGATCCGGCGCATCCCGCATCATCACTACCCGATCCAGCTTCTTGCTGTAGGCGGTGTGGTCGGCGCGGTAGATCTGCAGTTCCAGCGCACCTGCCGGCACTTCCTCATCGAAGATGGTCTGGGCGTCGAAACCACCGTAGTAGTCGCCCACGCCGGCGTGGTCGCGACCGACGATGAGGTGCGAGCAGCCGCAGTTCTGGCGGAACACCGCGTGCAGCACGGCTTCCCGCGGACCGGCGTACAGCATGTCGAAGCCGTAACCGGTGACCATGACGGTATTGGGCGGAAAGTAGACTTCCACCATCTTGCGGATGGAGGCATCGCGCACGTCGGCGGGAATGTCGCCCGGCTTCAGCTTGCCCAGCAGCATGTGGATCAGGACACCGTCCGCGCCCAGGTCCTCCATGGCCATGCGACACAGCTCCTCGTGGGCGCGGTGCATGGGGTTGCGGGTCTGGAAGGCAACAACGGTGTTCCAGCCGCGAGCGGCGATTTCCTCGCGGATCTGCACCGCGGTGCGGAAGGTATCCGGGAACTCTTCCGGGAAGTAGGAGAAATTGAGCACCTCGATGGAGCCCGATAACAGGGTGCGCCCCAGGCTCTTGAAGGTCGCGACGCCGGGATGCTGCGGGTCCAGGGTGCGAAATACTTTCTCGGCGATGAAATCAATCTGCTCATCGCTGACCGCTTCGACAGCCTCCACGTTCATGATCGCAAGCACGGGATGGCCCTCGACATTGGGGTCGCGCAGGGCGATGCGGCTGCCCGCGACGACGTCGGTGGACGCGGTCAGGTTGACAATCGGCACCGGCCAGAACAGGCCGTCCACCGTCTGCAGCTTGGCGGCGACGCTGAGCGTATCAGCCAGGTTCATGTAGCCGCTGAGAGGGTTGAAGTACCCCGCACCCAACATGACGGCATTGGCGGCGGCGGCCGAATTGAGCAGCAGGGACGGCAGTTGCTCCGCCTCCTGCAGCAGCGCGGCGCGGCGCGCATCGTCGGCCACATACAGGGGTAGCAGCTCCGCAGAGCCGTGAGGTTTGATCATGGTGTTCTCCGTATCAGTAATTGTGGCTCAGGCCTTGATGATGCCGCGCTCGCGCAGCAGGGCCAGGATCTGCTCCACTTCATCCTCCAGGCTCTGCTTGTCGGAATGAAGGTGGACTTCGGGCTTGAACGGCGCCTCGTAGGGGTCGTCGATACCGGTAAAGTTCTTGATTTCACCGGCCCGGGCTTTCTTGTACAGACCCTTGGGATCGCGAGCCTCCGCCGCTTCCAGCGGGCAATCGACAAATACCTCGATAAAATCCATGCCGGCCGCCTCGTGCAGTTCGCGCACCTGGTTGCGGTCGCTGGCGTAGGGACTGATAAAGCTGCTGAGGGCTATGATACCGGTGTCCACGAACAGCTTGGCGATCTCGCCGATGCGGCGGATGTTCTCGGTGCGGTCCTCGGCAGTAAAGCCGAGATTGCGGTTGATCCCCAGCCGCACGTTGTCCCCGTCCAGGCGGTAGGCCAGAACGCCCAGTTCGTTGAGCCGGCCCTCCAGCTCCACCGCGACCGTGCTTTTGCCGCTGCCGGACAGGCCGGTAAACCACAGAGTGGCGCCCTTGTGACCCAGCAGGCGCTGCCGGTGTTCGCGAGTGATGTCACCTTCGTGCCAGTGAACGTTGGTTGCCTTTTGTTGTGCCATAGCTGCGCTCTCATGCTCCATGTAGTGGGCGACCGGTTGCTCCGGACCCGGGTTGTCTGCTGCCGCCCACCGGTCAGGGCGTGATAAAAGCCTCGCGGTAGCCCCGGAACTGCGCCTTCAACCCCGCTTCGGTGAAGCCGAACTGTTCCAGGGTATAGGCGTGGGCAGGCCGCAATTCCCGGCGGTTGAAATCCTGCCAGCGCGCCATCTCGGTGCTGGCGTCGGGCGTCAGGTCCATGCCGAGGAAATCGTATACCCGGGCGATTTCCACCAGCGGCTGGCTTACGGTGTCCTTGAACCAGAGGTCCAGGAAACGGTCCTCACCCACCTGCTGGCGGACCTCCAGGGTGTGCTGCAAGCCACGGGCAAATTTGCGTGCCCACTGCTCGCCCACAGCCACCGGGTCGGCAGAATCCGAGTACACCATCCACACATTGGCGATCATGCTGGCCAGGGAAGGGATGGTCTCGACCGGATCCCGGTGCGATTGTACTACACGCGCGTCGGGAAAGACCTTGAACACGAGGTCCATGTAGTGCAAATGATGCGGCGCCTTCAGTGCCCAGCGTTCGCCCTGCTGCCCGCTGCGCTTTTTCTGCCACTGCAGGAACTGCAGCAGGAGCTTCAGGTACTCGTAGCCGATGGTATGGTCCTGGGCCTCTACCCAGCTGTCAAAGCTGGGCACATTGGCAAGGGCCTGGATATTGAAGCTGTAGAAGGACTGCTCCAGAAGCATGATGTCCTCGTCCGGCTCCATGGCGTCCAGCGGGTGCACCGAGAGCAGGTCCGGGTTGCTGTCGATCATCATTTTCACTTCAGCCTTGCCGTCAGCAATCCGCCGGTCGCCCGCAGCGGTAAAATCCCAGTCGAGGTCGGGACAGGGATAGCGGGTCTCGTACCAGAGCGGCGCATACATGCGACGATCGGCGGCGATGGTGCGATGCAGCATGGTCGTCCCGGTACGCGGCAGCCCCACGATCACCAGCGGGGCAACGATCTCCTCGTCGCGAATCTCCGGGTGCCGGCGCAGCCATTCCTGCACCCGCAGGCGGGTACTGAGGATATCCAGCATGCGCTGGTACATTGCCGGCCGGCCGATGGCGTTGAGATCGGCCTCGTGCTCCAGCGACCACAGCAGGCGCTCCAGCGGCTCGCGGTAGCTGTCATCGCCGAAATCCTGCAGGCCATCCACGCCCCGGGCAGCGGCAACCAGCTCGTCGGCATCAAGGCGAATATCATCAGTCACGGCGAGCGGCTCCTTCAGCAATCAGTGAGTCCAGCGCGACCACCCGCGTGTGCACCGGCGGGAAATCGGTGGCCTCAACATAGCGCAACAACATCGCGCCGCACTCGTGGCCGGCGGTGCTCAGCCAGTTGGGGAATGCCGTCCCCGGGTCGCGACCGGCGACCACGATCCGCACCCGACCATCGGACTCCAGTTGCGCGCCGCTGCGGTTCAGGTGAATGCGGTGAAAACGGTAGTCCAGGGATTCCATCCAGAAGTTGGAGAGCTGGAAGTTCCAGGTACGGCATTCCTGCGGCGGCGTGAATTCAATCACCAGGGCTTGTTCCGGCTCCAGCTGCCAGTAACTGTTGTGGTAAAAGATGGCAGGGTCGCCGCCCGCGCGCAGGCACATTTGCTGATCATTCGGCGGCAGTTGATTGATGTGAGCTGCAAACCCCAGCATCCACTGCCGGAACAGGCCAGCGGTGCCGCTGATGAAGGGCACCACCCTGCCCATCTGGGCGGCGAACTGCACCGGGTCCAGTACTGCCTCGCCGCGCGGGTCCAGGCATTCGATACGCAGTTCGATCTTGCGCTCCCGACGCCGGTCGCGGAAGGTCTGGCGCACCAGAATATTGTCTGACTCCGGGGTCATCGGCAGCCAGTTGCCAGCTTGTGGCGTGGCGCTGACCAGCAACTCGAAATCCCCGCCCGGGCCGAGTTCCAGCTCGCCCAGCGTCACGTGCCCGGTGGGCGCCATGTCGCCCTGGCCGGCAAAGGATCCGGCCTTGGTTTCAATACTGAGGTACTCCGCCTGGCCGGCATTGCCGGTAATCCGGTAACTGCAACGGCCGTCGATTGCGCAGTTCTGGTAGTAATTGTCAGGGTTGTCATTGCCGATCTTGGCAGTTTCATGGGACAGGGAATAGAACTGCGGGCAGAACGGGTCGCTGAACTCCAGGTGCTTTTCCAGACTGAGCCGCAGCAGACGGGTAAGATAGCGAAAACCCTCGGCGCGGCTGAGGTCATCGGCGGGCGCGCCAGCGGCGAGGATTTCAGCGCCGGCACTCTTGAGCGATTCGCAGAAGTCCAGCCATAGCTGGCCACTGCGCAAGGATTCCAGATCCGTTTCCGACATTGTCTTTTATTCTCCCTAGTTGGACCAGCTTGACTCATGGCACCGCCCAGTGTGGCAAAGTCGGGCCCGGGGCGCATCACCCGTCGGGGTGATGCCCCTACAGGTAGAAATCCAGCAGCGACAGGACCAGCATGACACCGACCAGGGGCATGAGCCAGTGGCGCATCCGCGCCATGCGCTCGGGATCGGCAGGCCGGGCGAACCGCTCGCCCAGGAAGACCATCAGCGCCACGCTGCCAAACACAAACAGCAACAACATCAACAAATTGTGCACGAATCCTCCCGTCGGGGGACGCAGACACTCAGTGCCGCAATTTACCGGCCCGGCTTGAGCAGCTGCGGCGACAGGGCAGCCACCATATTGCGCACGCCCTCGCGCCAATCGACGCGGGTAGGCCCGATCAGTTCATGCATCCGAGTGGTATCTATTGCCAGGCTGCCAAAGGCCAGCGGGTTGTCCCGAAATTCCGGAACCAGGCCGGTGAGCTCCTGTAACCAGCCGCACCAGTCCTCAATACTGACCGCCTCGGAACCGCCAAAGTTCACGGTGGTGGCCCCGGTGCTGGCAGCTCCCAGCAGCAGCGGCAACTTCTCTATGTAGTCGTCCGTATGCAGCAGGTTATAGCTGTTGGGACGATCCGGATGGACATCGATCGGCATGCCCTGCTCCATCATCAGCAGGTGATACCAGGGCCAGCCCCCATTGTTGCCATAGGGCACACTGAGGCGGGCTATGGTAGTCGGAATATCGAACTGCCGGGCGGTGAAGCGGCAGACGGTTTCAGCGGCGATCTTGCTGATACTGTAGGTCGGGAACATGACCCGGTGGTTGTCGCCCAGCGGCGCGTCCTCCGCCCTGGGCTCCTGGCCGGCATACTGGTACACCGCAGTTGATGACAGGTGCAGAAAGGCCTTCGCCCGGCGGCAGTGCAACATCAACCTGCCGAGACCCTCGGCGTTGGCCGCGAGGTCGTAGTCAAAGCTGTCGGTCTTGACCACCGCAAAATTCAACACATAGTCGAAATCCGCCGGCAGACCCGCCAGCGCATCCGGGTCCGAGAGGTCCGCCTGCAGACAGCGCACACCCTGCGCTTCCAGCGCCGTGCGTCCGGCCGGGTCGCTGAATCGCGCCAGAGCCGTGATCTCCGCCTGTCCCGCCCAGGCCGCGATGACCGGAGCCGCAACCTGGCCTGTGGGGCCGGTGATCAGGATTTTACTGCCGGCGATAGTGACTGGCTTGACTGGCATAGGACACCTGCAAAATGACTGATAGTGGCACCAGTCTAGCGCAGACCCGGGCCAGGGTACTCACCCATTCGGGGGATCAGTCGTCCTCGCGATCCGGCAGCACGCGGTAGATGTCGGAAATCTTCTCGGGGCCGCTGACCGTGCACTTCAGGTCATTGATCAGGCCGTCCCTGAGACTGTACACCCAGCCGTGCACCGACAGGGGCTGGCCGCGACTCCAGGCATTCTGGACGATCGTGGTGTGGCAGACATTGGACACCTGACTGATGACATTGAGTTCGCACAGCAGATTGACCCGATCATCGTCATTGTCCAGGGCGGCGATTCGCCGCCGGTGGCGCTGCTGCACATCCTTGATGTTGCGCAGCCAGTTATCGATCAGGCCGTTGTCGCGGTTCTCAAAGGCTGCCCGCACCCCGCCACAATTGTAGTGCCCCACGACCAGTACATGCTTGATCCTGAGCACGTCCACGGCGTACTGCAGTACCGTCAGGCAGTTGAAATCCGTATGCACGACCATATTCGCCACATTGCGGTGCACGAAGACTTCACCCGGGAGCAGGCCGACGATCTGGTTGGCGGGTACGCGGCTGTCCGAACAACCGATCCACAGATACTCCGGAGCCTGCTGGTTGGCCAGTTTCTCGAAAAAATCAGGGTCTGTGGTTTTAACACTTTGCGCCCAGGCGCGATTGTTGGCAAACAGTTCATCAATACTTTTCAAGACTGCCCGGACTCCGGCGGTTAAATCATCAGGGTGGAAAGACGGCCGAGTTTGATCTGGTTGCCGTTGCCAGCGGCGGCGGCATGCACGGCATTGGAACCCACCGTCTGCATCTGCTTGGCCAACTGGGCCATATCCACCGCGGGATATTGGTGCGGCTCCCACGTCACCAGTCCGAGGCTCAGGGTGACCTGCATTACCGCGCCGCGGCCATCGTCGATCAGGAAGCCCTCGATGTCCTTGCGGATACGCTCGGCGACATCGCTCGCGGGAGCTTCACCGGTACCGGTCAGCAGCGCGGCGAGCCGGAAATCGGATAGCCGGGCGAGCAGATCTGTTGCCCGCAGCCCGGACGATACCCGCTCCGTCACTTTCTTCAGGACAAAACGCCCGGTAATCTCGCCATAGTGCTCGTACAACTCGTGAAACTCGTCGATTTCCAGCATCAGCACTGACAGCGGCTCGTCGGCCCGCCTGGCGCGGGCGATTTCCCTGGCGATGTCTTTTTCGAACCCGCGCAGGTTGCTGATCTGGGTCAGCGGGTCCAGCATGGTCAGGCGGGAAACCTGCTGGCGACTGACCGCATTCTTGAAACTGATGGAGATGACGGAGGCAAGGTGCGCCACCAGCAGCCCGTCTTCATCAGTAGTCTCCATGGGGTGGTCTGCAAAACCGCAGTGATAGCTGCCCATCAGGCGCCCGGAGTCCAGCAGGGGCACCAGCAGGGCGTGATGAATTCCCTGGTCGGACTTCAGCACTTCGAACATGCGTGAATCGGTGGCATCCAGCAGGACGTTGTGGGGCTCCATGTCGTACAGTTCCTGCATCTCGAACACATCGTGGTGCAGCTGCAGATACCGGCCATAACGATTGCCGCAGTTGACCAGGCCCTCCAGGACATGTTCAGGGTCGTACAGCCAGAGTTCAGCGACCTGGAAGCCGAAGTGCCGCGGCATGCTGACCAGCAACACCTCCAGCAGGGCCTGCAGGTCCGGGGCTTCCAGCAACATATACTCCAGTTGCCGGGTCTGCCGCAACAGCCAGCGGTTGAGCTCAACCCGCTCGGAGAGGCGCTCTTCATCGACCTCAGCGGCGCTCTGCAGAGCGGGGGCTGCCTCGATCTCCTCTTCGGGGAACTCCCCGAACAACACCTTTTCCACCATGGAATACTCTCGTGATTGGTTGCGAGCCGGCCACTCGCCCCCTGGAATATAGCTATTGGCTCAACAGTGTAAGCCGCCTATACTGGCGATGCAAACTTGGCGCTGGTTGCAGAAAAGCAAATCTTTGCGCACGGTGTTTGCAAAACCTGGGGGTGGCTTCGGCCTGAGATACCGCACGCGGTAAACCCTTCGAACCTGATCCGGTTAGGACCGGCGTAGGGATAGGTGCACGTCTCCTCATCCAATTCGCGTATCCAACCGGTTCTCTTGCTGTTTTTCGAGGAGAACCTGATGAAACACCCTGTTTACCTGCTACTGCCACTCTTGCTGACGGCAGCG
>NZ_JAVKCQ010000152.1:0-24282 GCF_040222615.1 Haliea sp.
ACCGGCCCCGAGGCCGCGGTCAATATCTACTGTGATGGTGCCTGTGACCCCAATCCCGGCCGGGCCGGCACCGGCATCGCCGTGTAACGGGACGGCGCGCTGGCGGAGCTCTGGTACGGCCTCTACGATCCCGCGGGCACCAACAACAGCGCCGAGCTGCTGGGCCTGCTGCACGCGCTGGAATTCGCCAAAGCCGCCATTGCCAGCGGGCAGACCGTTGCCGTGCACTGCGATTCCAAGTACGCGATCGACTGCGTCACCAAGTGGGCCTTCGGCTGGAAAGCCAGGGACTGGACCCGCAAGGGCGGCGAGATCATGAACCTGGCGCTGATCCAGCGGGCGCACGCCCTCTATCTGGAGATTGCCAACGACGTGCAGGTCCTGCACGTTCGCGGCCACGCAGGTATTGAGGGCAATGAACTCGCCGACCGCATGTCCATGCTCGCCGTGGCGGAACAGCAAACCGCGCTGCAGCCCTATACCGGCGCACTTGCCCCGGAGGCCCTGCTGGCCATGCGTAGCGGCTGAGCCCTATCTCCCGCGCAGCCGCACCGGCATCTGCTTGAAACCGTGGATGCTGTTGGAGCGGATATAGGCCGGCTGCCCGGTGCGCTCGATACCGGCGAAGGCGCGGAAGAACTCCTCGAAGAATATCCGCGCCTCCATGCGCGCCAGGTTGGCGCCCAGGCACAGGTGGATACCGTGGCCGAAGGCCAGGTGGGGATTGGGATTGCGGGTAATATCAAACCGCAGCGGCTGGGCAAACACCTCGGCATCGAAATTGCCCGAGCTGTAAAGCATCACCACCCGCTCACCGGCAGCGATTTTCTGCCCGCGGATTTCGCTGTCGCAGGTCGCTGTGCGGCGGAAGTAGTGCAGCGGACAGGTCCAGCGCAGCATCTCCTCCACCGCCAGCGGCAGCCCGGCGGGATCCGCTGCCAGCGCCCGGTACAGCTCGGGCTGGTGCAGCAACTGGTCCATACCCGAGCTGATCAAACCGCGGGTGGTTTCATTCCCCGCCACTGCCAGCTGCACGAACAGGGAGGCGAACTCCAGCTCCGACACCCGGTGGCCGTCGATCTCCTGGTTCACCAGCAGCGACACCAGGTCCTCGCCATCACCGTCCCGGCGCTCGCTGGCCAGGCTGTAGCCGTAGCTGCCCATCTCCATGGAGGCCTGGGTCACCTCTTCCGGGCTGCCACCCAGGTCCGGGTCAGTGCCCGAGGTTTGCAGATCCGACCAGCGCCGGATCTGCGCCCACATGGATTGCGGAATATCCAGCAGGGAACAGATGACCGCGGTGGGCAGATCCCCCGCCAGGTCGTCGACGAAGTTGATCTCTTCATCCACCCGCGCCTGCGCCATTACACCGCGGGCAATGGCCCGCACTTTTGGCTCCAGCTCTGCGAGGCGCCGGGAGGTAAAGCGGCTGATCACCGCGCGGCGGATGGGCCCGTGGTTGGGCGGATCCATGCCCAACAGCTGGTTCTGCACCATCGCCAGGATATCCGGCGGCATGTCGTCCACCATGACAAAGCCCTGCTGGGCGGAGAAGGTCTTGAAATCCCGGGAGACCGCGACGATATCCGCGTGCCTGCTCAGGACCCAGTAGCCACCGCCGTCCGGATGGGGATGCCAGTACACTGGCGCGTGCTCACGCAGCCAGGCAAACTGTTCATGAGGGATGCCCGCGGTGTAGCTGTCGGGACTGTAGACGTCGATTTCCACGCTCAGCCCACCAGCACCTGCGGCCGCGGCAGGCCCTGCTGCTCACACATGGCGAGGTAGAATTGCAGGGTCAGGGCGCCATCGACCACGGACGTGATGTTGCCCCCGGCGTCCAGGTTGATATTGGAGCCGGTCATGTGGAACCACACCCGGGTATTGTCCTCGATACACTGCAGCGTGTGCTCGGAACCGGCGGGTTCGTAGAGGAAGGAGCCAGCCCGGTTGACGTAGTCGTATTCCTTGTACTTCCAGGCGCCGGAGGTAGTGAAGCCGTATACCGGCCCGGTGTGCCGGTGGGTTTCCACCTCATAGCCCGCCTGGAAAATATTCTCGATAACCCAGATCCCTTCATCGGGCTTGACCTGCAGGACCTTCAGCAGGCTGCCGTCACCGATGTCGACGAATGGCAGGTCATTGTTGCCGATGTGTATTGCCAGTGCCTCGTTCACTTGCTGCTACTCCTGTCGATTGTTGGTCACGCCACGCCATAGCGGTCGAAGTTGCCAAAGAAACAGTACTCGAACAGTCCGTAACCGACTTCGCCGGTGCTGAGCTCGAAGCGGGCGGCATTGTCCACCAGCCCGAACATGCGTTCCTTGTCCTGCTCCATATCCAGGCTGAAGTGTTCCACCACTTCACTGCCCTTGTACATCCCGTGCTTCCAGTCCGGCTCCAGCCCGTAGCCGGTGCCGACCATCACCCAGACATGGGTCAACGGCGTCACCGCCACCTCCAGCGGGCCGCCGGGGGCCTCCGGGAAGCGAATCACCGAGCGATCAATGAAGGACTGGTAGGGCTTGGCGACCACCAGATGATGGTCATGCTCCGGCCGCCCCAGCCACTCGGTGCCGCGCGCCGGGTCTTTCCACACCCGCATCGCATCCTCCAGCACGCGCTGGCCGTCGTTGTGCTCGTTGACAATGTAGAGAATGGAAAAGTCATCGAACTGCATCGGCGCGTAGTTCCACATGCCCTCCATGATCGGGGTGCCGGCATGGACCCCGGGCGGTTCGAACTCACCCACGGGGCGGATACCCCAGGAGCGGTCGCGACTGCCCTTCCAGCGGTCCGGCGTCACCGCAAAGGTTTCGTCGCCGATCCGCAGTTCCCCGCTCCAGCAGCCGGTCTGGGCGAAGCGCATGCTGTCGAACAGCACCCTGCCATGCTTGCGGATATAGTGGCGCGGCTCCTGGTAGGCGGGAATCGCCCCCTCCCAGGTGACATCCATGGCCAGCGGCTGCCCGGGGCGCTCTTCGACAATGAAACGCAGTTTTTCCAGACCTTTCAGCACCTCGATTCGGATCGGGCCGACCGAAGTGTCCATGCGGTCGTGGCCCAGCTCGCGGGAACCCCGCACCACGTGGTGCCGGTTGCCGCGCCGCACCACCACGAAGGCATCCTGCACGTCCAGAGTGGGATACTGGCCCATGCCCATCACCATGAACAGATCGTCGCTGGAGGCGTGCAGGTTGAAGTAGTAGCGGTCGTAGAAGTTGCGATCCGAGGTGCCGACAAAGCGCATGAGGTCGGCGATCTGATGCAGGGGGTAATCGTCCATTTGTGATAGCATGGCGGGCTCCAGACTAATGGTTATTAGCCGAGGATACCGCAGCTTGGGCCAAGGCGACACAATGGCGGCAACATTTGCCGGCGAATTCTCCGTGGGAGTGCACTATGACAAACGTTTCGGGCCAGTTTCTGCGCTGGCTGCTGGGGGCTTATCTGCTGCTCGGCTTCAGCACTGCGCAGGCCGGTGCGGCGATTGCCGCGGGCCAGCCCTTGCCACCGCTGCTGATCGAGGAGCAGGGCGAACTGCTGCTAGAGGACGGGCGCCGCCAGTTCCGGCCCTGGCATTCCGACAGCGGGCTGGGACAGCCGCAGGTTATCCAGTACATGGCGGCGCGCATGTCCACCAGCAAGCTCAACGAACCCCTGACCGATGCGCTGCAGGCGGCGGCATTCCCGCCCGACTCACTGCGGGTCACGACGATTCTCAACCTGGCGGACGCCGCCTGGGGCACGCGCGGATTCGTGCTCGGTGAACTGGAGAGCAACAAGAAAAAGCACCCGCAAGCGGTGCTGGTTGCCGATGAATCGGGAGCCGGTCTCAACCGCTGGCAGCTGGCAGCGAAGAACTCCGCGATCGCCGTGGTCGCCCCGGACGGCGCCATTGCGCTGTTTCACGAGGGCCCGCTGGACGAGGCCGGGATTGACCGGGTGCTGAGCATGATTCACGACTGGATCGATGTGCAGTAGCGCGGCCCGCGGCTGCCGAGCCCACCCGGATACCGGGCGCGGTCAGCGGGCCTCGATTTTCTCCAGCGCCCGGTCGCCGCCCCCGAGCAGGGTCCTGATCACCGCTTCGAAGAACGGCACGTTGACCTCCGCATTCACCTCGGGCGAATGGATGAAGTTCGGGGCCGTGTTGATCTCGATCAGTTTCACGGTCCCGTCCCGGCAGAGCAGCGTGTCGACACCCAGCAACAGGTAGCTGTCGCGGTCAGAAGCCCGCAGGCAATCCGCCAGCACCGGAGCCAGCGCCTGCGCGAGCTGCCTCAGCGCCGGCAGGAAGCGACGAAATGTCGGGTTGCCCAGCCCCGGCGCAATCTTGACCGCTGAATTGGCGTTCTCGTAGCCGCGGTGGTCGATCTGGACGGCATAATCAGTGCTGTCAGGAGCGTATTCGCGGCCGTGAGTGACCGTGAAGCCGTTGCCATAGAAGTACAGCTCGCCCCCCCAGACCAGCAGGTAGATGCGGGTGGTGAACTTGCGCCCCGCGTCGAGTTCGATATCGCGCACCCCCGCCTGGAGAATGAAGTCCCGCGGCAACACCTGCTGCTCCAGATCGCCGTGTGCAACGCAGAACATGCCCTTGCCACCGGTGCCGTAGACAGACTTGAAATACCAGACCGCGGTGTCATCGGCAGCTGCGGCCAGGGCATCTGCGATTGAGTCATAGGTCGGCGGCGCCAGGTGGCCCGCGCCCCGCTCCCGCAGCAGTTTCGCCAGGGTGCCCTTGTGGGCGAGTGGGTTGCTGACACGCCGGTCGAGCAGGCGAATAAGCCGCTCACCCGCCACCCGGTCCCGGGTCGGCAACGGCTGGTTGCCATAGGTGTCCCAATAGGTGAAGCAAACCGGCTCCTGCAGCGCCTCGATATCAGCCCCCAGGGCCTTGAGTGCGGACGCGAAAATGGCAGACGCGCGATTGATCATGGTACGGAAATGGTCGTTGAGCCGATTGCCGGCCGCCACGCCGGGCGGCGGCGCGAGGGCGGGGTCCACAGTACCCTCGCTGGCGGCAACAACCGCAAAGGACTGTCGCTCGCGAATCGGACGGGCGTGAAACCAGATATTGAATGCCCACTTCTCCCCCCGGACCACCGGGGTACCCGCGTGCAGGCTGTGCGGATGCGGCACGCTCTCGTCGGCCCCCGTATTGTGGAAGATAACCATGCGCCCCGGCACCGCCGCAATCGTGACGTCCAGCCGTGGAAAGGCTGTGCCGCCGCCATCGGCAATCGTATTCAGGTATACCAGCGCCGTGACCAGCCGCTGGCCACCGAATGCGCAACAGCGTTGACCGCGCGCTGTGGCCAGGTCATAGGCATCGTAGTGGGCCCGATACTCCTGCCCGACACCGTAGTGGATGACCTGCATTGCCTCGGCATGGGACAGGGGAATACCGACGATCCCGGCGATCCGATGCCCGATCCGGGCGACAACATCGTCACTGTCGTAACTTAGCCAGCAGTTGTCGCCGGAGCGACCCTCGGTGATGAGGTAGGAGTCGTCGAGCGAGACCCTGGCCCGCTGCATGCGGCTGCCGGCCACGCCGATGACGTGGGTCATTTCCTCGTCCGTGAGAACCTGTTCCATCACCGCGACCATGGGGTCTTCTGCCATGACCAGCGTCCCGGCGTAGGCGTGCTTGCGCTGTGCTGACTCCATGGCCCTGCTTGTTCCGTAAAACCCGGCGGCAGTATTCCAGAACTGCACGATTCAATGCAATCAGCCCGCCATGGCTATATCATTCGCCTGTCACGCCGATCCGGGAATCCACATGCCCTCGCTTTCGCTTTTACCTCTGCTGCTCTACCTGCTGTTCAGCGCCAGCGCGCACGCCGAGCCGCCCCTTGAGGAGCTGCCACTGTGGGAGCTGGGGCTTGGTGCCGGCGCGCTCTACACCCCGGACTACCCCTCGTCTGCCGAGCGCCACACCCGCGCCCTTGCCCTGCCCTATGTAGTCTACCGGGGCGATATCCTGCGCGTGGGCGACGGCCAGGCGGCGCGGGCGGTGGCGGCGGAAAGCTCACGCTTCGAGCTGTCCATGTCTTTCGACGCGGCCTTCGACGCACGCAGCGACCGCAACGAGCGCCGCGAGGGCATGCCGGATCTGGACTTCCTGTTCGAGGTCGGGCCGCAGCTGCGCCTGAAGCTGGGGCGCTACGAGTTCAGCGGTAACGGCTATGGCGAGCTGGACCTGGCGCTGCAGGGCCGGGCGGTCTTCTCCACCGACTTCAAGGGCATCGACCACCAGGGCTTTGTGGCGGAACCCATGCTGCGCTACCGGCACTGGGGCCTGCTCTGGCCCCAGCTGGAGACCAACGTGTCCCTGCGCCCAATCTGGGCCGACCGCCAGTTGCATGACTTCTTCTATACCGTCGCGCCCGAATTCGCCAACCCGGACCGCCCCGCCTACGACGCCGGGGAAGGCTACTTCGGCACCCAGCTGAGCCTGTTCGCCCGCTGGAACTTCACCGATCGTTTGCAGGTATTCGGCGGCACCCAGATCATCAGCCACCAGGGCGCCGCCAACCGCCACAGCCCGCTGTTCGAGAAGGACTACACGGTAAATTTCGGCGGCGGCTTCCTCTGGTCCCTGTTCGACAGCAAACGCACGGTGCTGCGGCCCCGGGGCCGGTAAACGGGTCGTGCCCAATCTGTCGGCGATCGCGAACCACCTCGCCAATCGGGCCTGGGCGCTGGCGCCAGGCTCCCGCTGCAGTCTCCGTGGCCGGGACATACGCCTGGTCGCCCACCGCGGCGCCCACGGGCCGGGGGCCGCCACTGAGAACACCCTCGCCGCCTTCCAGCTCTGCGCGGATGTCGGCGCCTGGGCGGTGGAAACCGACATCCACCTGACCCGCGACGGCGAGCCGGTCATCCATCACGACCCCGACTGCGGGCGCCTGTTCAAGCGACCGGACCTGGTCATTGCCAGCACCGATTTCGCCGCCCTGCGCGAGGCCATTCCCCACATCCCGCACCTGGGGGAAGTGATCGACCGCTTTGCCGGCAAGCTGCACCTGATGCTGGAGGTCAAGGAATCCTGGCGCCAGCGCCCGGAGTACCCGGCCAGGATTGCCGCCGCGCTCAGGGATCTTGAACCCGGGCGGGATTACCACTTGCTGGCGCTGGAACCCGACCACCTGGAAGGCTTCCACGAGGTGCCGAAGTCCGCCTTGGTCGACGTCGCCTGGATGAACGCCGGCACCATCATCCGCCAGAACCTGGCCCTGGGCCACGGCGGCGTCGCCGGCTCCTTCGCCCTGCTCGGCAATCGGCGCCTGCGGCAGCTGCGCGCGGCGGGGCGCACAATCGGCACCGGCTTCGTGGAGAATGCCGGGGCCCTGCGGCGGGAAGTCCACCGCGGCGCCGACTGGATTTTCACCGACCGGATTCTGGCGCTGCAGGCGCTGGTGAACCGCGAGCGCTGAACAACCGCGGAACACCGTGGCCTGTCAGCGGGCTCCCTCAGCGGGTACCGGCCCGGCGCAGGTTGGCCGGAGTGAAGAAGTCGTCGCCGCGCTGGGGAGCGGAGAAGTTCCACGGCGCGGTCCAGTTGGTGAGCCGGGTGGCGTTGTAGATACCGGCACGCAGGTCGTGGAAGATCTGGCTGCGCTTCTCGTAGCCCATGACATCGTAGGCGTAGATCGAATTGATCAACACCGTGCGCCAGAGTTCACCGCGACCGTCGTAGTTCTCGGTGATGGCGATGTTCCAGCCGTCCTCCTCGACATAAAAGCGACGCTTGCCGTAAATATGGCGAAAGCCCGGGCGCAGGGTTGCCTCCACCACCCACACCCGGCGCAGTTCATAGCGCATGTAATCCGGGTTGGGGTGGTGCACGGTCAGCAACTGGTCCTCGCTGAGACCGGGATCGTCAAAGCGATAGCTGTGAAACGGTACATAGATTTCGCGGCGACCGACGATGTTCCACTCGAACCGGTCCATGGCGCCATTGAAGCCCAGGGTATCGTCGATGGTGAGGATGCCGCCGGGACCGTCCGGTGTATCGTAGCCCACATTCGGCGCCTGGCGGACACGCCGCGAACCCGGAAGATAGCGCCACACCGTGCGCGGGGTCTCCGAGTAGTCAAGGGGCTCCAGGATCAGGGTGTTCGTGCCCTTGTCCCGCACCGGCTCCTGCACCTCGAACCAGACCAGGGCCGAGTACGGGCTGACACTCTTGAAATCGGCATCCTCAGGCAGGGCGGGGTCGGAAAACAGGGTCTTCTGGATGGTCTGGCCGCGGCGCAGGGAGCGGTTGCCATTGGCGTAGACTGCCACATCATCCGCCAGTCCCTCCTGCTGTGCGGAGGGGCTGTTGAGCCGGGAGTTCCAGATCGGCTCCGCTCCGGTTACGGGTATCGGGAAGGGCACCCCTCCGGCGAAGCCGTTGACCCCGTCGTCGCCGTTGAACAGCTCGGCGTGCAGCGCGTTGCGGCGGGTGCGGACACCGGCCTCATCGGGATAAGCGAAGCGGCGATGGGTCGGATAGATGTCCATGCGGTAACTGTCAGGATAGGTGCGAAACAGCGCCAGCTGGCCGTCACTGAGTCGTTCCGCGTATTGCTGCGCATTGGCGGCGGTGATCGAGAACAGGGGCTGCTCCCCGGCGAAGGGGTCCGGATGCACGTGGCCCGGCCCTGCCCAGGCCAGGCCGGGCGGCAGCCCCAGTACGGAGCCGTCCCAGGGCGGAATGGTGCCGTCAGCGTTACCCGCCCGCTCGGCCCCGCGGGGCGTCAGGTCCACCCCGAGCCGGGCCGCCTCCTCCTCGCTGACGCGCGCCTGCGCCGCGGCCGCCACCACCACCAGAATCCACCCGGCTATCACTGTTGCACGCATGTCGAATCTCCCCTCAGAAGCTGTACTTGATATTGAAAGCGATGTTGTCGCGGTCGAGCAGCCAGTTGTCGAAGCCGCCTCCCGCATAGCTGGCATAACTCAGCTCGGCAACGATACTGTCGCGCCAGACCCCTCTCACACCGACGCTCACCACCACTGCACCATCGACCATGTTGGCCTCCCGCAGGGTGCCCTTGACGGTGTGCAGGATAAACACCGGCACACTCACATCCAGCGCCGGCAGGACATTGAAATAAGCGAACTCCGCCCGCAGCGCCCAGGACAGCGCGGCGCCGTCGAAGGCCAGCTCCGCGCTGCCGCGATCAACCACATCCACCCCCACAACCTCGCCGACCAGCGTCAGGTCATCCCAGAAGCGGGTGGGACGCACCACCTGGGTAAAGCCAAGCTGGGCCTGCAGCAGGTCCTCCCGCCGGGGCACGCCGTCGGCGTCGGCAAAAGGTGCGTCCATCCGCGCTGATACTTCGCCATTGACCTGCACATTGCCGAGCAGGGTCGAGAAGCTGGCGGCAACCGTGTGAATATCGTCGAAGTAGATCACCTGGTAGTCGACGGGGAGCTCGAAACCCGCCAGTGCGACGCTGTTGCGCCGGAAGCTCGGCGCCTTGTCGTGGGCACGGACATAGAACAGGCCCAGTTCCGTGCCCGAGTCCAGACTGTAGCGCAGGGCAGTTCCCCACTGACCCTGGTCCCCGGGCTCGTCATCGGGCAGGCGGGGGACCAGCGGGTTGAAACCGAACAGTTCCAGCGCCCCGACAAAATAGTTGGCCGCACCGGGCCCCAGGTAGTCCTGCTGACTGAAATAGCTGCCGACGCCATTGAGGCGGGTGGAGCGCCACTCGTACTGGTAGTAGGCCTCCATAGCCACGGCCGCATTGAGGTCGAACTGGGCGTAGATCGACCCCGTGGGCAACAGGATTTCCCGTACCTCGGTACCCGGCACGTTGGCGACCGAGGCATCGAAGCGATTCTGCATGCCGTTGATGCCGGGAAAGAACGTGGTCTCGCCCCAGTTGATCACCTGGCGTCCCGCACGCAGGTTGAGCGCGCGCTCACCCAGGCTGAAGTTGCCGTAGACCCAGGCGTCGAGCAACTCTGCCTTGGTCCCGTGCTCGCGCCGGGTCGCGTCCGTGAAGTCGCCGAAGTCGGTGGCGTCGCGGTTGTTCCAGGTGAGGGCGCCAGCCGCGTCCAGGTCGGTGCGCTGGTCCTGATAGACCCGGTCGTAGAAGACGCGGCCGCGAAGGAAGGCCCCGAAATTCCCGTAACGCAGCTCCAGGTCGGACACGGCGCTGAAGCGGTTCGACACCAGGCCGGTGCCGAAATTGTTATTGCCATCGTCCATGTTCTGGGCGATCACCGTGTCCTGCTGCGACAGGAAAGCCAGTAGTCCGGCGAAGTCGAGTCCGGGATCGGGGCGGCGCAGCTGGCTGGCGCTGGCGTCCTCCACCCGCCACTGGGCGCCGTAGGTCAGCGTGGTGTCGAGATCCACGCTCAGGCCGGAGGTCGTCTCCCAGGTGAGCGACAGGGCACGCAGGGGTAGTCCCAGCAGGCCGATACCGAGTAACAGGGCGGCTCGGCCCCGCCTGGTGAAGTGTCGTCTCATGGGTTTCCTCCTGCAATACGGCGCGGGATGGGCTGTTCCCGCATGCTGCGCGGCAGCGTGAAATGGGCCAGCGCGGGCAGCAGCCACAGAGCGCCGAGCATGTTCCAGAGGAACATGAAGGTCAGCAGCATGCCCATGTCGGACTGGAACTTGATGGGTGAGAAGATCCAGGTCGCCACTCCCACCGCCAGGGCGCAGCCCGTCAGCCCCACGGCGGCGCCGGTGCCATGCAGGGTCCGCAGGTAAGCCTCGGGCAGGTCCAGCCCCTGGCGCAGGAACCCTTGCAGCCGGTTGAAGATGTAGATGCCGTAGTCCACCCCCACGCCCACGCCCAGGGCAATCACCGGCAGGGTGGCGACCTTGATGCCGATGCCCAGCCCGGCCATCAGGGCATTGCACAGCGCACCGGTAAGCCCGAGGGGCACCATGATGCAGACCACCGCCGAGAGGGAGCGGAAGCTGAAAAACACCAGCGCCGCCACCACGCTGTAGACCAGGATCAGGATCTGGGTGCGGGCGGTGGCGATCTCCTGGTTGGTGGCCGCCTGGATCCCGGCGTTACCGGCGGCAAGCAGGAAACGGATCTCGTCGCTGTCATGCCGTGCGGAGAACTCCTCCACGGCGGTGACTACCCGCTCCAGGGTCTCCGCCTTGTGGTCGCTGAGAAACAGCGGCACCGGCGCCAGACTGCAATCGCGGTTCACCAGCTGGGAGGGCACCTGGCCGAAGGTGGTGTCCAGCGCCCGCTGATTGCGAACCAGCGCCGCCCACTTCAGGCTGCCCTCGTTGTAGCCCATGGTCACCAGACGCGCCACTTCCGCCAGGGAGATAGCGGATTCGACACCGGGCACATTGCGCATTACCCAGGTGAACAGATCAATGCGCTCGAGATTGTGGTGCAGGAAACAACGCTCCGGCGGCGTTTCGACCAGTACCACCAGCACATCCGAGCTGGTGGCGTAGCGCTCGGTGATGAAACGGTTGTCGAGGTTGTAGCGGGAGTCGGGATGCAGCTCCGGCGCACCGGGGTCGAGATCGCCGATATGCAGGTTGCGGGCCCCGACCAAGCCAATGCCAAATCCCAGCGCCGCCAGCAGCACCGAGACCAGCGCCACCCGCGGCGTGGCGCAGCGGGCCAGCACCCGCCACAGCCAGGGGTCGGCCTGCTGCCGTCGCCGCACCGCCGCGATCCCCCGCGGGCAGATCCCGAGATAGGACATCAACACCGGCAGCAGGACCAGGTTGGTCAGCACAATCACCGCAACGCCTACGCTGGCGGCGACGCCCAGGTCCTGGATCACCTCGATATCGATCAACATCATGGTGAGAAAGCCCACCGCGTCAGACACCAGCGCCGCCATGCCTGCAATGTACAGGCCGCGGAAGGCCAGCCGCGCCGCCATCACCCGGCCGCTTCCGGCAACCGTCTCCATGCCCACCGCATTCACCACCTGTACCCCATGACTGACGCCAATGGCGAACACCAGGAACGGAATCAGAATCGAATAGGCGTTGAGACCGAGACCCAGGGTATGGAGCAGGCCCAGCTGCCAGACCACCGCAATCACCGAACACAGCAGGGGCGCCACCGTGGCTGCCAGACAGCGGGTGTAGAGGAACAGCAGCATCGCGGTCACCGCCAGGGTGATCACCGCGAACTGGAAAATCGCCGTCACCCCCTCGAGCAGATCGCCGATCATCTTGGGAAAGCCGACGATGCGGATACGGATGTCATCGCTGTCGAAGCGGTCGCGGACACGGACTTCCAGCTGCTGCGAGAAAGCGTGGTAATCCAGGGACGCACCGGTGATGGGGTCGCGGTCGAAAACAGGCGCCTCGACCAGGCTGGAGCGCATGTCGTCCGCCACCAGGCGGCCCACCTGGCCCGAGCGCAGCAGGTTTCGGCGCAGCTGCGCCAGGCTACCGGGGGAGCCATCGTAGGTGTCGGGCATCACCATGCCGCCCTCGAAGCCGGCCGCGGTGACCTCGGTCCAGCGCACATTGGGTGTCCACAGAGAGCTCAGGCGGTTGCGGTCCACCCCTTCGAGGTAGAAGACCTCGTCGGTAACCTGGCGCAGTACGTCCAGATAATGTGGATCGAAGATATCTCCCTGGCGATTCTCCACCGCGATCTGGATCGTGGTTCCCGCAGCCCCCAGGTAGACGATATGTCGCATCATTGTCTGCACGAAGGGATGCTGCATCGGAATCATCTTCTCGAAGCTGGCATCGGGCCGCAGCTGGGCCGCCTGCCAGGCGAGCACCGCGGTGACAATCAGGAACAGGCTGATCAGCAGCGGTCTGCGACCGAAAATCAGCTTCTCCAGCAGGGCCTCTTCATGACGCCCCACCGGGTCGGCGCCGCCCCGGGCCGGGTTCACAGGGCACCCCGCTTGACGGTGCCAGCATGATCCGCCGACGGCAGGCGCACCAGCCCGCCCTGGCCCGCCAGCACAATGGCGCCGTCGGCTGCCACAACAGCCTGGGCGAAATTGCCGGTCACGGTGCCGGTAGCCAGGCTGGTGATTGCACCGGAGCGGAGCTCGACCTGCAACAGCGTACCCACGCTGCCGGCCACAAGCACCCGGCCATCGCCGCGGTAGACACCACCGGCAAGAACCACCTCGACCGGGCTGGCCAGGCCGCGCCAGCTGTCACCGAAGTCTGCGGATACCAGCACATTGCCTTCGAGACCAAAGGCGAGAACCCGATTGGAGGCCGGCTCCGCCACCAGGCCGAACAGGGTACCGGCCTCGGCGGAAGGCAGCGCCTCCCAGGACTGGCCCCGGTCCGGGGAGCGGTAGAGAATCCCGCTCTCCCCGGCCAGCAACAGGCGCTCGCCGTCTGGCGAGGCGATCGCGTACAGGTGCAATTGATCGGGGTTATCCGGCAGCTCGCGGGGAACCAGCCAGTTCTCGCCACCGTCCCCGGTCTCCAGGTAGAGGCCGTTGGCTCCTACCGCAATCCCGTGGAGGGCGTCCGCGAACCAGACTGCCATCAGCGGCGCCGCGCTGGCCGGCTCCCGCTGTCGATCCGGCGGGGGCCGCCCGCTCGTCCAGCCCCGTTGCAGGGTCCAGCTGTCGCCGGCATCGCCGGTCGCCAGGATCACACCCTCGTGGCCTACCGCCCATCCACGGTGTTCGTCCACAAACCACAGTGCGGTCAGGACCCGCGTCGTCGGCACCGCGACCTGTCGCCAGCTGGCGCCATGATCATCGGACAACAGCACATGGCCACGCTCCCCGACCGCCACCAGCCGCTGGCCGGCCCGCTTCACATCCAGCAACAGGCTCTCGCTGGCCAGGGGCATCAGCAGCGCCTGCTGCGCAGCTGCCGGCAATGGCAGCGCGCCCGCCGCAAGCAGCAGCATGCCCAGAATGCCCGACAGCGCCCGGGCGGCTGTGGCTGGCAACTCCATCCTCTCCTCCCTGTTATTGTTTTGCAGGGCGAGTGCGCGTGCCGCGAGGACACAGAAACACCGCCTCTGATTATGTAATTAACACAAATCCGGGGACTGGGGGAGGAACGCGTCCGGTCCGGACGCTTGTCAGGCAACTTTACCTGCGCTGGATCAATATACGCGGAGGTATTTGCGAGCCCCGAACTGCCCAGACGGGCAGCGGGGAACTGGTCCCGCGCTGCAGCTGCACTGATTTTGGGCAGGTTTCACCATGTTGTATTCTGCAGGTGTTACGATGCGCAAGTTGACCCCAACACGACCCCGGCCAGCCAAACCCATCGAGACACGCGCCATGGACGACTCCCTCACTGCACTCGCAGGCATCATCCAGATCGCCGTTGCCCCGGTCTTCCTGCTGGCCGGTATCGCCGGCTTTCTCAACGTCATGTCCGGCCGCCTGGGGCGGATCGTCGACCGCGCGCGGGTCGTGGAGCGGCGGGTAACCACCCTGACCGATACCGGCAAAGTGGAGCGCTCCAGCCGCGAGCTGCGCACCCTGTGGCGGCGAGTGACCATCATCAACTGGTCCATCGGCATGTGTACCGCCTCCGCGCTGATGGTTTGTATTGTGGTGGTGGGACTGTTCGTGGGTGATTTCTGGTCAGTCCAGATCGAGACCTTTGTGGTAGTCACCTTCGTGCTGGCGATGCTGCTGTTGATCGCGGCGCTGCTATTGTTCATCAAGGAAGTCCAGCTCGCCACCCGGGTACTGGTGGCCGGGCAGTAATACACTGACTAGGGGAACCAAGCCATGAACAAGCTATTCTGCTGCCTGGTAATCGCGCTGACGGCGCTGTCGGCCCGTTCCACGCTCGCCGCATTGTCCGCCACGGAACAGCGCATGGTGGATTTTATCGACGCGACCAACCCGGCGGCGCTGGAATTGCTGGTCGACAGCGTCAATATCAACAGTGGCACCATGAACCTGGCGGGAGTCCGGGAAGTGGGGGCGCTGTACCGCCCGCAGTTCGAGGCCCTGGGATTCGCGGTGGAGTGGCTGGACGGCAGCGAATTCGGGCGCGCCGGGCATCTGCTGGCCCGCTATCGGGGCAGCGAGGCACAGCGGAAGGTGCTGCTGATCGGCCATCTCGACACCGTGTTCGAACCGGACAGCCCGTTCCAGACCTACACCCGGGTTGACGCCACCACCGCCACCGGTCCCGGCATCGCCGACATGAAGGGCGGCAACGTGATCATGCTGCAGGCGCTGGCCGCCCTGGCCGAAGTGGGGGCCCTGGAGCGACTGGACGTGACCGTCGTGCTGACCGGCGACGAGGAGCTGAGCGGCAGCCCGCTGGCGCTGTCCAAACAGGCCCTGGTGGACGCCGCGACCTACGCCGACATTGCCCTCGGCTTCGAAAACGGCGACGGCGACTACCGCACCGCCAACGTGGCCCGTCGCGGCAGTGTCGGCTGGACCCTGACGGTAACCGGCACGCCGGCCCATTCCTCGCAGATATTCCGCGAGGACATCGGCTCCGGCGCGATCTACGAGGCCGCCCGCATCCTGCACGGTTTTCACGAAGACGAGTCCCTCCGCGGTGAGCAGTACCTGACTTTCAATCCCGGGCGCATCGCCGGCGGCACAACCGTGCGCAACAGCGAGGCAGACAACAGCAGCAGCGCGTTCGGCAAGAGCAACGTGGTGGCCGAAACGGCGCGGGTGGAGGGGGATATCCGGGCCCTGTCGGCGGCGCAGCTGGCCCGCGCCCAGGCGCGTATGGCGGCGATCGTCGCGGACAGCCTTGCGGGCACCAGCGCCAGCATCAGCTTCGACGAGGGCTATCCGCCGATGGCACCGGCGGCGGGCAATCTGCGGCTGTTGGCGCTGTACACGGAAGTGAGCGAGGCGCTGGGATTTGGCGAGGTAGTGGCGGTCAACCCGCTGCGCGCAGGCGCCGCGGATATCTCCTTTGCCGCCGACCATGTGGAGATGGCGCTCGACGGTTTGGGCATGAGCGGCAGCGAGGGGCACACCGTCAACGAGACCGCCTACCTGCCGGCGCTGCCCCTGCAGGCCAAACGCGCCGCGCTGCTGCTGCACCGGCTGGCCGCGGGCCAGCGGTAGCAGCCCGCGGGCCACCTGCTGTGTCCGCTGTGCGGCCGTTCACCTTGGCCGCGGGCGATCACCCGGGGTGGCTTACAAACGCCCCATAGATCGCCCGCAGGGCCTGCGGGTAGTCATCCGGGGCGACGCCGACGATGATATTGAGCTCCGAGGCACCCTGGTTGATCAGGCGCACATTGACGCCGGAGGCCGCCAGCGCGGTGAACACCTTGGCCGCAATCCCCGGGGTGCGCGCCATCTCCTCGCCGACGATGGCGATCAGGGCGATGCTCGGTACATACTCGATGTCATCCGGTTCCAGGGTGCGGCGGATCTCGTCCAGCACCTGCTCGACCCGGCCCTCCAGCCACTTCGACTCCAGCACCACGCTGACGCTGTCGATGGCCGAGGGGCAGTGCTCGAAGGGAATATCGTTGTGCTCCAGCACCCCCAGCAGGCGGTAGACAAAGCCCACCTCGCGGTTCATCAGGTGCTTGCCTATGGTGATCATGGAGAAACTGGTCTTGCCGGCGACGCCGGCGATTTGCGTGCTCTGGATGATCTCCGGCGACAGCTCGGCGACGATGCGGGTACCCGGGTGGTCGGGCGCGTTGGTATTGCGGATATTGACCGGAATCCCCACCTCCCGCACCGGGGCCATCGCCTCGTCGTGCAGCACGCTGGCGCCCATATAGGCCAGTTCGCGGATCTCGGCGTAGGTCACTTCCGCCATGGGCCGCGGCTGGCTGACAATGCGCGGGTCCGCCATCAGCAGCCCCGAGACATCGGTCCAGTTCTCGTACAGCGCGGCGTGGGCGGCGCGGGCGGCAACGGCGCCGCTGACGTCGGAGCCGCCGCGGGAAAAGGTACGCACCTGGCCCTCCAGGTCGCGACCGTAGAAACCGGGCACGACATAGCGCTTGCTCACGTCGCCCAGCCGCGCCCCCAGCAGGGTCCAGGTCTGCGGATCCACCAGGCCGTTGCTGCCGATGACGATACAGTCCGCCGGCTCGACGAACTCCGCACCCAGCCAGGCGGCCAGCAGCAGGCCGCAGAAGTGCTCGCCACGGGAAGCGGCGAAATCCGCCGTCACCCCGGCGGCGAGCTGCTGCCGGAACTGCTCCAGATGCTGCGCGATCACCGGCGTAACACCCAGCTCCTGCTCAATGCCGGTGAAGCGCTCGACGATCTGGCCGAAGGGGCCGCTGAAATCCGCGTTCATGCTGGCCGCGTGGTGACACAGGTACAGCAGGTCGGTGATCTTGGTATCCTGGCTGTCGCGCTTGCCCGGCGCCGATGGCACGATAATCCTGCGCCGCGGGTCCGCTTCGATGATTTCCCGCACCTTGCGCATCTGTTCCGTGCTGGCGAGACTGGAACCGCCAAACTTGCACACGATCCGCTCTGCCACCGCTTCCAACTGCCCTGATTCCGCCACCACCACTGTCCTGACACTTGTTGGCCCCGCCGACATGGCGGGCCCCGGAGGGGCACAGTTTACTGCAGTGCAGCCCCGGGGTCAGCGGGCACTGCTGCAGTGAGTCCCGCGGAGGGGAACCAGCGGCGGGATCCCGCTGAGAGACCAGGCAAGCGGTGGGTGCCGGAGTGAGTTCGGGGTGGGATACCGCGCCGGAGGCGAACGCTGGTCTCGGAGTGCGGCGCTGTGCAGAGTGCTACAATTCAGCCCTGACCCCCAAATCGGAGATCAACCCATGCTTACCCTGCACGGCTTCGCCGCCAGCAACTACTACAACATCGTCAAGCACTGTCTGCTGCACAAGGGCGTGCCCTTCACTGAAAACCTGGTCTACCCCGGCTCGCCGGAGCTGCTGGCCGTCAGCCCGGCGGGCAAAGTGCCGGCGCTGACCACCGCCGCCGGCACCCACCTGTCGGAGAGCAGCGTGCTGGTGGAATACATCGAGGACGTCTACCCGGAAAAACCGCTGCTCCCAGCCGATCCGGAACAGCGCGCGCGGGTACGCCAGGTGATGAAGGTGGCCGAACTGTATTTGGAGCTGCCGGCGCGGCGCCTGCTGCCCGCGGTGCTGGGTAATCTCACCGTGCACGATTCGGTGAAAAAAGAAGTGCAGGCCACGCTGGACAAGGGCACCGCCAGCCTCGCGCAGCTGGTCAAGTTCGAGCCCTGGGTTTGTGGCGCCGAGTTGACCCTGGCGGACATCTACCTGCGCTACGTTCTGGCTATTCCCAAATTGGTGGGTCCCAGCCAGCTTGGGTGGGAGGTGCTGCCGACGGTGCCGGGCCTCGCCGAATGGGACGCCCGCATGGCGGAAGATGCCGTTTCCGGAAAGGTGGATGCAGACCAGCAGGCCAACATGAAAGAATTCCGGGCCTATGTCAGCAAGTTGATGAGTGGCGCGAGGGAATGAGGAGCCACTGTTTCAAGCCTGTATCCTGAACGGTCATTTGCAACCGCTGGCGCGACGCAGCGCCGGCTTGTCCACCTTGCCCGCCGCGTTCAGCGGCAGGGCCGACACCCGGCGCCAGGTTCTCGGGGTCTTGTAACCCGCCAGCAGGCTCCTGCAGTGCGCCGCCAGCTCCGCGTCGCTGGCCTCCGCCTCCAGTACCAGCACGGCGCAGACCAGCTCCCCCCAGTGCGTATCGGGCAGGCCGATGACGGCGCAATCCCGCACTGCAGGATGCCGGCGCAGCACTTCCTCCACTTCCCGGGAGGCCACGTTTTCGCCGCCGCTGATGATCATGTCTTTCTTGCGATCGACAATGTAAAGGTAGCCCTGCTCATCGAAGCGGCCGATATCCCCGGTATGCAGCCAGCCATCCGCCAGCGCCGCCGCCGTCGCTTCCGGCTGCTGCCAGTAGCCCTGCATACACTGCGGCGCCCGAACCAGAATCTCCCCTGCGCTTCCAGGGCGACACACATTGCCCGCTTCATCGACGACCTTGAGTGCCACCGTGGCCAGCGGCTTGCCCACCGATTGCAGGAGTTCCGGGCGACCCTCCGCTGCCAGCCGGTGGTCCTCCACGGTGAGGAAGGCGGCGCTGCCGGCCAGTTCAGTCATGCCATAACTCTGGCACAGGCCCACCCCGGTCTCCGCGAGCAAGCGATGCAGTAAGGTTTCCGGCATAGCCGAGGCGCCGTAGCCGATGGTGCGCACCCCCGCCAGGTCCGCGGGGCTGAAAGACGGGTGATCCAGCAGCATGGCGAGCATGGTCGGCGCCAGGGACATGGTGGTGACGCCCAGTTCACGACAGGCGCGCAGGGTTTCCTCCGCGTTGAACGAGCGCAGCAACACTACTGCAGCACCGTACTGGTGCTGCAGCAGCACGTTATGGGCCGCGACATGAAACAGCGGAAATGGATAGAGGTACCTGTCACCCGGCGCCACCGGCCGCGCCAGGGCGGCCGACTCCAGCCCGGCCAGCAAGGAGCGATGGCTGAGCACCGCCCCCTTGGGCCGACCGGTGGAACCGGAGGTGAACAGAAGCCACGCCGGGTCCTCGGGGCGCAGCTCCGGCAGGGACGCCACCGGGCCTTCCCGGACCCAATGGTCGTAGCCGGACTGCAGGTCCACGACAGTCAGGCCGGGCGGGCAATCCGGCCCGGAGCCCAGCCCCTGCGCCAGGTCTCCGTCCGCAAACAGCAGGCCCACGCCCGCCGCCTCGAGCTGATAGAGCCACTCCGCGGGCGCCAGGCGCACATTCAGCGGCACCAGGATGCGGCCACTGGCGGCGCAGGCATAAATGAGTTCGATAAACTGCGGGCAGTTCCAGGCCAGGACGCCGATGCGGTCCCCCACCTCGCCCACGGCGGCGAGGCGGGCCGCCAGCCGGTCTACCTGCCGGTTGAGAGTGGCATAGCTGGTGGCCTCTCCCTGCCACCAGAGTGCCGGAGCGTCCGGCTGCTGCCGGGCCTGCATTGCGGGAAGATCGTGCAGGAACCGGGCTGGCGGGAGGGACGCATCATTCATGGCGAGGGGCAGGCAGCGGACGACGGGCTGACGACAGAGGCACATCGTTCATGGCGCACCGTTGGGCGATGGACCGGCGGCAGAGGCACATCGTTCATGGCGTTGCGGTGTGCGGCGGGCCAGCGCTTGCGTCACACGCTCACCTCAATTGCCCCCGCCACCCGCAGGGCCTTCTGCACCGCAGCGTCGACCGTGTCGGCCCGGGCCAGGCCGACACCGAGGCGGCGTTCCCCCCGGACCTCCGGCTTGCCGAACAGGCGCAGGTCGGTGTCTTCCTCGGCCAGCGCCGCGGCCAGGTTGCCGTAACGCATGTCAGCCGAATCCCCCGCCACCAACAGCACCGCCGAGGCCGAAGGACCCAGCTGGCGGATCGCGGGCACCGGCAGTCCCAGAATAGCCCGGGCATGCAGCGCGAATTCCGACAGGTTCTGTGAAATCAGGGTGACCAGGCCGGTGTCGTGGGGGCGCGGAGACACCTCGCTGAAATACACCGCGTCTCCCTTGATGAACAGTTCCACCCCGAAAATGCCGTAACCACCGAGCGCGCCGGTAACCGCCTCCGCGATCCGCCGGGACTCGGCCAGCGCGGTCGCGCTCATGGCCTGGGGCTGCCAGGACTCGCGGTAATCGCCCTTCTCCTGGCGGTGACCAATGGGTTCGCAGAAACTGGTGCCATCGCGGTGGCGAACAGTCAGCAGGGTGATCTCGTAGTCGAAATCGACGAAGCCCTCGACAATCAACTTGCCGGCGCCCGTGCGACCACCGGCCTGCCCATAGTCCCAGGCCCGGTCGATATCCGCGGCGCTGCGCACCGTGCTCTGGCCCTTGCCGGAGGACGACATGATGGGCTTGACCACACAGGGCAGGCCCACCGCCGCCACCGCTGCCAGGTACTCCTCGCGGGTTGCCGCGAAACGGTAGGGAGAGGTCGCCAGCCCCAGCTCCTCCGCCGCCAGCCGCCGGATCCCCTCGCGGTTCATGGTCAGCTGCGCGGCACGGGCAGAGGGCACCACCTGCCAGCCCTCGCCCTCCAGCCGCACCAGCTCATCGGTGGCGATGGCTTCGATCTCCGGGACGATAAACTGCGGCCGCTCCTGTTCCACCAGCGCCCGCAGCGCCCCTCCGTCGAGCATGTTGAGTACATGGCTGCGGTGGGCTACCTGCATGGCCGGCGCATTGGCGTAGCGGTCCACCGCAATCACCTCGCAGCCCAGACGCATCAGTTCGATCGTGACTTCCTTGCCCAGCTCGCCGCTGCCCAGCAGCATGACCCGGGTGGCGTGGGGAGTGAGTGGCGTGCCGATGGTGGTCATGAGAATCCCGCTTCACAAAAGAGGCGATGTTACCACCGCATCAGCCATCGCGGGCAGCGCGCTGGCCTATTGCGTGGCGGCTCACGGGGTCGGCAGGTGGCTCGAAGGCCGCGGGCCCCGCGAGAAATCGGGTCCGGGGCATGGTCTATACTCCACGCCACACCGTGGCGGAATGCAGGAGGCAAACCATGACAGCAGCGACAACGGGGGCACAGACAACCCGGGACCCCGTCTGCGGCATGACCGTGGACGCGGCCACCGCCAAACATCACAGCGAATATCAGGGCCAGACCTGGCACTTCTGCGCCGCGCGCTGCCGCGAACAATTCGAGGCGGAGCCGGAGCGATATCTGGGCGAGCGCCCCGAACCCGCGGCCGCCATCCCCGGTGCCATCTACACCTGCCCCATGCACCCGGAGGTGCGCCAGCAGGGCCCCGGCGACTGCCCGATCTGCGGCATGGGGCTGGAGCCGGAGGAGGTCACCGCGGATACCGGCCCCTCGGCGGAACTGCTGGATATGACCCGCCGCTTCTGGATCGGCCTGGCGCTGGCACTGCCTGTGTTCCTGCTGGAGATGGGCAGTCACCTGTTTGCCACCGAGAGGCTACTGGCACCGCAATGGTCAAACTGGGTCCAGCTGGCGCTGGCGACGCCGGTCGTACTGTGGGCGGGCTGGCCGTTCTTCCTGCGCGGCTGGCGCTCGGTACTCAGCCGCCACCTGAACATGTTCACCCTCATTGCCATCGGCACCGGCGCCGCCTGGGGTTACAGCCTGGTCGCCACCGTGGCGCCGGGGATCTTTCCGGCGGCATTTCGCCAGCCCGACGGCTCGGTAGCGGTGTACTTCGAAGCGTCCGCCGTGATCATCGTGCTGGTGCTGCTGGGCCAGGTGCTGGAACTGCGCGCACGGGAAAAAACCTCGGGGGCGATCCGCGCCCTGCTCGACCTGGCGCCGGCCAGCGCTCGCCGCCTCGACACCCGGGGCGAAGAAGAGGATGTGCCACTGGACCAGGTCCAGGTGGGCGACCGGCTGCGGGTGCGCCCCGGTGACAAAATCCCCCTGGATGGCGAGATCCTGGAAGGCCGCTCCACAGTGGATGAATCCATGGTCACCGGCGAACCCCTGGCAGTGACCCGCGAGGTCGGCGACAACGTCATCGGCGGCAGTATCAATGGTCGTGGCAGCTTTATCATGCGCGCCGACAAGGTGGGCCGCGACACCCTGCTGGCGCAGATCGTGCAGATGGTGGCCAGCGCCCAGCGCAGCCGCGCACCGATCCAGGGCCTGGCGGACCGGGTCGCCGGCTACTTTGTGCCGGCGGTGATCGCCGTGGCAGTGATCGCCTTCATCGCCTGGTCCCTGCTGGGGCCGCAACCACCCATGGCCTTCGCCCTGATCGCCGCGGTCAGCGTACTGATCATTGCCTGCCCCTGCGCCCTCGGCCTGGCCACTCCGATGTCGATCATGGTCGGTATCGGCCGCGGGGCCGGCATGGGCGTGCTGATACGGGACGCCGAGGCGCTGGAGCGCATGGAGCGGGTGGATACGGTGGTGATCGACAAGACCGGCACCCTGACCGAGGGGAAGCCCGCAGTGACCGCGGTGCGGCCCGCCGAAAACTACGACGAGCGCTCCCTGCTGACCCTGGTGGCGGGGCTGGAGCAGGGCAGTGAACACCCCCTCGCCCAGGCCATCGTCGAGCGCGCACGGGAGCTGGAACTCACGCTGCCAGAGGCGACAGGCTTCGATGCCGAGAACGGCAAGGGCGTCACCGGGCAGGTCGACGGCAAGCGTGTAGCGGTGGGCAATCGCCTGCTGATGACTGCGGAGGGCGCCGACCTTGAGACGGAGGACAGTGCCGCCGAAGAGCTACGCAGGGAGGGGGCGACGGTCATCTTCGCGGCCGTGAATGGCGCTTTTGCCGGCCTGCTGGCGGTCGCCGACCCGGTCAAGGCAAGCAGCGGCGACGCTATCCAGGCGCTGCAGCAGGCGGGCCTGCGCGTGGTCATGCTCACCGGCGACAACCGCACCACCGCCACGGCAGTGGCGCGTACCCTGGGCATTGACGAGGTGGAAGCGGAGGTGCTGCCGGAGGACAAGGGCCGCGTGGTCCAGCGCCTGCGGGATGAGGGCCGGATGGTCGCCATGGTCGGCGACGGCATCAACGATGCCCCGGCACTGGCTACTGCTGATGTGGGCATCGCCATGGGCACAGGCACCGACGTCGCCATCGAAAGCGCCGGCATCACCCTGCTGCAGGGCGACCTCGGCGGTATCGTCCACGCCCTGCAGCTGTCCCGGGCGACCATGCGCAATATCCGCCAGAACCTGTTCTTCGCCTTTGCCTACAATGCCGCGGGGGTGCCCATCGCAGCGGGTATCCTCTATCCGCTTACCGGCACGTTGCTGTCACCGATGATCGCCGCGGCGGCGATGTCACTGTCCTCGGTCAGCGTAATCAGCAACGCCTTGCGGCTGCGGAACAAGAGCCTGGCGTAAAAAGTTTCGGGGCAGGTCTTGCCGCCCCGTGTTGCACAGCGGTATTGCTTTTCTTAACTCTGCTGCGAGTTTCCCATTCCCGCTGGAGGCGGTGTGCCGTGTGCGGTGTGCGGTGTGCGGTGTGCGGTGTTCAAGCCTGTACCGCCAGTCCGGGACAGCCGCAGCCTCTAGAATTCTTCTGGCGCCAAGATCTCCGCGGAGTTGCCATTGAGACGAATGTCGAAGCATCCGCGGTGCAACTGCCGGTGATGGAAGCGACACAGCGTCACCAGATTGTCCAGCCGCGTTTCCCCGCCTTCGGCCCAGTGCTGGATATGGTGGGCGTCGACGTACTCCGATTCCTGGCAGCCGGGATACTGGCAGACCCCGTCCCGCTCGCGCAGGGCGCGGCGAATGCGTTCCGGCACAATCCGTGACTTCCTGCCCACGTTCAGCACCTTGCCGGCATCATCCTCCAGCACCGTCACCAGCGAGGCATCGCAACTGATCCGCCGGGCGGTGGCCGGCGACAGCCACGGTTTGTCCTCAAAGTGT
>NZ_JAVKCQ010000153.1:0-7158 GCF_040222615.1 Haliea sp.
GCAACTCCATCCATGGACGCTCGGCCTCGACATCCATGTCTCGGACGGTCCCGGGAAGCGCGCAACGACCAGCGCCTCATCGCGAGATTCTGGCTATTGTGGCTCGCTCAGGTGCCGCAGAAAGTCTGGTGAACCTGCTGCTCCGGCGCGGGCGGCAGGGCAAAGTCGCGGTCTTCGGGGCGCCAGGTCCAGGGGTCCGCCAGACGGTCGACGAGGGCATGGAAGGGGGCGAAGTCGCCCCGATCCGTCGCCGCGGCGATGGCGGCTTCCACCAGGTGGTTGCGCGGAATGAAGATGGGACTGGCGCGATACATCGCCGCTTGTCGTTCCTGCGAATCGACAGGTTCGGCTGCGATACGCTGCCGCCAGCGCGCCAGCCATGGGTCGAAGCTTGGGGGCAGGGGATAGAGTTCGCTGCAGTCCTGGTTGCCGGCGGTGTCCGGGCTGGCGAGGTCCGCCAGGCGGCGGAAGGTCAGGGTAAAGTCCACCGCCTCGTTGGCCATCAGGGTGTACAGGTCCTCAATCAGTGCGGCGTCTTCGGGGCGGTCCTCTGCCAGCCCCAGCTTGGCCTTGAGGCCCTCGGTGTGGGCCTCAAGGAACTGGTCGCCGTAGGTATCCACCGCGGCCTGGGCCAGGGCGACGGCCTGCTCGGTGTCCTCGTGCAATACCGGTACCAGCGCCTGGGCCAGGCAGGCCAGGTTCCAGTGGGCGATGCCGGGCTGGTTGCGATAGGCATAGCGGCCCGCGTGGTCGATGGAGCTGAACACGGTGTCCGGGTTGAAGGCGTCCATGAAGGCACAGGGGCCGTAGTCGATGGTTTCGCCGGACAACAGCATGTTATCGGTGTTCATCACTCCGTGGATGAAGCCCAGCAGCTGCCAGCGTGAGATCAGCGAAGCCTGGGACCGGATGGCCGATTCAAGCAGGGCCAGGGCCGGGTTTTCGCCCTCGGCCTGCTCCGGGTAGTGGCGCTCCAGCGTGTAGCGGACCAGGATCTCCAGAGCCTCCTTGTCCTTGCGTGCGGCAAAGAATTCGAAGCTGCCGATGCGGAGATGGCTGGCAGCGACGCGGGCCAGGACCGCGCCGGGTAGTGAGCGCTCACGAAATACCGGTTCGCCAGTGCTGACCGCTGCCAGGGCGCGGGTGCTGGGCACGCCCAGGGTCGCCATGGCCTCGCTGACGATGTACTCCCGCAGCACCGGGCCCAGCGGCGATCGGCCGTCGCCGCCCCGGGACCAGGCGGTGCGGCCGGCGCCCTTGAGCTGCAGGTCCATACGCCTGCCGTCGTCCCAGTGCAGCTCTCCCAGCAGGATCGCGCGACCGTCACCCAGCTGCGGGTTGAAGCTGCCGAACTGGTGGCCGGCGTAGGCGGCGGCCAGCGGACGGGAGTTCGGCGCGACGGTGTTGCCCGCGAGCCAGGCGGTGCCAGCCTCCGAGGCCAGCCAGTCGGCGTCCAGGCCCAGGCTCTTGGCCAGAGCGCGGTTCACCCGTATGGGGCCGGGCGCCGCGACCGGGGTCGGTGCCAGGGCACGGTAGAAGCGCTCCGGCAGATCGGCAAAACTGTGTTCGAGCGCGGGTGTGGCGCCGCTGTGGGTCATGGGCGGTACTCCCTCCGGGTATCAGGCCTCGGCGGCTGCGGTGCCGGTCTGACGGGTGTGTTTCGGGACGCGCAGCAGCAGCACCAGGGGTATCGCAGCCAGGTTTACCCACATCAGCAGGTAGAAGTCGTTGACGTAGGCGATTTCCGCCGCCTGCCGGGTCACGGTGGCAATCAGCTCGCCGGGTAATGCCGCGACGGTGTCGGGGTCATCCAGGCCCTGCGGCAGCCTCAGGCCCGGGTTCAGCCGCGCCGCCAGCTCCTGCTGGTTGATCCACATATTGCGGCTCAATAATGCCATGATCAGGGATACGCCGATACTGCTGCCGAGATTTCGCGACAGGCTGAACAGCGCTGCCCCCTCATCGCGCAAGTGCGGTGCCAGCGTGGCGTAGGCCAGTGTGGTTGTTGGAATGAACACCAGCCCCAGTCCCAGCCCCTGCACGAAGCCGGTCATTGCCAGCGTCGTCTGCCCCACTTCCATCGTGAAGCGGGCCATCTCCGCCAGGGTCAGGCTGGCAGTGCACATGCCGACGATGATCAGCAGGCGCGGGTCGAAGCGCTGCATGAGCCGTGCGACCACCATCATGCCCAGCATGGTACCTACTCCTCTCGGCATCAGCACCAGCCCGGTGGTGACCGCCGGGTAGCCTTTCCAGATCTGCAGGAAGGGTGGCAGCAGGGCCATGGTCGCCAGCAGCACGATGCCCACCAGAAAGATGAACAGTACGCCGGTGACATAGTTGCGGTCGCGAAAGAGCGCGGGTGAGACAAAGCGCCGATCACTGGTGAGGGTGTGTGTGGTGAACAGGTACAGAGCGAGGCAGATCATGACAGCGTACAGCTGTATTTCCAGTGATTCGAACCAGAGTACGTGCTCGCCGCGGTCCAGCAACAACTGCAGTGCGCCGACGGCGACTGCCAGCAGTCCGAATCCCAGCAGGTCGAAGCGTTTCCGCACGGGGGCGGTTTTCGGCACGCACCAGTAGATGCCGATGAGGGAGGCGACCCCCAGCGGCACATTGATGTAAAAGACATAGCGCCAGGAGTAGGTGTCGGTCAGCCAGCCCCCCAGGGTCGGGCCGAGAATAGGCCCAATCATGATGCCCATGCCCCAGATGCTCATGGCCGAAGCGTGTTTTTCTTTGGGGAAGGTGTCCAGCAGAATGGATTGGGACAGCGGTGCAAGAGAGGCCCCGCAGGCTCCCTGGATAATGCGCCACATGACCATTTCGTTGAGGCTTGTCGCCTGCCCACAGAGCATGGAGGCGAGGGTGAAACCGGCTACGGACCAGAGCAGTACCGAGCGTCGGCCGAAGCGCTGGGCCATGTAGCCAACAGGCAGGGTCATGATCGCGGCGGTGACGATGTAGGAGGTGAGAATCCAGATCACCTGGTCGCTGCCCGCGCCTAGGCTGCCCTGCATGTGGGGCAGGGCGACGTTGGCGATGGTGGTGTCGACGACCTGGATGATGGTGGCCGGCATGACGCTGGCGGCCACCATCCACGGTGCTATGCTGCGCGCGCTCACAGGGGCTGGGCAGCCACCTGGTCAGCAGCAGATGCCAGCGCCACCTGCTTGCTGGCCACCGGGTTCGGGGATTCGGTGACGATGCGAACCCCGGCGCTCATGCCGGCACGCAGCACGGCATCTTCCGGCAGGCTTTCCAGGCGCAGGCGCACGGGAATGCGTTGCACGACCTTGACCCAGTTGCCGCTGGCATTCTGTGCCGGGATGAGGGCGAACTCCGAGCCGCTGGCGGGGCTCAGGGTTTCCACCCGGGCGCGCAGGGTCTGCCCGGGGTAGGCGTCGATGGTCACTTCCGCCGCCTGGCCGGGGCGCACGTGGGTGAGCTGGGTTTCTTTCAGGTTGGCTTCGATCCAGATATCGTCGGTCGCCATCAGGTTGACCACGGCGAAGCCCGCCACGGTCATTTCACCCAGCTGCGGCACATCGTTGGTCACCGTGCCCGCCGCCGGCGCGACGATGCGGGTGCGCGACAACTGATAGCGCGCACGGTCCAGCTGGGCCTGCGCTACCTGGATATCGGCCTGGGCTGCGAGCGGCAGTTCGGGGTTGCCGCCCAGGGCAGCGCGCAGGCCTGCGAGCTTCTGCCGATTGATGGCAATCTGGGCCTGGGAGTGCGCCAGGCGCTGCCGTGACTCATCGAGATCCGCCTCGGATATGGCAGAGGGGCCCATGCGCTGGTTGCGTAGCAGCTGGCGCTGGTAGTAGGCGGCGTCTTCCTCCGCCTGGCGAATTTCGGCTTCCACTTCGGCGTATTCCGCCCGCCGCGTCATGATCTGGTTCTGTACCTGGGACAGGTGGGCCTCGGCCTCGGCGACGGCGAGCTGGAACGGCTGGTCTTCCAGCTGCACCAGCAGCTGGCCCGCCTCGACGGGCTGGTTGGCTTGCACGAGCACCGACTTGACGATGGCATTCACTTCACTGGACAGGGCCAGCTTGTTGGCCTTGACGTAGGCGTTCTCGGTGCTGATGCTGCCCTGGCCGCCGAGCGTGAACCAGGCGACCGTCAGGCCCCCCACTACCAGGCCCAGGCCCATCAGCAGGCGTCTTTGCATTAGCTGTGACATGGTAGGTCTACTCCTCGCGAACCAGGTTCAGGCGAATTCGTTCCAACAGTGACTTCAGCAGCAGGATCTCATCGTGGTCGAGTCCGGCCAGGGCCTCGGCGCGGGTCAATTCAGCCAAGTGCCGCAACGTGGAGAGGGCCGGCTGCGCCGCTTCGGTCAGGTAAATGCGGAAGCAGCGCCGATCCTGTTCGTCTCGCCGGCGCTCGATCAGCCCTTCCTGCTCGAGGATGTCGAGCTGGCGGGTGAGGCTGATGGGCGCCACGTCCAGCCGTTCGGCAAGCTCCGCCTGCTTTGCCCCCTGCTCCCGCGACAGCGACCACAGCACCTGCCATTTGGAGCGGGTGAGGCCGTGGGCCCGGGCGCGGCGATCATAGTTGCGCCGCAGCAGCCGCGCGGCGGTGTGCAGTTCGAAACTGAGCTGGTCGGTGGCGTCATTGCGCGCGCGGCTCACGGTTGGCTCCCGCTGTTCATAGATGGACTTATTATAAGTATGCTTATGAGTTATGCAAGCACAGTGAGCCCGGTAGCGGTTCAAGTATCCCGCCTGTGGTGCGGGCTCCTGCAACCGGACCAACGCCGCGGAACCGCTGCCCTTTACTGCACCGCCCGCCAATGGCAGATTGACGCTACCGATAACGACAGCCCAACGCCACCGGGCACGGAGCCAGCACAGCATGAGCACGACCTGGGATACCCTGATTACCGACGCACTGGTCTTTGACGGCAGCGGCGACGCGCCACAGGCGGTGGACATCGCCATTCGCGGGGGCAGGATCGCAGCCCGCGGGGCGGGGTTGCCGCGGGCCGAGGCTGTCCGGGTTATTGACGGATCAGGCCAGTGGCTGATGCCGGGACTGCTGGATATCCACACCCACCTCGACCTGGAAGTGGACCTGGACCCGCGCCTGCCCGAGGTGGTACGCCATGGCACCACCACGGTGCTGGTGGGCAACTGCAGCCTCGGCACCTGCTTTGGCCAGCAGCTGGAGGGCGAACAGAACCCGATCGTGGACTGCTTCACCCGGGTGGAAAACATCCCCAAGAAGGTGCTGGGCAAATGCGTGGAAACCATCACCTGGGACAATACCGGTGATTACATGGACCACTTCGACACGCTGCCGCTGGGGCCCAACATCGGTGCCTTCGTGCCCCACTCCATGTTGCGGGTCGAGGTGATGGGCCTCAAGGACAGCATCAGTCGCGATCCCACCGAGGCCGAGTTGCGGGAAATGGAGCGACTACTGGAACAGGCAATGGCCCAGGGCTATCTGGGTTTGAGCACCGACGGGCTGCCCTTCCACTACCTGGCCAATGCCCCGCACACCGATCAGCGTATCCCGACCCAGTTCGCCAGCTTCGGGGAGCTGAGGCGCCTGCTGGGTGTGGTCCGCCGGCATGACCGGGTCTGGCAGACCACGCCGATTATTGAGAACAGGGTGAAGGGACTGCTGTATTTCTTCCTCAGCAGCGGCCGCCTGTTCGGCAGCCCGCTGAAGACTTCCGCGCTGTCGGTGATGAAATTCGTGCTGGCGCCAAAAGCCTCGAACGCCTTTCTCGGTGTGGCGCGCCTGGTCAACAGCGCGCTGCTGAAGGGGCGTATCCACTTCCAGGCCCTGGGTACCAATTTCCGGATCTGGGCCGATGGCATTGTCAGTCCTATTTTCGAGGAACTGGACTCGACCTGCGAACTCATCGCCCTGGAGTACGACGATGTGGAGGGCCGCCGGGCCCTGCTCAACGACCCGGCTTTCATCGAGGCATTTCGCCGCGACTGGTTTCACGGCCGCAGGGGGCGCAACCTGGCAACCCTGAAGGCGAAACTGGGGCTGCCGGACAAGATTGTGATCCGTGACCTGGAGCTGATGATATTCGACGGTGCGCCCGTCGCCGAGTGGAATGGTGAGTCCATGCAGCAGGTCATGGAACGGCTGCAGCGGTTCCAGGGCGGTCAGGCTGGGGCGGCCCGCTCGGAGGAGGAGCGCACGGCGCTGGCCGCGTTCCCCAGGCCCACCGCCGATGAAGCAGACTTCATGCTGCACCTGCTGCGCGAGTATGACAAATCCTTCCGCTGGTATGTCGATGTCGGCAATACGGACAAGGAGGCAACCCTGGGCTACCTGTTGCACCCCAACGCGCTGCCCGGCTTCAATGATTCCGGCGCCCACATCACCAACATGGCCTTCTTCGACGCCAATCTGATGTCACTGAAGCTGGCGCAGGCAGAGGGCCTGGAGACCGTCGCCACGATGGTGCGGCGCATGACCCGGGAGCCCGCCGAATTCTTCGGTCTCGACGTGGGCAGCCTGGAGATCGGCGCCCAGGCGGATATCACCCTGGTTGACCCGGAGGCGCTCAAGGGCTGGGATAGCAACGAGCATCGCGCCCTGATCCACCGCGACCTGTTTGATCACCGGCAGATGGTGAATCGTTCGGACGGTGTGGTGACCCATGTGCTGATTAACGGTGAACCGGTGTGGCAGCAGGGCGACTTTACCGCAGTGCTGGGCAGCAGGTCCCTGGGGCGGGCTCTGCGCGCGGCCTGACTCAAGTCTGTGCCCAACCTCAGGGATCACCGCCAATCGGTCGGAGTCCGCTGCCTTTAAAATTCTGCTGGCGCCGAGATCTCCGCGGAGTCGCCATTGAGACGAATGTCGAAGCACCCGCGGTGCAACTGCCGGTGATGGAACCGGCACAGGGTCACCAGGTT
This sequence comes from Haliea sp., assembly GCF_040222615.1. Taxonomy (GTDB): domain Bacteria; phylum Pseudomonadota; class Gammaproteobacteria; order Pseudomonadales; family Halieaceae; genus Haliea. The sequence continues at coordinate 6,900 of NZ_JAVKCQ010000153.1, forward strand.
GTCCAGCCGCGTTTCCCCACCCTCGGCCCAGTGCCGGATATGATGGGCTTCGACGTACTCCGATTCCTGGCAGCCGGGATACTGGCAGACCCCGTCCCGCTCGCGCAGGGCGCGGCGGATGCGTTCCGGCACAATCCGTGACTTCCTGCCCACGTTCAGCACCTTGCCGGCATCATCCTCCAGCACCGTCACCAGCGAGGCATCGCAACTGATCCGCCGGGCGGTGGCCGGCGACAGCCACGGTTTGTCCTCAAAGTGT
>NZ_JAVKCQ010000154.1:0-11425 GCF_040222615.1 Haliea sp.
GCACTTGCTCTCGCCGATCAAAGACGTGGCGAGAGGCAACGTGGTGGACATCTCGCCACACAAAATATAGTAGAACTGCGCGAGCTACCACTGCCACAAGGCCTGGTCACTGCATACCATGTAGTTTAATTGGCGCTTACGATAATTCTCAAAATTCCTGAACCCATAAGCCCTCCTGGTCATCATCTCCATTTTGTTGTGGAAGCCCTCGGTCACCCCATTACTTTTCGAGAATCGCCACATGGTGGTAACGGCCCTAGCCAGGATGTCAGGAGTCGCCACTCGTGGCGCCGCATCAGGCTCAGCAGGCCCCGGTTCTTGCGACCCTCGGGATGGTCGATGTTGTGCCGCGTATGGAGACGGCTGGCGTGCAGGAAGTGATTGATTTCATGTCCGCCAACCCCGATGGATTTGTGTCGATTGAAGCTGCGGCCGATGCAGTTGCGAAGTATCTGCCGCATCGCCCTCGGCGTTCCAGCAGTGATGGCCTGCTCAAGAACTTGAGGCAACGCAGCGACGGACGCTGTTATTGGCACTGGGATCCGGCGGTTCACAGCAGTGCTGGCTCACCCGATTCCATCGAGGCCATGGCGCGGCGCATGGAAGAAGCCGCCAGGTTGATCAATGTTCCTACCCAGGTGGTCCGGGGAGGACAGAGCCGCGTGGTGAGTCCGGAGGGGGTGGCACACCTGGCGGAACTGATACACCGCGCTGGCTACGTAGATGTTGCCGCGGCGGGGCACATGGTTGCTGGCGATCAGAATGATGAGGATAACGCGGTTATTCGAGAGTTCCTCGTCTCTTTATTTGGAAGTGCTTGAAATTCCCTATAGCATCCGAGGGGCTGCTCATAACAATTCAGGAGTCAATTAGTGAAACCATTGGAAAATCGCACAGTTGTAATTACTGGTGCACTGGGCGGGCTGGGCAGAACTGTATGCGCAGTCGCTGAATCCCAGGGCGCTCGGGTTATTCGTTTGGATATTGCCCGCGACGAGAGCCTTCCGGATTGTCATGCGGTCGATCTCACCAATGCCGATGCCACACGAGAGTTGATACAAAGTCTCGGACCTTTCGACAGCCTGGTCAATCTCGCCGGAGGCTTTGCCATGGGCACCGAAAGCTGGGACTCGAGTGACGAGCAATGGGACCTCATGTTCAGTCTGAACGTGTCTACCATGCGCAATGCCATCAAGGCAGCTGTTCCTGTGCTGCTGCAACAGCCCTCAGGCAGCATTGTCAATGTAGGTGCGTATGGCGCCCGTGAGGGGCAGGGTTTGATGGGGGCCTACTGTGCCTCCAAGAGTGTGGTCATGCGTCTCACGGAAACGCTGGCAGAGGAACTTAAAAGCAAGGGCGTCAACGTTAATGCCGTGCTGCCTACGGTCATTGATACGCAGGCTAACCGTGCTGCAATGCCCGACAGTGATCCCGCCGATTGGGTGTCACCGGACGACCTGGCCAGTGTTATCTGCTTCCTGCTTTCTCCGGCTGCCAAGGCGGTGCACGGTGCGCTAGTGCCTGTGCGTGGATTGAGCTAGAGAGCGAATTGTAGTGATGGTTATGTCCTGCTGAATGACGCTTCTGGTGGGCTGTTGGCGCCTTCTTTTGCAGGCGCTATTTGTAGTGAGGGGGATGGAAATCATTGCCAAGGCCTCGGCAGTTACATGACGGCGCATCAGGCTAATCAGGCCACGGTTCTTGCGACCCCAGGGTCGTCAATCCATTCTCCACGCCATCGATTCAGGTCGGTGCTTTTCATCAAACCCCCTCGTTGCTTCCGGAATTCTCCAGGCTTGTCTGCAGGCTGTTTGGGCACCGTTTTCATCCACATCGCGACAGATCGTCGCTTAACTCAAAAGTAGGTGTCCCTGTCACTCGCGTTATCAGTCGGTACCGCGCGGTGGATACCCCTTCTCGCTGATATAGACCACACCTTTCTTGATCATGTCGAGATCAGGGCGGCAGAAGGGGGCGCTGGCAACATCGCTGAAATGCAGGCTGCCGTCGGCCCGCACGAAGAAAACGCCGGGTTCGGCGAACGGCGTATCGGTTTCCCGGTCACTAAGCGGCGAGGAAATGAACAGTCCCAGCTCGCGCGCCTGCCCGATAGAAAGGTCATAGGCGACAGTGAGGTCCAGATGCGCTTCCTCGGAGAATTGCTCTGCCTTGCCTTTGGGATCTGTCGAGACCGCCACGATCTCAACACCCATGGCCTCGAAGTCCGCTTTCATGTTGTTCAGCTGCCCCAGGTAATTTTTGCAGATGGGGCAATGCAGGCCGCGATAGACCACGATTAACTGTGACTGGCCGCTGGATGGCTGGCCAAGCGTCACCACCCCGCCCACTATTGTAGGCAGGGCAACACGGGGGAAGTCGGTACCTGGATGGGGTATGTTTTTCATTTCCGGATCCTTTTCAGGGTGGGTTGAAGGTGGCAGAACCTTGGGACCTGTACACAACAATCCGATGCGGCGAGCGAGATTTTGTTACAAACCGCGGTTCACGATGTCAGGGCCGCTGTTACCAGTAAAAAAAAGATTTGGGAGCGCGTAACAAAAGCCGCTTTTCTGAATCCATGGCTGGCAAGTACCGGCGAATCTGAGAAATCGCGTTCGCTGCCACCCAGTGAATCTCATAAAGTAGGTGACTATGAAACAACAACGTATTGCCACTGCTCTGCTGCTATTGCGCCTCGGGGTGTTCATCGTGATGATTATGTGGACACTGGACAAGTTCATCAATCCCGAGCACAGCGGCGCCGTATTCGAGAATTTCTACGGCCTTGGCGGGCTGTCTGGTACCGTTTTCATGATTCTTGGGGTCCTGCAGTTGCTGGTGGTGCTGGCATTTGTGGCAGGCTTCATGAAGCGCTACAGCTACGGGATCATTCTCCTGGTGCACAGTGTTTCTACATTATCTTCCTGGCAGCAGTATCTTGATGCCTTCAATAACCTGCTGTTCTTTGCCGCCTGGCCGATGCTCGCAGCATGTATAGCGCTCTATATGTTGAGGGATCTGGACACACGCTGGACTCTCGACAACCGCTGAGCCGCGGCAAATTCGCAATGAAAATCAATGGAGATCAACCCGTGACCAGTGCCTCCCATATTGGCGACGATATCGCCGACACTCACAGCAGCGTCCGGGACTACTACGGCCAGCAGCTGCAGAGCTCCGCCGACCTGAAGACCAGCGCCTGCTGCGACCTCGCGCAGGTGCCGAACTGGCTGAAGCCACTGCTGGCCAATATTCACCCGGAGGTGCTCTCTCGTTATTACGGCTGCGGCCTGGTTTGCCCGGACCAGCTCGAAGGCTGCCGAGTGCTGGATCTTGGCTGTGGCAGTGGCCGCGATGTTTACGCTCTGGCGCAACTGGTGGGTGCGCAGGGCGACGTGGTTGGCGTCGACATGACTGCCGAACAGCTTGTCGTGGCCCGTGCCCACCAGGGCTGGCATGCGGAGCAGTTCGGTTACGACAATGTACGCTTTCTCGAGGGCTACATTGAAAAGCTGGACCAGTTGCATCTGGAGCCGGGCAGCTTCGATGTGATCGTCTCCAACTGTGTCATCAACCTGTCGCCTGACAAAGCTGCGGTGCTGGCGGGCGTACAGCGCCTGCTTAAACCCGGCGGAGAATTCTATTTCTCCGATGTTTATGCGGACCGCCGGGTGCCCGACGCTGCGCGGCGGGACCCGGTGCTCTACGGCGAGTGCCTGGGTGGCGCCTTGTACTGGAACGATTTCCTGCAATTGGCGAAACGTCAAGGCTTCATCGATCCGCGGCTGGTGGAGGACCGACCCCTGGACATCACCGATCCGGCGCTGGCGGCAAAGCTGGGTAACATCCGCTTTTTTTCGGCGACGTATCGTCTGTTCAAGCTAGAGGGGTTGGAGAGTGACTGCGAAGACTATGGCCAGGCGGTGGTCTACCGTGGGACCGTGCCGAACTGCCCCCATGGCTTCGCCCTGGACAGCCACCACTTCATAGAGACTGGAAAGGTGTTCCCGGTCTGCGGCAATACCTGGCGGATGCTGCAGGATACCCGCTTCGCGCCACATTTTGATTTCCTAGGCGATTTCAACCGTCACTACGGTATTTTCGAGGGCTGCGGAGTCTCCTTGCCCTTCAAACAGGGTAGTGCGAGCAATGAGGCACCGGCGCCGTGCTGCTAGAGCGGAAGGACGACAGCGACACCATCTTGAGACAGCAGCCGCTGCGGGTTCTGGTGCTCTGCACCGGCAATTCGGCCCGAAGCATCATGGCCGAGGCGCTGTTTAACTGCCACGGCGGTGGCCGCATTGTGTCCCGCAGTGCCGGCAGTCGGCCCACGGGGGCCGTCAACCCCTTTGCCCTGGAGCAGATTGCGCGTCTGCCGGAGCCGCCGATGGCAACGCGCAGCAAGAGCTGGGACGAGTTTGCCGGGCCCGGCGCCATGCCGCTGGACGTCGTAGTGACCGTCTGCGGCAATGCCGCGGGCGAAGCCTGCCCGGATTTTCCCGGCGCGCCCCGGCGCGTGCACTGGGGCCTGTCGGATCCCGCGGCGGTAGCCGGTAGCGATGACGACAAGCGTCGCGCGTTCAGCGGCTGTTTTGATGCCCTGGAGGCCGTGATTCAGAAAATGGCTTTGGAGCTGTATGCTGGAGCAGGGCGGGTGGCGCTGTGCCAGTGGATGGCCGAACACCCACCTACTCAACGCGACAGAGCGATAATGTAGGATTCCGATGCTCAGTCCGTGTTTGCTGCGGGCGTGAATGAGCAGGCACCGTACGCTGCCATTGCGGTCTGTGCGCTATTCAATTTCATGAACCCTATCGTTGAAGGCTGTGGGGTAATGACCAGTGCTGCAAACCTGGCGACTTCGCGCTCCCGACACGAGGCCGCGCAGGACAGCAAGCAGCCTTTTCGAAATTTTGCCAACGGGTCGGGGTTTTCGCCGTAACAAATCCTGTGTTGCCGAATCAATATCCTGTAAGTCAAAACCAACCAGGAGAAGATCCATGAGCAGCAAGACATCAAAGTTCGTAACCTCAGTATTCAGCGCATCCTTTCTCGCAAGTTCGCTGGCCATGCCGCTTGCCGCAGTGGCAGACAATCCCTTCAGTGCGACTGACCTGGAATCGGGTTATCAGCTGGCCAGCAAGGATGCTGAGGGCAAGTGCGGTGAGGGCAAATGTGGCGGCAACGAGTCCAAGGGTGATGCCGAAGGCAAGTGTGGCGGTGCGAAGGAAAAATCATCTGCCGAGGGAAAGTGTGGCGAAGGCAAGTGCGGCGGAGCCGATGGCAAAAAGATGTCGGAAGGCAAATGCGGCGGAGCCGACGGCGACAAGACGGCGGAAGGCAAGTGCGGTGAGGGCAAGTGTGGCGGTGCCGGCTAGGCGGGTCACTTAAGCTCGACGCTAGCTACTGAATGGCAGTAAAGACCGTTCGCTGACTTTGGCTGACGAATGGTCTGCACTGCTGTTACACATCTGAAGAGACAAAGGATTCCGCATGAATGCGACGCTTTTGCTGGCGCGATCCCGTGACTTTCTGGATCGATCCCGCGGCATCGATTTTTTGGCACCACTATTGCTCCGCCTGTTCCTTGCCCCGGTATTTTTTTCGGCGGGGCTCACCAAGATGATGGCTTTCGAAAGCACCGTATCCTGGTTCGGAAACCCGGAGTGGGGGCTGGGGCTACCCTTCCCGTGGTCGATGGCATTTCTGGCGACTTCCACGGAGCTAATTGGTGGCCTTTTGTTATTGTTTGGTCTGGCCACCCGGTTGATTGCGATCCCCCTGATGGTAACCATGCTGGTGGCGATATGCACGGTCCATTGGCAGGATGGCTGGTTTGCGATCGCACCTTCTGACCCTTCCACCAGCATGGCAACGCCGCTGGCGGCTGTAGGTTTTCCCGGTGCTGAGGCGAGCCTCGCCAACAGTGAGGAGGTAGGCAATCGATTGACCGCCGCCCGCGGCCTTTTGCGCGAGCACGGCAACTATAACTGGCTCACCGAAAAGGGCAGCCTGGTCGTGCTGAACAACGGCATCGAGTTTGGCGCAACCTACTTCATCATGCTGCTGGCGCTGTTTTTCAGCGGCGCGGGACGGTTTGTCAGTCTGGATTACTGGATTGGCAGGTGGCTGGACCGAACACCCCCGCTAACGCGGGAAGCCCTGCTCAGTTTGGAACCGGCGTAGGTGGTGACTGAATACGTCCGATGAAGCAAGCTTATCCAGGACTCGACCAGCTGTGTCCGGAGCTGAGATAGGGCAGTACCAGGTGGCTGAGTTCGTGTGATGCCGTCAAGCCGCGGCGCAATGCATTGGGCGGAAAGCGTGGGTCAACGTAAAAGTGTACGCTCTGTCGACGCGAGTAGTGGTCATCTCGATCAGGGATCTGGGTTGCAGCTCACTGGTTGAAAGTCATCTGTAACCAATGCCAGAGGGCGAGCAATGTCATCGCCAGCAACAGCAGCAGGCCGAGCCCGAAAAGTCGGAACCTGTGTGGGACGTAGTTGGAGTTGACATGGACCCAGGCGTGGACGAACCGGCTCAGCACGAACAACCAGGCCAGCATCAGCGCGATTCCGCCGCCCTGGCCCAGTGCCATCAGGACGAAACATAGCATGTAGAACAGTACTGGAGCTTCGAACTGGTTCGCGAGGTTATTTGACACCTTGACCACTGCTTCCGGCCAGGCCCGGTTGTCAAGCGCCGTGGCATTGCGGTCTACCTCGCCGGCTTTGACTGCAGCGAACTTGCGCCGCCCGAGCAGCACATAGACCCCGATGGTCAGCAGGATCTGGGCCAGGATTGGTCCGAGCATTGGTGTGGTTTGCATGGGTGACTCCAACAGGTGTTTGCAGTGCGAATAACTCTCCGGGTCAAGAATCCTGACGGACTTGCTGTTCAAGATCTTTAGCGATGCTGGTCCAGTTGGAAACCCCGTAGGGTACCCGGTAGGTCAGCAGCCCAGGATCGTGTCACAACCGAGCGGCGCAAGACAGTCACACTGGGATTCCATGTCGGCAAGGATACTCCGAGACTGATCCCGATCGACAGGTGATTTCCGCATGACAGTATCCAGGCTTGCAAAGTGGAGAGCAATGAGTGGATCAGGGAACCGATTGAGGACAATCCCGACGGTACGGGAGTTTCCTCTTCGATGGCCCCATAGATCTTCGATAGCGCATCAAACCCGTCCGGAAACTGCTCGGCGAAGATGTCACTGACTGGTGGCTGAACAGGGCCAGCAACACCAGCAGGCAGACGAAAGATCGGCACGGCGAGCCAGCCTCTGGGCCGGAGCTTGTGGAGACTGCTCTTGCGCATGTCGGAGCCCGATTCCAGGCTTGATGGGCTATAGATGCGCCGAGTGTACAGATGTTACATTGGAGGCTCACGAAACCAGGGAGCGCGGCCGATGTCTATTGGGCCCTGGCCGATGGGCTTTGCGGGGAGATCGGGCAGTGGTTAAGGATGGTGACAACGGTTCTGGCAAGGCTGCTGGCGACGAGTATTTTGCCTCCCTCGTGCGCGACCACCACCGGGCCCTGATTGCCCTGGCCGTGCCGATTGTTGGCGCCAGCGAGGCGGAAGAGGTGGTGCAGAACGCCTGGCTGAAGGCCTATCGCGCGATAGACAGTTTTGAAGGGCGCGCGGCCATAAGGACCTGGCTCAGCCGGATCGTCATCAACGAGGCCCGGATGCAGCTGCGGTCACGCAAGCGAGAGGTGTTCCTCGAGGACCAGGCGGGTGATTTCGGCTCTGCGGATGCGCTTGACGACTGCTTTCGCGAGGATGGGCACTGGAGAGCAGCGCCTGTCAGTTGGTCCATGGACTCGCCGGAGGGGCTGTTGATGGGCGTGGATCTGATGGATTGCCTCGACAGGCTTCTGCAGCGAATGTCCGGCAACCAGCGTGCGGTCCTCGAGATGCGCGACAGTAATGAGCTGTCATTCGATGACATCTGTAACACGCTGGACATATCCGCATCCAATGCGAGGGTACTGTTGCATCGGGCGAGGGCCGAGTTGTTCAAACTGGTCAATCACTACCAGGAGACCGGAGAGTGCTGAACTGTCGTGAAGTAAGCCAAAAAGCCAGTCTTTACCTTGATGGTGAATTGCCCTGGCGTGAACGTGTGGCAATGAGAGTGCATTTGCTGATGTGCAACGACTGCCGGCGCTTCATGCGGCAGCTATCAGGGTTAATTCGCGCCATACCCTTCATGCACCGGCAGGCAAGCCCTGAGGAGGTCGACAACGTGCTGGCCCATGTTAGCAAGAGCAGCGGCGACACGGTGTCGGCAGACAGCGGTCCTGGTGGTGCGTCTGTCAGCTCGGCGCGCCCGCGCCTGCGCCTGGTGCAGGGGTCCGGCGGACGCGGGGAAGAAGGTGGCAGTGACGAGGTCGAGGCTGTCTTCAATGAGATCCGCACGGCCACGGGGTCTGTGTCCAACATGTTCCGGGCTTACGCGCGGCACCCCGCTGTACTCATCGCTACCTGGGAGCGGGTCAAGAGTGTGATGCTCCAGGGCTCGCTGCCAGCGACCCTCAAGGAAGCCATAGCCCTCGTCATCTCCCATGACAATGACTGCGAATACTGCGTCGAGCATCACCCGAGAAATCTGGCTGCTCTCGGCATGGGGCAAGAGGAAATAACGCGCCTGCTGGCAGATCCATTGGCGGGCAATTTCACACCGAAAGAACGGGCCTTGCTGGTACTCGCCCGGCAGGCAAACAGCGACCCCCACGGGGCGTCAGTCGATACCCTGGACCTCGCGCGCAGGACCGGTGCGAGTGACATTGAAATCATCGAGGCACTCGCCGTCATGGAGCTGTTTACCTCGCTCAACCGATTCCTCAGTACCTTGGGCATTCCACTGGAGGAGGCTGCGAGCGCATGCTCTATACCCTCTCGGGGATAAGCTGTTGTTTCGCCGGCCCAATTGCGGAATGCTGACCGGAATCCGTGCGCGGTGATAGCTGCCCGCCCCAGACGTTTCGGTACTGTTGTGAAGGTCATATCGATCAGCTTTAACCCCCGCCAAGGAACAGCCGAGCAGGGACAGGCCTGGATGCAGAAGCTGTATCGCATTGAGAAGCAGGCTCGTACGCAACACATGTCACCGCCGGAGCGAAAGGGGCACCGGCAAAAGCATGCAGCGCCCATCTTGGCTAGACTGCGCTCATGGCTGGACGACAGCCTGCCCACGGTGCCGCCGGGCACCCTGACCGGCAAGGCGCTGAACTACTTGCACAACGAATGGCCGAAGCTCATCCGCTACCTGGAGGTTTGTCGCCTGGGGATCGATAACAATCTGGCGGAGAACGCTAACCGACCCTTTGGAATTGGTGGCAGAAATTGGATGTTCTCGGATTCGGTGCACGGCGTCAAAGCCAGTGCCAACCTGTATTCTCTGGTGGAGTCGGCAAAAGCTAGCGGACTGGAGCCCTACGGATACCTCCGCCGGGTCTTGCGGAACTGCCGCAAGCAGAACCCGGGAAGGACATTGAGAGCCTTCTACCGTGGTCTTTGAGAAAATCTCCGCGGAAACGCGATAGACTACCCCGCGGTTCACGCACCGCTTACCAAAGTGCGGCGGCTCGGTGAGGATCATCGCCAGCATGGAAGACGAGGAGGTGATGCCCGATAAAGCGGGGCAGGCCCTCGATAGAATACTGGCTCATGACTGTAGGTTCTGGACGGGTAGAGGGCATTCATGAGCAGACCTGCTCACAACAGCACCTTTATTTTCCCTATACTTGCGACGGGTCGCTCAACATGACCATCCATGAACTGGTGACTTGCCATCGTCATGGCATCGGGGTCAAGGCGGTGGTGATCAACAACCAGTGGCTGGGCATGGTGCGGCAGTGGCAGGACATGATCTTCGATGGACATCGCTCGGGGTCGGACCTGTCGGATCCGTTGGCGCTGAAGGCGCCGAGGGAGGTCGATATCTACCCGGATTTCCCGACCATTACCGAGGGCTACCGGGTACGCGCCGAGCGGGTGTCGGCACCCGCCGAGCTACCCGCGGCGTTTTTGCGCATGCTGGAAAATCCGGACAAGCCGTATCTGCTGGATGTGATCGTGGATGGGGCGGAGAATGTTTACCCGATGATCCCGGCGGACGGGACGTACCGGGGTATCATTTTGGGGTCAGGTCCCATCAGGACCTGACCCCAAAGAGTTGGGGACATCTGCCATCGCGAGGACCGAACGATACTCCTCGAGAATCAACTGGTCCCGATCCGACCACAGGTCATTGCCGCGCAACCTCGCCTCTTCAAGCGCAGCGGTTGCCCCCAGGTAATTGCTCTCTTTGGCATGGGCCTGTGCCTGCAGGCGTGCTAGCGGGTAATCGAAATCCGTTAGCGCAGACAGGCGCTGTATGTCGTCCCACGGCGGCTCGGCTTCCCCGGCGAGGCGTGATTCGATAATCTCGTAGCCGACGTAATTGCCCACCGCGCGCATGCCTGCCTGGCGGTAGGCCGCTTCTGCCTCCCGCAGGAACTGTAAACCCCTGGTGAACTGTTTGTTGCGCAATGCCACGTGCCCACGAGCACGCAGAATCGGTGCAGGCAGCGACATGTCATCCGGGTAGCGCGTCTCCAGCAGCCGTATCAGCGACCCGGCTGTATCCAGCGATGCACCGCGGGATGCGGCGATGGCTTCGAATGCCAACGCAGCGGGGACGGCCGCGTGCAGACCAGCGCTCGATTCCAGCCGGGACCGGGTGCTGCTCGCCAACCGGTACGCCTCGGTAAAGGCGCCCTGTACGTATAGTCGATGCATGACGGTAAAGTCAGCAATAGCGCCGTACATTGGATCAGCCGATGTCTCCCCCAGGGCTCGCAGGGCGGTCGTGTAGTCGCGGGCGGGAGAAAAATGTCCGCGCAGGTTGAGTGACATGGCGGAAAACTGCAGGAAGTATGCTTTTGAAGCGACATCACGCGCCTGGTCGATGATGGGTGCTGCCGCCAGTGCCAGCTGTACCGCCGCGTCTGTATCACCATTGCGGAAATAGCTCGCCGCCAGGTAGCGATAGCTCTCCATCAGCGTATCGATATCTCCGGTTTCCTCCGCGAGGGTGCGTGCCTGCCTGGCATGTGCGAGCAACGCATCATGCTGCCCCGCGGCCTGGTAACTGTCAGCAAGCGCAAGATGTATGTCGGCCAGGTATAAGGGCATTGGGTAGTGGGTTCTGGCGAGCTCCAGGCGATCGAGAAGATGTGCCTCTGCCGCACTCAGGTCGCCCTCCAGGCGGGCCATGAGTGCCAATGCCGCCAGCGTCTGCAGCTGACCGAGCGGCGCGGACTCCTGCAGCGCCTTGAGCGGCAGGCCCTTGAGGATAGCGCCGGCCGCGTCGGTATTCCCCAAGTCAAGATAGGCCCCGGCGGCGACGAGCCCTGCGTCGAGAAGCAGGGCG
>NZ_JAVKCQ010000155.1:0-8142 GCF_040222615.1 Haliea sp.
GACTGGCCTTGGAGGTGAGTTTTGGCTAGCGAAGTTCACGATAAGATTGTCCAGGCCATGGTGGCCCAGCTCGAGAACCCGCCCGCGCAGCCCCCGTCGCTTGAGGAGCAGCGAGCGCAGTCCGAGCAGGCGGCATTGGCCACGCCACTGCGCGACGATGTGGTGTGCGAGCCCGTCAACGCGGGGGGCGTGCCTGCCGAATGGGTGAGTACCTCCCAGTCCGAGGACGCGCGAGTCGTCCTGTATCTGCACGGTGGCGGCTACGTGTTTTGCTCCATCGGCACACACCGCGAGCTCGCCTCCCGCATTGCGCGCGCCTCCCGCGCCCGGTGCCTGGTTCTGGACTACCGGCTCGCGCCTGAACACCCTTTTCCCGCCGCGCTTGAGGACGCGACGGCGGCCTACCGCTGGCTGCTCGCGCAGGGCGTATCACCGCAAACCCTGGTCGTGGCTGGCGACTCCGCGGGCGGTGGCCTGGCGCTAGCCACGTTGTTCTCGCTGCGTGACGCGGGTGATCCGTTGCCGGCCGCTGGCGCGTGTCTGTCCCCCTGGACGGATCTTGAGATGACAGGCGACTCCACGAGGCCCGGCGCCGTCGACGATCCGCTCGTGACGCTCGAATCCCTGACGGGGATGGCTCAGCATTACGCGTCGGAGTCTGACCTGCGATCGCCGCTCGTGTCCCCCGTGCACGGCGACTACCGGGGTTTGCCGCCGCTCCTGATCCAGGTCGGCACACGCGAGGTGCTGCTCGACGATTCCGTGCGCGTGGCCGAGCGGGCGAAGGCCAGCGGTGTCGACGTTTCGCTTGAAACCTGGCCCGGCCTGGTGCATGTGTGGCCTCTCCTGGCGCCTACGGCTCCGGAGTCGGAGCAGGCCGTAGCGCGCATCGGGGAGTTCGTCATCAAGCACACGGGGTAGTTGGTGATGCCCGATGACTGCGCGGACCTCAAGGCCGAGGCAGCCTGTAAGATCACGACTTAATGAAGACTTGAATAATATGTCAGAAGCAATTGATAGTGAAAGCGGCGCGTTCCGGGGTCTGCGCGTTCTGGACCTGTGCGCTGACCTGCCGGGCTCCTTGGTGTGCATGTTGCTCGCCGACATGGGCGCGGACGTGCTGCGTGTGCAGGCGGACGATGATCCAGGAAGCGTTCATCCCGGCTTCCTGTGTTGGAACCGCAATAAACGCCGCGCCCCGCCCGACCGCGCACACGAGCTCGCGCTAGCGGCCGATGTGCTCGTGGCCGATTCTGTGCAGCCCGGACTCGAACCTGCCTTGCTGCGTGCAAGCAACCCGGGCCTGATCTACGCGACGCTGCCCCCGTACGGCCGTACAGGGCCTTACGCCGACCTACCCTCCGACCACGCACTGCTGGCCGCCATGAGCGGTTCGTCCTTCCGCCAGTTCAGCTGGGAAGACGTGCCCGTGTACCGTGTGACACCCCAGCTTCACTACGCCCACGGCATTCTGGCGGCGAGCGCGATCGCTTCATGCATCTACGAGCGGGACCGCAGCGGAAAGGGACAGGAGCTTAGCGTGTCTGGACTGGACGCCTTCGCCGCCACCTCGAGTAACGTCCTCGTTCGTCCACTGGCGGGCGCCGGCAACTTGGCCAACCTGAGGCGGCTCCAGCCCGGGGCACGGGGCATCGCCCCGAACTTTCGGCTGTATCAGTGTGCCGACGGGGAATGGCTGTTTCTGGGCACCCTGGTCTTCGAGCACTTCGTGCGCGCGCTCGACGTGCTCGACCTGCTCGACATCATGGTCATGGAAGGTATCGAAGGCGAGTTCGCGAACGTCATGCGCCCCGAGAACGTCGGCCGCGTCATCGCGCGGCTCGACGCGCGCTTTGCCGAGCGACCGCTCGATGACTGGATGGCGCTGCTGCGCGAGCACGGTGTTCCCTGTGGCCCGGTCGACACCCGCCAAAACTGGTTCGCGAGCGAGACAGTTGCCGCGAACAAGATGCGCGTGGGCCTGGATCACCCGCAACTCGGGCGCGTCGAGTTGCCTGGCGTTCCGGTCAAGCTGAGTGAGACGCCGGGCCATGTGCGCCAGCTGATGCGCGACGCGGAGCCTCCCGAATTTTTCCCCCGCGCGGTCCGCTCTCTGTCGGACCGCCAAATGTCGGGCGGCGTCTCGGCACCAGTTGCCCGAGGTCCCCTCGCCGGCGTCCGCATCCTGGACCTGGGCAGCATTATCGCGGGCCCGTTCACCAGCACTGTGTTAGCGAATTTCGGCGCGGACGTCATCAAGGTAGAGCCTCTCTCCGGCGACTCATACCGCGCCTACGAGGTGGACGTTGTTGGTATCAACCAGGGAAAGCGCAGTTTGGCCCTCGACATTAAGCAAGCCGAGGGCCGCGAGGCCTTTTACGATCTGGTGAGGCACTCCGATGTGGTGTGCGATAACTACCGCCATGGTGTGCTCGAGCGTCTGGGAATCGACTACGACACGCTGCGCGCGGTGAACCCGCGCATCATTTCCGTCTCGGTCACCGGCTACGGCCCCGTCGGCCCACTCTCGCGCGACCCCGGGTTAGATCCTACGACTCAGGCGCGCAGTGGCCTGTCGCGGGCGCAGGGCGGGGATGACGAGCCCGTGCTCGATGCGATCGCGGTGAGCGACGTCGGGAGCGCGCTGCTGGCGTCGTTCGGCATCGCGGTCGCACTGCACGCACGCGAGGCGACCGGCCGAGGTCAGAAGGTCGAGACCTGCCTGGCGAATGCCATCGTGCTCACCCAGTCCGGCGAACTCACCTGGTACGAGGGCCGAGAGGACCCGCCGCTGGGCGGTCGCGACTGCCCCGGGATCTCTGCCCTCCAGCGCCTGTATCCCTGCGCGGATGGCTGGCTCGCGCTCTCGTGCACCCACGACGACCACTATCTCGCTCTGTGTGGCGCGCTTGGGCGCGAGGACTGGTCGGAGCGTTGGCCGCCGACGGCCGCAGGCGTGGAGCCACGGATTGGCGCCCTCGCGGCCGCGCTGGCCGAGGCTTTGGCGAAGCTACCAAGGGACCACGCGCTGGAACTTCTGGCAGCGGCGCGCGTCCCGGCAGCACCGGCGATCCGGGGGGACGACGTGTACGACAGCCCGTTCTTTGCCGCAAACGACTTCTTTCAGGAGGATCCGCATCCCAGCCTGGGCCCGATGTGTACCGTGCGTGGTTTCGCGCGCTTTGAGCGCACGCCCGCCGGTTTCCCGCGCCGCTCCCCGCTCCTGGGCGAGCACACGCGCGAGGTCCTGAGCGACGCGGGGCTCACTCCTGATCACATCACTCGGCTTCTGCAGGCGGGGATCGTCCTGGAGACGACAGAGCGGACTTAAGGAACGAGTTCAAGACATATTAATAGCAAAAACTCAAAAGGAGCCAGCCATGTCCCATGATCTTGTGATCCGTAACGGAACGGTCGTTGATGGCACCGGCGCAGCCAGGAAAAACGCTGATATCGCCATCGACGGTGATCGTATTACCAAAGTCGGCGAGGTGTCGGGTAAGGGCATACGAGAAATCGATGCGAGCAATAAAATCGTAACACCGGGGTTTATCGATATTCATACGCACCTCGATGCGCAAATTGCGTGGGATCCGTTCGGGTCTTCATGCTGCTATCACGGCATTACTTCAGCAGTCTTGGGTAATTGTGGTGTGACTTTCGCGCCCTGCAAACCGGAAGACCGGGACTATCTGGCTAATATGATGGAATCGGTTGAAGACATTCCCGCCGCTGTTATCCGTCAAGGCGTGCCCTTTAATTGGGAGACCTATGGCGAGTATCTGCAGGCCATCGACAAGATGGACAAGGGCATCAACTTTGGCGGAATGGTCGGTCATTGTGCGGTTCGTTACTACGCCATGGGTGAGCGCTCTCTCGGTCAGGAACCAGCCACTGCCGGAGACATCGAAAAAATCACAGCACTGGTCGATGAAGCCATTGCCTCTGGCGCGCTGGGATTCTCTACGTCCCGTACTTATATGCATAAGGTGCCGGACGGTCGTTATGTGCCGGGTACCTATGCAGATACCGAAGAACTGCTTGCCATCGGCCGCGTGCTTGGGAAGCACGAGAAAGGCGTATTCGGGGCGGCGCCAAGATTTGGTGAGAGGGACCACGAGGCACACCTGCCGAAGTCTCGAGCAGAGATTGACTGGATGAGCGAGATTTCTCGTGAGAACGATGTCAAGGTGACTTTCGGATTGGGGCATACTTATCGTCGACCGGATCTGTATCGCCAGATAATTGACTTTGTTGAGAAAGAAAACACAAAGGGTGCGGTGCTTCGCCCGCAAGCAACGACACGAGGGATCGGTGATTTATTCGGCATTCATCATCGCACGCCATTTGCTAACAGCAAGGCCTGGCTAGAGCTCTCAAAACTGCCGTTTGAGCAGCGCGTTGCTGCGCTGGAAAACGAGAAGATGCGGGCGCAACTCGCCAATCCGGAAGAGCCGATCATGGTGGATGTCGATATGTCGTTTGTGCTGACGGATGAAAATGTTGACTACACCTTCAACCCGGACAACACGCTAGCAGCTCATGCCAAAAGAATGGGCGTGACACCGGTTGAAGCATTTATAGAACTCAACAGACAGCATAAGGGGCGAGTAGTGGTCTGGTATCCGGAATACAACCAGAGCATAGAAGCCCTTAGGTACATGCTGAAAAACCCCACCGTTGCGATAGGCTTGGGAGACGCTGGTGCGCATGTGGGGCAGGTCATGGATGCAAGTGGACCAACCTGGCTGCTCTCCTACTGGGTTCGCGATACCGGCGAAGTTGAACTCGAAGATGCGATTCGCGGCTTGACATCGGATGCGGCTGATCTCTTCGGCATCAAAGATCGGGGTGTAATCAGAGAAGGTGCGTTTGCCGACATCAATGTGATCGACCTTGATGCGCTGGCAAGTGATCTGCCTGAATACAAACACGACTTCCCCGGTGGTGCGGGTCGTTACGTGCAAACCGCATCAGGCTACGATCATGTGATCGTCAATGGTCAGTGTTTTCTGGAGGCAGGTGAACACACGGGTGCTTTCGCAGGCGTTACGCTGAGGAGTTGAAATCACCTGGTGTTCTGATCCGTCCTAAAAGAGAACCATGATGAGTCAAATGTTAGGTATATGAAAATAGTGTACGCAAAACATGATATGTTTTATTGATTAATTGGATAAGCGCACATATTATTCACTTAATAAACGCGAATCTTATATCCCTGCCAGGTATGAGTATGAGCAGGAGCTCAAATCTTAACTGCACCTGAAGAGTCCCCGGGCCTGGATCTCTTACGTGCTGATGGCAACACCACTACCTCGGCTAAATGCTATGACGCAACGCATCCGGGTCGGCCCGATTTTAGTCCTGGCAGGGTTCGATTGACTGCTCAGTCTGCCCTTTTCGCCCGACCCGGCATTTCGATGGATGGAGGAAAATATGGAATACACGGCACTAGGAAACACAGGACTTTACGTATCCCGTTTGTGTCTCGGCACGATGAATTTCGGCGAGGGGCCGATGACGCCGGTGATTGGCGGACTGAGTGAGAAGGAGGTGAAGAGGCTGGTTGACCGAGCCTTCGATACCGGCATCAACTTCTTTGATACCGCGAACGCTTATACCATGGGCGAGTCCGAGGTATTGCTGGGCAAAGCCATCGGTACGCGGCGTGAAGAAGCGGTGATTGCCACGAAAGTCAATCACCCGATGGCCAATGATGTGAACTCACTTGGCACCAGCCGCAAGGCGGTCATGCGCGAAGTCGAGGGGAGTCTTCGACGATTGGGCACGGACTATATCGATCTCTATCAGACGCATGCGTGGGATGCGACGACACCGCTCGAGGAAACGCTCTCGGCATTCGATGCCCTGGTGAGGAGTGGAAAAGTGCGCTACATCGGCGTGTCGAATTTCACCGGTTGGCAGATCGCGAAAGCCTACGGCATCTGTGAAGCGCGAGGGTTTCAAAAGTTCGTCTCGGCCCAGTCTTATTACTCGCTGGTTGGCAGGGAGCTCGAGTTCGAAGTGCTTCCTGCGCTCAATGATTTGGGCATGGGTCTGATGGTGTGGAGTCCGCTCGCCAGTGGGTTCCTCAGCGGAAAATATTCTGGAAAAGGCACAGAAGCGGGGCGCCGTGCAGCCATTTCGTTTCCACCTGTTGACCCGGAACGAGGCGACAGGGTCGTCGAGGTGCTCATGGAGATCGCTGCCGAACACGATGCGTCCGCGGCCCAGATTGCCCTGGCGTGGTTACTTCACCAGCCGGGTGTTTCGAGCGTTATCATCGGAGCTCGTAAAATCGAGCATTTCGAAGACAACGTTCAGTCTGTGGGTATCAAGCTATCACAGGATCAGCTATCCCGGTTGAACGCGGTGAGCCAGCCTGACATACCATTTCCATTTCTGGATCTTAGCTTGCAACGCCGTCAGACCCTCGAAGAACAGTTTGCCAAGTTGGGAAACTGAGGCCCCGGAACGAGACCTTAAACCACTCATCAGGAGACTTCATGAGCGCCGAAGAAAACAAGAAACTCGTCGAGCATTTATATGCGGCAGTGGCCACGGGCGATTACGGACCGATGTTTGGTGCATTTGCCGAAAGCATGGTCTGGACCATCATCGGTTCGACACCCATCTCAGGTGTTTACGCGGGTATCAAGGAAATCCAGAGTGCTCTGGCTCCGAAAATGATGAACTCGTTTGAAGAGGTGCCAAGGATGATCGTCGACCGATTGATTGCCGACGACGACCATGTCGTCGTGCTCGCTCACGGAGAGGGCGGGCGAAGCAAAAACGGCACGGAGTGCAACAATACCTACTGCCACGTGCTGAGACTTGAAGACGGCAAGTTAGTCGAACTCATTGAGTACTGCGACACCGACCTGATCATGAAAGCAGGGCTTGGACAGGCCGCCTCGTGAGTTATCCTGAGCCGGCGCGTTAGTCACTGCGGGTATGCGGGCCTCCAGCAACAAAAATAACAGCCTGTAGATGTTGGCGTTATCGATTTCCCAACCAATAAGGCGATCCAGTCGATGGAACTGGTGCAGGCGTGCGAGGAGCGCGGCTCCGCGCCACATGTGACTGGGGGTAATAGCGATGGATCTTGAAGTAAACAAGCAGCTGGTATTGGATTTCTGGAAGGCGTTCTCGGAAAGCCGCTTTGATGATGCTTTGGAGATGGTAGCCGACGACGGCACCTGGTGGGTGCCTGGGTCAGGCGAGGGCGCCGGAGAGTATGCGAAGGATGAATTCGCCGCTTCGATCAAGGGCATTGGTGAGTATGCGCCAAACGGCATTCGGGTCACAGTCTCGGTGCTCACCGCCGAAGGCGACCGGGTGGCGATGGAGGCGGAATGCTACGGCAAGCTCGCCAACGGCAAGGTATACAACAACTTCATCCACGTGCTGCACATGATCCGCGACGGCAAGCTCGTGAAAATAAGGGAGTATATGGATACCCAACACGTGCGTGAGGTGTTTGGCTAGATTAACAGCTTCGCGCAGATACGCAGTAGTGTTGCCGAATTAGCGTTCGATCTCGCCGCCAGCCCCCCGCCAGCCGGCACTGGACTGCATCATTCGATATCCGGTCCTGAGTGGGTCGTAGGGTCCGCTGGCCAGGTGCATCATGCAGGCGTCGAAGTGCGCCATGATGTCCATGATCTCCTCCGCGAGTGCTACTTCCCTTCCTCTTCTTGTTGGCCGGAGGGTAAAGCCTGATGGGTTCGGCTCAATGCTCATATCGCTCAGGCGTGATGAAGACTCGCAGACCTCGATAGCCCCCGCCCGTAAAAGTGCCTTGGCGTTGCCATTTCGCAACACGGCTCAGCCGCTCGATTGCACCGCGGGCCCGTCAGGGGTGTAGCGGCCCTGTCCCATTCGGATTGATCTGTTGAGTGATAATATGCGCAAATACAAATTCTGTTTATTGTAAAACTTAAATTGCGTATAGTAATATTTTAATTATCACGCAAGCTACGATCTGAATGAGGAGAAACCCACTTGGCAACGGCATCTGAAAAGCACCCAGACCTGGACTTTGATCCGGACGCCCTGCGCGCGAAGTACCGCGAGGAGCGCGACAAGCGAATTCACCCTGATGGCAACGCCCAGTACGTTGAAATCACCGGACAACTCGCG
>NZ_JAVKCQ010000156.1:0-25396 GCF_040222615.1 Haliea sp.
TTCATTCGCCTGTTGCAGGCCCTGCCCGAGATGGCGCTGGACTCGCAGACGGCGATTGCGGTGACCCAGGCCATCGGGGACTGGCTGGACAGCGATACGATGACGCGTCCATACGGGGCCGAGGATGATTTCTACAGCGGCAACAGTCCGCCTTACCGGGCCGCCAACCGGGCCATGGCCAGCGTCAGCGAGTTGCGGGCAGTGGCCAACGTGACGCCGGAGCTTTACCGCGCGCTGGCGCCGCTGGTGACGGTCTGGCCGCAAGTCCCCGCGGCGCTCAACATACACACCGCGGCGCTGCCGCTGCTGCGCGCGCTCAATGGCGACAACGAGCTGCAGCCACTCAGTGAAACGGACGGTGAGGCCCTGTTCCTGCGCCAGCGCAGTGAGACCGGCTTCGCCGGCATTGATGACATGCTGGAGGATGCGACTTTTGCCGACAAGGAACTGGCGGATGTCCGCAGCCTGCTGGGGGAAAGTTCCTCCTGGTTCCTGCTGGCGGCAGAGGTCGAAGTTGCCGATCGCAACATGCGCTTGTACAGTGTGCTGCACCGGGATGAGCGCACGGTGCGGGCGGTAGCTCGCGCGTCCGGGAGCCTGTAATGCGAGGCTGCGGGATGATTCCACCCATGGTAACAACGGAGATCACGGTTTGCAGAATCTAGCCGTCGTGCGCTTGCTTGACGATGCTCTCGTCTGGTACCCGCCGGGCGCCGGCGAACAACCGCGGCGGCTGGACAGCCCCGAGGCGCTGGCCCTGTTCCGGGAAACTCTCCGGGGGTCGCGGCTGCAGGCCTGCTTCGCCGCGCCCGGGGCAGAGGTGCGTTTGCTGCGCCTGACGGTGACCGCGGATGAAAGAAAACACCTGCAGCAGGCTCTGCCGTTCCTGCTGGAGGAGCAGCTTGCTGAGGATGTCGAGCAGCTGCACTTCGCCACCTGCCCGCTGGACAAGGCCACCTTTGGTGTCGCCCTGTGCCGGCACTCGGCCATGGAGGCCTGGCAGCAGCTGCTGGCGGGTCTGCCCGATCTGCCGCAGTGGTTGCCGGAACCTCTGTTGCTGCCTTGGCAACCGGGTGAGTGGTGCCTGGTAATGACCGGCGATGCGGTGATCGTGCGCAGTGGTGAATGCGAGGGCTACACGGTTGAGCCCGACCTGCTGCCCACGCTGCTGTCGGCGGCAGCCGTGGACGCTGCGCCGCAGGCACTGGTGGTCTACGGCAGCGACCAGGAACGGGAACTGGCCCTGATACCGCAGGCTTTGCAGGCCATGGTGCAATGGCGCCAGGGAAATCTGTGCGCTGCCCTGATGCTGGCGCGGGACGAGCATCCGCTGAACCTGAGGCAGGGACCCTACGCGGCCCGGCTGCCCTTGGCTCGATGGTGGCAGCAGTGGCGAGTCGCCGCTGTGGTTTTGGGACTGGCCTTCACCCTGCAACTGGTGGCGACCTGGGCCGAGTACCGGGCGCTCAGCCGGGAAAACCTGGCCCTGCGGACGGCACTGGAGTCCAGCTACCGGCAGGCCATGCCCGAGGGCGCGCTGGTGGATGCCGAACGCCAGCTGCGGCGCCAGCTGGACGGGCTGCGTGGCGGTGGCGGTGGCGGCGGCTTTGTGCGTCTGCTGGAGCGGGCCGGGGGTATCATCGCCGAGCGTCCCGGGGCCAGTATCGTCAGCATTAATTACAGCCAGCGGGGTGGGGAAATGCGCCTGAATATTGTCGCCAAGGACTTCGCCGAGGTCGAGCAACTGCGCGCGGGGCTGGCGGACGCCGGACTGGCGGCGATAATGGAAAGCAGCAGCGCCCAGGGTGATGGTGTCCGTGCGCGGATCCGCGTGGGAGGGGCATGATGCAGGCCTGGTTTGCACGCCTGAACCAGCGCGAGCAGCTGAGCCTGCTGGTACTGGCCGCTGTGGTTGCTGTCTACCTGCTCTGGCTGTTGCTGTGGTCGCCAGTGGCGGCCATGCGCGACCGCATGGAGGAACAGAATTCGGCCACCGCCGCGGCCCTGGTGCGGGTTGATACGCTGGTGGCGGAATTGCTGCAGGCGCGCGCGACCGCCGGTCCCGGCGGGCAGCGCAGTAACCTGACAGCGGTGGTGAACCAGAGCACCGCGCGTTTTGGCCTGCCGGTGAATCGGCTGCAGCCCGGCAGTCGCGGTGACCTGCAGGTGCGGCTGGAAAATGCGCGCTTCGCTGATCTCGTGGCGTGGCTGCATCAACTGGAGCTGGTTGAAGGATTACTGCTGGAGGAGGTGGCGATTACCCAGGCCGGCACTGCCGGCTTCGTCAATGCCACAATCCGGATCGGTCAGGGTTCATGAGCGGTGCCCGCTGGCTGGCCGCTGCGCTGGCCATCGTGTTGTTGCTGGGGCTGCTGATTGCCCGCGCTCCCGCCCAGCTGCTGGTGCGAGCGCTGGAGCATTCGCCAGTCACGGCCCAGGGACTGCAGGGCACGGTGTGGCAGGGTCGCGCGGGACGGGTGCTGGTGGCAACCGACGCCGGCCTGTTGCATCTCGGTGAGGTCAGTTGGGCGCTGCGCCCCTGGTCATTGCTGGCCCTGGCACCGAAACTTCAGGTCAGCAGCCTGTGGGGCGGTCAGCGTCTGCAGGCTGAGGTGCAGTTCCGCGGCAGCAGCGACATTTATCTGGAGCATATCGAGGCCAGCTTCGATGCGTCGTTGCTGCGCCACCTGGCTCCGGTCGCCCTGCAAGGGGTGGTCTCCCTGCAAGGGCGTGAGCTGCGCCTGCACAAGGGCCTGCCGGTGCAGGCACAGGGCCGCCTGCTGTGGCAGCGGGCGGCCTGGGAGTCGCCACGCGGCCTGCTGCCACTGGGCAGCTATGCGCTGGACGTTGTCCAGCCTGATGGCGGCGACCTGACCGGGGAGGTGCTGACCCTCGCCGGTCCGGTGCAGGCCTCCGGGCAGTTGCAGTTGGCGCAGACGAGCTATAGCATCGCGGTGTTGATAGCCCACGATGGCAACTGGGACCCGCAGTTGCAGGAGGCGCTCTCGCTGCTGGCTCGGCCGGTGGCGGGTGGGTATGAGCTGCATCTCGAGGGCCAGCTGGCAGTACCCGGCGCCTGAATGCAGTCATTTTTCTCTTCACCCCGAACAAGGAAACCGCGCCGATGAGCGACGCTGAATACCGCAAGTATGAATGTGTGATTTGCGGCTACATCTACGATGAGGCCCTTGGCATTCCAGACGATGGCATTCCCCCCGGTACCCGCTGGGAAGACTTGCCTGACACCTGGGAGTGTCCCGACTGCGGCATTTCCAAATCCGATTTTGACTTGATGGAAGACTGAGTTTTCCCTGCCACTGGACCTCGATCATGACAACAGCGACACGGCTTGCAGCGCTGCGCCAATTGATGGCGGAGCGCGCCTACGATGCCTACATAATTCCCCGTGCCGACGAGCATCTGGGGGAATATATTCCCCTGCACAACGAGCGCCTGCGGTGGGCGACCGGGTTTTCCGGGTCGGCGGGCATGGCCGTGATCCTGCGCGAGGGCGCTGGAGTATTTGTTGATGGCCGCTACACCGTACAGGTCAGGCAGCAGGTCTCTGCCGCCGAGTTCAGCTACCACCACCTGATCGAGGAACCGCCGCTGCAGTGGCTGCGGTCCTCCCTGCAGCCCGGTGCGCGGGTGGCAGTGGATTCTCGCCTGCACAACTTGCAGTGGCTGCGCCAGGCCGCCGACGAGCTGGCCGCAGCCGGCATGGAACTGTGCACGGATACCGATAACCTGGTGGATCGCAGCTGGCAGGACAGACCGGTTGCCGAGATCGCACCGGCCCTGCTGCTTGGCGAGTCGTTTACCGGCGAATCCAGTGCCAGCAAGCGCAAGCGTATCGGTGCGGCGGTCAAGGCGCTGGAGGCGGATGCCGCGCTGGTGTTTGCTCCCGATTCCGTGTCCTGGCTGCTGAACCTGCGCGGGCAGGACATTCCCTGCTTGCCGGTGCTGCAGTCGCTGGCGCTGCTGTGGGCTGATGGTGCGCTGGACCTGGTGGTGGAACCGGCGCGGATGCCCGCCGGTTGGCAGCAGCACTGCGGTGAAGGTGTGCGAATGTATGCTCCGGATGAGGCCGAGACCCTGCTCGGTGCGCAGGCGGGCAAGCGGGTGCTGGCGGACCCGGTGACCGCGAACGCCTGGTCCCAGCTGCTGCTGGAGCAGGGTGGCGCGACCCTGGTGCCCGGTACCGACCCGGTGATCCTCCCCAAGGCGTGCAAGAATGCGGTAGAGGTTGCCGGCGCCCGCGCCGCCCATGTCCGCGACGGTGCGGCGGTGGTGCGGTTTCTGGCCTGGCTGGACGGCGAGCAGGCTGCCGGGCGTCGGTACAATGAGGCCGAGCTGGCGGATCGGCTGCTGGATTTCAGGTCCGGTGGCGAGCACTTCCAGGGGCCGTCCTTCGAAACCATTTCGGCCGCCGGCAGCAATGCCGCCATGTGCCACTACAGTCACCGCAATGGCACCCCGGCTGCGCTGTCGCCAGACTCCGTTTATCTGGTCGACTCCGGTGGCCAGTACAAAGACGGTACTACCGACATCACCCGCACCGTTGCCATTGGCGAGCCGGGGGCCGAGGTGCGCCGCCTGTTTACCCTGGTACTGAAGGGACACATCGCCCTGGACCGGGCACGCTTCCCCAAGGGAACCACCGGCACCCATCTCGACGTGCTGGCGCGGCAGCACCTGTGGCGGCAGGGGTACGACTACGATCACGGCACCGGCCACGGGGTTGGTGCCTTTCTCAGCGTTCACGAGGGTCCCCAGCGTATTGCCAAGGCCTGGGCCCCGGTACCCTTGCAGCCGGGGATGATTGTCAGCAACGAACCCGGTTATTACCGGGACGGTGCCTTTGGCATTCGCTGCGAGAACCTGGTGGTCGTGACCAAAGTGGCAGGGGAGCTGGAAACGCCGATGTACGGCTTTGAGGCTCTGACCCTGGCCCCCTTCGACCGGCGCCTGCTGGACCTGACGCTACTGGACGCGGGGGAGCTGAGGTGGCTGGACGACTATCATGACCAGGTGGCGAGCACCGTCGGCCCGCTGCTGCCGGACTCGGACCGCGCCTGGCTGCAGCAGGCCTGCGCACCGCTGGCCGCAGGCAGCTGATCGGTGCCAGGCTTTTCGGTACACTGCCCCAAAACAACAAGAACAGGAGTTCGATTCTATGGCAACAGCGGCAGCTGATCACTGGTCCTCGCGGTTTGCTTTCCTCATGGCAGCGGTCGGCTTCGCGGTGGGCCTCGGCAATATCTGGCGTTTTCCCTACATTACCGGTGAAAACGGCGGTGCCGCGTTCGTCATCATCTATCTGGTCTGTGCCTTCGGCATCGGCGTGCCCATCCTGATCGCGGAGCTGATGATTGGTCGCAGGGGCCAGTCCAGCCCGCCGGAAGCGATGGCGGTGGTCGCGGTGGACAGCCGACGCAGTCGCCAGTGGCAGTGGGTGGGAGGCATGGCATTGCTGGCTGCCTACAGCATTGAGATAGTCTATTCAGTCATTGTTGGCTGGGTGCTCTGGTATTTGTTCAAGGCTGTGACCACCGGTTTTGTCGATGTTGACGCGCTTAGCGCCAGCAGCCAGTTCGCGGCGGTGCTGGGCGATACGGCAGGGATGCTGTTCTGGACGCTGGTGGGTTTGCTGATGACCGGGGCGATTATCTATGCCGGGGTCAAGGACGGTATAGAGCGGGCCGTGGTGGTGATGATGCCGCTGATGTTCCTGTTGTTGCTGGGGCTGGCCGGCTACAATTATTTTGTCGGCGGTTTTGCTGAGGCCATCACCTGGCTGTTCACGCCGGACTTCAGCAAGATCAGCCCGGACGTCTTCCTGGTGGCCATTGGCCAGGCTTTTTTCTCCATTGGCGTTGCCATGGGCGGCATGATGATCTACGGCTCCTACCTGCCGAAGTCCATATCCATCGGCAAGTCCGTTTTGATCATCGTGGTGGCCGATACCGGTGTGGCGCTGCTCGCCGGCCTGGTGATATTTCCCGCCGTGTTTCATCACGGGCTCGACCCGGCAGCCGGCGCCGGCCTGATATTCCAGACCCTGCCCGTGGCCTTCGCGCAAATGCCCGGTGGCCACCTGTTCAGTGTGCTCTTTTTCACCATGCTGTCGGTGGCGGGAATCACCTCCATGGTCGGCCTGGTGGAGTGCGTCAACGCCTGGATCGAGGAGCGCTTTGGCATGCCGCGCCACCGCAGTACGGTGCTGGTAGTCGGCTCAGTCGCGGTCCTGAGCATCTTCAGCATTCTCTCCTACAACGTGTTGGCCGACATCCGCTTTGGTGACCACAACCTCAACGATACCATGGATTATTTCAGCAACCAGATCCTGTTGCCCCTGGGCGGCCTGCTGATTGCCGTGTTCGCCGGCTGGGCGATGACCCGCGAAGCCAGCCGCGATGAACTCTGGAGCATGGGTAACGGTGCGTATGAGCTGTGGCGTTTCATGATCCGCTTCGTGGTGCCGCCAGCGCTGGTAGTGATTTTTATCTCGGGTATCGGTGGCTGACCTCAGCTACCGGACCTCCCTGTCCCCGCAGCGTCTGGAGCCTGCATGCTGAATGCCGTCAATGACTTTCTCTGGGGCCAGATTCTGATTGTCGTTCTGATCGGGGTCGGGTTGCTGTTCAGTGTGGGTTCACGGGCCGTGCAATTCCGCTATTTCGGTCGCATGTTCAGTGTCCTGCGCGGCGGCCTGCATCATGAGCGCGGCCATATCAGCTCTTTCCAGGCACTGGTGGTCTCGGTGGCGGGGCGGGTCGGCAGCGGGAATATTGCGGGCGTGGCGGTCGCCATAACCCTCGGCGGACCGGGGGCCGTGTTCTGGATGTGGGTCATTGGCTTGATGGGCATGGCCACCAGTTTTTTCGAGTGCTCGCTGGCCCAGCTGTTCAAGCGCGCGGAGCCTGACGGCAGCTACCGCGGCGGTCCCGCTTACTATCTCACCCACGGCATTCGCCAGCGCGGCCTGGCGGCGGTCTATTCGGTGCTGTTGCTGGTGACGTTCGGGCTGGGGTTTAATGCGGTTCAGTCCTACGTAGTAGCGACGTCGCTACAGGCCTCCTTCGGAGTATCAACCTGGATAACCGGATCGCTGATGGTGCTCCTGCTGGGTTCGGTCATTTTTGGCGGGATCCGCCGCATTGCCCTGGTAGCGGAGGTGATCGTGCCGCTGATGGCGCTGGCCTATTTGCTCGCCGCGCTGGTGGTGATCGCGCTCAACATCACTGCGGTGCCGGCGGCGATCTGGTACATCGTCGAGAGTGCCTTTGGTCTGGAACAGGCGGTGGGCGGCGGTCTCGGCGCGGTGATCATGCAAGGCGTCAAGCGCGGCTTGTTCAGCAACGAGGCCGGCCTGGGCAGTGCGCCCAACGTGGCCGCGGTAGCCCATGTGCCGCATCCGGCCAACCAGGGTGTGGTGCAGGCCTTCAGCGTTTTCATCGACACCCTCATCATGTGCACCTGCACCGCCGTCATCATCCTGCTCTCGGATGCCTACCAACCCGGTGCAGCCGGTGTCGACGGTGTGGTCCTTACCCAGGCGGCCATGGCCAGCCATGTCGGTTCCTGGGGCGCGGGCTTTGTCTCCGTGGCGCTGGTGCTGTTTGCCTTCAGTTCCATCATGTACAACTACTATCTGGGCGACAACAGCCTCAGCTTCTTCAGTCACGACAATCCCGCGGTGGCCAATCTGTTCCGGGTCGCGGTGCTGGGCCTGGTGTTCTGGGGTTCTCTGCAGGACCTGAGTACGGTGTTCGGATTCGCTGAGCTCACCATGGGTTTGCTGGCCCTGGTCAACCTCGTCGGCCTGGTGTCGATGTACCGGATCGGGATGCGCCTGCTGGCGGATTACGATGCCCAGTTGCGCACAGGCGTCGAACCGCGTCTGCGGCTGGAGGACTGGCGCGACCTCGACCTTGACGAGCAGGCCTGGCGGGACTGAGCCGCGATACTAGCCGGCGTTCACCAGCAGGTTTTGCCGCAGGCGTTCGATGTCTTCCACTGACAGTTGCAGACCCTCGCTGACGTAGCGGTCGAAACTCTCCCAGTGGCTGTCGATGGCGGCAAACGCGGTTGCCAGCCAGCGTTCCTCGACGCCCAGCATAACGCCCACCGTGTCCGCGGCCTCCGCACCCTTGAACAGGCGCAGCAGGAGCAGCTCGCTGCGCCGCGCCGCCAGTGCCGGTTCCCGGCTGGCGAGATAGTCGGCCATGATCTGGTCCTCGGGAACACCCAGTACCCGCAGCAGGATGGCCGCCGCGAAACCGGTGCGATCCTTGCCCGCGGTACAGTGCCAGACGACCGGCCTGCCGTCAGCCTCCAGCACCTGATGCATGAAATCCCGGTACTCCGTGGTGAACCTGGTGGCAAACTGGCGGTTCGCTTCCAGCATGAAGGCGTCCGGGTCGAAACCGTCGAAATCCCCGGTTTCCACCCGCTGGCGCAGCTCCCCGACCATGGCCCGGTTGCCCTCGTCCAGGGTGGGAATATTGACCACGCTGAAGGGCAGGGGATCTGGCAGGCGGCTGGGTTCTTCCGCCCGCTCCGCGGCGGAGCGGAAATCGATCAGGGTAGACAGCTGCAAGCGTTGCAGCTGTTGCAGGTCGTGACTGGAGGCGCTTGCGAGGTGACCCGAGCGGTACAGTTTGCCCCACTGCACACTGCGGCCATCGCTGGTGGTATAGCCGCCGAGATCGCGGAAGTTGTGAATGCCCTCGAAATCCAGCATGCGGGCTGCGTCGCGAGCGGAGGGCGGCAGCTCGGCGGGCAGTACCAGCGGCGGGGAGGGGATGAACTGGACCACGGCCACCGCCAGCACGCTGGCGGCGAACAAGCCTTGCAACCACGCTTTTCGGGACATGCTTTATTCCTTGGTAGAGTACTGCGCGCTAGTCGAGTAAATCCGGCTGCTCGGCCACGATGACATCGTACAGGGGCTGGAAACTGAACCAGCCGGCCAGGGTCGAGCCCACCGTATCCCGGGTCTTGGCAGCGAATTCCGGCTTGATCAGCTTCGGCTTGCCGGCGGCTTCTGCCAGCAGCTGGGCCTGGCAGGAACGCTCCATGGTAATGAACCACCACGCGGCCTCGTCCACTGTTTCGCCGACAGTCAGCAGGCCGTGATTCTGCAGAATCGCGGCTTTGTGGTCGCCCAGTGCGGAGGCAATGCGCTCCCCCTCGCTGGTATCCAGTACTACGCCGGTGAAGTCGTCGAACAGCACATGGTCCTCGTAGAAGGCGCAGGCGTCCTGGGTAATGGGATCCAGCAGGCGCCCCAGCGAGGCCCAGGCCTTGCCGTACAGTGAGTGGGAGTGGGCCGCGGCAGTGATTCGGGGATGAGCCATGTGGATGCGCGAGTGGATGGTGAACGCGGCACCATTGAGCAGGCCGTCGCCCGCAACCACCTCACCGCTGTGGTTGACCAGCAGCAGGTCCGACACCCGCATCTGCTTGAAGGATCTGCCGAGGGGATTGACCCAGAACCGGTCCTGGTGCTCGGGGTCCCTGACGGTCACGTGGCCGGCCAGGCCCTCGTCGAAACCGAACTTGCCGAACAGGCGCAGGGCCGCCGCCAGTTTCTGCTTGCGTTCAAGCCGTATTTCAGCGGTGGATTTGCCGGTATCCTCGCCACCCATGCCCGTGGTATCCCTGTTCATGATGATGTTATTGGCTTCGTTCATGACATTGCTCCAGATCGCGTGCGGCTTGCCTTGGTTATTGTAAACCTTTTCCCGCAAACTGTTGGCCAGTGCGGGGCTTTTGAATATTAATAATTTCTAATATAATTTTGCAATGTTGCGGCTGCGAGAGGATCCTGACAATGATTGATGCCGATGCCATGGCCCTGCGGGCAGCCGAAGCCGCATTGTTGCTCAAGCAGCTGGCTAACGAGAAGCGGCTGATGATTCTCTGCGCACTGGTGGAGGGGGAGCGTACCGTAGGTGCACTCAACGCGGCGGTGCCGCTGTCCCAGTCTGCCCTGTCCCAGCACCTTGCCCGCCTGCGGGAGGCCGGCCTGGTCACCACCCGCCGCGATGGCCAGCTCATCTACTATGCGCTGGCGGGTGTAGAGGTGCTCGCCGTCCTGCAACTGCTGCATACACTCTACTGCGCTGACTGAAGGTGACCCTGTGACTCATCCCCTCGATCGCCTGGTTGCCTACACGCTGGGAGGTGGTCTGCCCAAGGCGCTGTTCTTCGTTGGCCTGCTGGCGGGGGTCATCTCCCTGCTGTTTACGCCGCGTGAGGAAGAGCCGCAAATCGTCGTTCCGGTGGTGGATGTGTTTGTCGAGGCGCCGGGGCTGGATGCCTTTCAGGTAGAGCGCCAGGTCGCCATTCCGCTGGAAAAACTGCTGGCCCAGATTCCCGGTGTTGAGCACGTCTACTCCACGACCACGCCGGGACGCACCGCTGTCACCCTGGCCTTTCATGTCGGGGAGGACCGCGAGGAGTCCCTGCTCAATACCTACAACAAGCTGTATTCGAACCAGCACCAGATGCCCCCCGTGGTAAGTCAATGGCAGCTGCGTCCGGTCGAGGTGGATGATGTGGCCATCGTGGTGCTGGCGCTGTGGTCCACTGATCCGCAGCGCTACAGCGACCATGAATTACGCCGGGTGGCGGATGAGCTCTCCACCTACCTGCAACGGGTGCCGGACTCTGGCGAAGTGACCGTGACTGGCGGACGCGCCCGTCAGGTGCAGATCCTGCTGGATCCGGAGGCGCTCGCCGCCCGCCGGACCACCGCCGCTGACGTGGTTTCGGCGCTGAGCGTGTCCAACCAGTTGCAGTCTGCCGGGAGCTGGTCTTTCAACAACGAGTCCATCCTGCTGGAGAGTGGGGATGCCCTGCGCAGCCCCGAGGCGCTGCCCGGCCTGGTGGTCAATGTCATCGATGGCGCTCCGGTTTACCTGCAGGACATCGGCCGCATTGTCGATGGTCCGGAGGAGCCTTCCGCCTACACCTGGATTGCATTTTCTCCACGCGAGCCCCGGGAACTGGCGACCAGCGGCCAACGCTACCCCATGGTTGCCCTGAGCGTGGCCAAGAAACCCGGCACCAACGCGGTCAGCGTTGCCCGGCGGGTGCATGAGGAAGTGGCCCGGCTGCAACGCGAACTGCTGCCCGCCGACCT
The DNA here is from genome assembly GCF_040222615.1 of Haliea sp. GTDB lineage: Bacteria > Pseudomonadota > Gammaproteobacteria > Pseudomonadales > Halieaceae > Haliea. The sequence goes on from NZ_JAVKCQ010000156.1 coordinate 11,153, forward strand.
GCACGTGGAGGTGCTGCGGGACTACGGCCAGACCGCGGACGAAAAGGTCAACAATCTCGCCAGCAGCCTCGGCTTCGCCATCGTCACCGTGGTGGTTTTCATCAGCGTGTTCCTGGGCTGGCGGGCCGGCCTCGTGGTGGGACTGGCGGTACCTATCTGCTACGGCATCACCCTGGCCCTGGATATGGCCTTCGGCTATACCATCAACCGCGTGACCCTGTTTGCGCTCATCCTGTCCCTGGGCCTGCTGGTGGATGATCCGATCACCGGAGTCGACAATATTGCCCGCAATTTTGCCGCGGGGCAGGGCCCCCGGGCTCGCCGCATAGTCGACGCCATGGCGGAGATCCGTATCCCCCTGTTGATGTCGACGCTGACCATCGTGTTTGCCTTCCTGCCGCTGGCATTCATCACCGGCATGATGGGCCCCTACATGGCACCCATGGCCTTCAATGTGCCGGTGGCCGTGATCAGCAGCACGGCGGTGGCATTCATGGTGACCCCCTGGCTCGCCAGCCGGCTGCTGCCCTCTGTGGGCAGCGACGAACTGGCAGCGGTCAGCGGCCCGGCCGGAACCGCGCCGGCTGACGGCACTTACGCCCGCTGGATGCGTCCGCTGCTGGCAGGGCGCAGCAAAGCCAAAGCGGCAGTGTGGATCGTGGTGGTGCTGTTCGTGCTGGCGGCGAGCCTCCCGCTGTTTCGCCTGGTGCCCCTGAAGCTGCTGCCCTACGACAACAAGAATGAGGTGCAGGTGCTGGTGGACATGCCGGAGTCGGCCACCCTGGAGCAAACCGCCGCTGTCAGCCAGCGCGTCTCGCAGGCCCTGATGCGGGTGCCGGAGGTGCGCGCAGTTGCGGCCTTCGTCGGCCAGCCCTCTCCCATCGATTTCAACGGCATGGTGCGACGTCACTACCAGCGCCAGGCACCTTACCTGGGCGATCTGCGGGTAACCCTGGTGGACAAGGCCGATCGCGAACACCAGTCGCACGCCGTGGTGTTGCGGATGCGGGAGCTGCTGCAGCCTCTGCAGCGGGACGGGGTGAAACTGAAAGTGGTGGAGGTGCCGCCGGGTCCGCCGGTCATGAGTACCCTGGTAGCCGAGGTTTACGGTGACACCCTGACCTCCTACGCCAGCCAGAAACAGGCGGCGCTGCTGCTGGCGCAGCGGCTGCAACGGGAAGCGCATGTGGTGGAGGTGGACACGTCAGTGGAAGACCCGCAGCAGCGCCTGCGCTTCGTCACCGAAAAGGCCAAGGCGGCGCTGTCCGGTGTCTCCACAGCCGATATCAACCAGATCCTCGCCATGGCCAACCAGGGCCATGTGGCGGGCTATCTACAGCAGCCCGGCGAGGCGCAGCCACTGCCGGTATTGTTGCGGCTGGCACCGGAGCAGCGGGTGTCGCTGCATGACTTCGACCGTTTGCAGGTCAAGGGCATGGAGGGTATCGCCCTGGCCAGCAGCGCCCAGGGACTGGATGCAGCCCCCCAGCCTCTGGTGGCTCTGGGCGAACTGGGGCAGTTCCGGCGCGACGCGGTGGAGCCGGCTATCCAGCGCAAGGACCTGCGGCCTGTAGTCTATGTGACGGCGGAGCTGTCCGGACGTCCGCCGGCGGACGTGATCGCCGACCTGGTCGCCGACCGGGGCGCCGAGTCCGGCACCGCCAACGACTGGCAGGAGCGCAGCTTTCTCAGTCCGGGAGGCGGCGACGGCTGGCAACCGCCGGAGGATATCGAAGTGCGCTGGACGGGTGAGGGCGAATGGCGCATCACCGTCGACGTATTCCGCGACATGGGCCTGGCGTTTGCTTTCGCCCTGTTGGCGATCTTCTTTGTCCTGCGGATACAGACGGCCTCTTCCGCCCTGTCCCTGATTATCATGGCCGCCATTCCGTTGACGGTAATCGGTATCATGCCCGGGTTCTGGTTGCTGAACCTGTTCGGCGAGCGGCAGGTGGCGGGGGCGCCGGACCCGGTGCTGTTCACGGCCACGGCAATGATCGGCATGATCGCCCTGGCCGGGATCGTGGTGCGCAACTCGCTGATCCTGGTGGAATTTGTGACCCAGGCCAGGGATCGCGGGGCCAGCGTCACCGAGGCCCTGCTGGAGGCCGGCCATGTGCGCATGCGGCCGGTGCTGTTGACCGCCGGGACTACCCTGCTGGGCAACCTGGTCATCATTCTCGATCCGGTGTTCAGTGGTCTCGCCCTGGCCATTATTTTCGGCATCATTGCCTCCACTCTGCTGACTCTGGTAGTGGTGCCGGTGGTGTACTTGCTGGTCTTTGACGAACCTGCCGAGGAGGCTGTTGCCAATGAATAGGATGCGGACCTGGCTGCCCGCCCTGGGCGCGGTGTTGTTACTGTTGTTGCTGGTGGCCTGGATGGCGGGGCTGTTTGACCAGCGGCTGGCGCCCGGGCTGGATGAGCCCCGTGCCGCCGGTCCGGAGCCCGTGTATACCGTGGAGCCGGAGGAGGTGCCGGTGAGCGAGCCGGTGGCGGGTTCGGTGGAAGCGAAACAGGCCACCATGATTTCTTCACGCATCATGTCCCGGATCCAGAAGATCCATGTGCGTGCCGGGGATCAGGTCATTGAAGGCCAGGTGCTGATGGAACTGGAGCAGTCCGATCTCGAGGCCCGGGTAGCCCGTGCCACAGACCAGATCACCGCAGTCCGGGCGCGCCTGACAGAAGCCGAGCGCAATCTGCGGCGGGCAGTTGAACTGCAGGGGCGCGGCGTGCTGTCCATGGCGGATCGGGACGCGGCCCAGGCCAACCGCGATTCCCTGCAGGCAGAGTTGCAGAGCGCCGAGCAGGCGCTGGCGGAGTCCCGCGCAGCACTGGGCTACGCCACCATCCTGTCACCGATAGATGGCAGGGTGGTGGATCGATTTGCCGAGCCCGGGGATACCGCCGCGCCCGGTTCGCGCCTGATCTCTCTCTACAATCCGCTGTCCCTGCGGGTGGAAGCCCAGGTGCGGGAAGAGTTGGCCTTGGCACTGGTTGTTGGTCAGCCGGTGCCGATCAGCCTGCCGGCGCTGGATCTGGATATCGAAGGCGCGATTGAGGAAATTGTGCCCGCCGCCGAACCCGGCTCGCGCAGTTTCCAGGTCAAGATTCGGCTGCCCTACGATGAGCGCCTGTTGCCCGGTATGTATGCCCGCGTTGCAGTGCCGGCGGGGTCCGAGCAGCGCCTGTATGTACCGATAGCGCTGCTGGCCCAGGTAGGCCAGTTGTGGGTGGTCAGCGTTGCGGGGCCGGAAGGTCCCGAGCGCCGTTTCCTGCGTCTGGGCCGGGAGCTGCCGGATGGTCGTGCTGAAGTCGTGTCGGGGCTGGCACCGGGTGACAGGGTGCTGCCATGTCATTTACTCGAGCCTGGTGGCAGCAATTCCTGCCACCGGAGCTGAGCGACCGTCAGCTTCCCGTTTGCATGTTATCCGGTCCCCAGTAGGCCTTCATGCTGCTGATCTTGCCCCCGGCGCCGAATTCGAACACATCGATCACGTCCATCTGCATTCCGGGCATGATGACCTGGAAAGGGAAGGCCACGGCGTTGCCGGCGCAGCGCGGTGTACCGGTGAGCTTCAGCTTGGCGCCGGCGCCCAGGGCGCCCTCGTAAAATGCGCAGATGGCGTCCAGACCGCGGTGCGGCTCGGTGCCTACCGGGTCCTCGACAACGGCATCATCGGCGTACATGCCGCGGATAATGTTGACGTCGCCCTGCTCGAAGGCTTCGACATAGCGCTCTACCATGGCAATCTTGTCACTGTTGTCCATACTTTGTTTCCTGTGTTGGTTGTTGTTGCTGCAGTTCAATAGCCACAGAGACTGGCGTAGCGATCCTTGTGGAATCCGGTATCGCCGAATATCTGCATGGTGACACGGGCCCGCTTCAGGAAGAAGCCAATCTCCAGTTCGTCGGTAACACCGATACCGCCGTGCATCTGCACCGCCTCGTTGGTCGCCAGTTTTACCAGCTCGTTCAGGGTCGCTTTCGCCAGGCTGGCGCTCAGCGCCAGTTGCTGCGGGTTGTCGTCCACAGTGGCCAGGGCCTGCAATACCACGGAGCGCGCCAGTTCCAGTTCTGCCTGCAGGCGGGAGGCCCGGTGCTGCAGGGCCTGGAAGCTGCCGATAGGAACTCCGAACTGGACACGCTCCTTGAGCCAGGCCACGGTGCGGGCAAAAACCTCCTCGGCGCTGCCCAGCATCTCCGCCGCCAGGGCCACGCGACCGCGGTCCAGCACGGCCTCCAGCCAGTCACCGGCGGCGCCCGGCTCACCGAGGATTGCCGTCGCTGGCAGGCTGACGTTGTCGAAGCGGATATTGGCTGCGTTGCGGCTGTCCACCATCAGGGTGCGCTGGCAGGCGACGCCAGCGCTGTCCCGCGGCACCAGAATGACGCTGAGTCCTTCCCGGTCACCCGGTTGGCCGGCGCTCCGCGCCACCACCAGCAGTGTATCCGCCGAGTGGCCGTCGAGGACAAAACATTTTGCGCCATTGAGGGTGAGGCTGTCACCGTTCAACTCTGCCCGCGTTGCGCTGCCGAAGGGGCGATGGTGATGGCTTTCCTCCAGCGCCAGCGCCAGCGTCAGATCGCCGGCCGCGAGCCGTGGCAGGTAGTCCTCGCGCTGTGCTTCCGTTCCTCCCAGCAGGATGGCGGACGCGCCGACCACGGCGCTGGCGAACAGCGGCGATGCCGTCAGGGTGCGGCCGGTTTCCTGCAGCAATACCCCGATGCCGGTAAAGCCGAACTCAAGGCCGCCGTAAGTTTCCGGCATGATCACACTGGCCCAGCCCAGCTCCGCCATCTGCCGCCACAGGTCCCGGCTGTAGCCGGTTGCGTCCCGACTGTCGCGCAGGGATCGCAGGGCCGCAACGGGCGCATTCTCCTGCAGGAACTCGCGGGCGGTCTCGGCCAGCAGGCGTTGTTCTTCATTCAATACCAGTGCCATGGTGGTCTCCTCAGGAGTCTGTCGCGGCTTTCGGTGCCTGCGGTAGCTGCAGGATATTGCGCGCGATCACGTTGAGCTGTACCTCGGTGGTACCGCCGGCAATGGTCATCGCCTTGGAGCCGGCCCAGAGACGGGTTGTGTCCAGTTCTTCGGGGGTAAACCCCGGTGCTTCCCAGCCCAGTCCACGGCTGCCCATGATGGCCAGCAGCAGTTCGCTCTTTTCCTTCATGGCTTCTGTGCCCAGGTACTTCATGCACAGGCCGACTGTGCTCTGCTGGCCGCTGGCGCGCTCCTCAAAGCCGCGCATATGGGTGAGGGCGATAGCGTGCATGCGCATTTCGAAGCTGGCCAGGTCGCTGCGCAGCTGGCTGTTGGTGATGCGCCCCTCGGCAAACGCCAGGTACTCGCGTGCGGCGCTCACCGGCGGCACCTCCTGTCGCGGCGACTCACTGCCGATTTCCGCCATCAGTTTGCGCTCGTGGACCAGCAGGGCCTTGGCCACGGACCAGCCCTTGTTGAGGCCGCCGACCAGGTTTTCCTTCGGTACTTTCACGTTGTCGAAAAAAGTCTGGCAGAATTCCGACTCGCCGCTGATCAGTGCTATGGGCGTCGTGCTGACTCCGGGACTGTCCATGTCGATCAGCAGAAAACTGATGCCTTCCTGTTTCTTTGCCGCGGGGTCGGTGCGCACCAGGCAAAAAATCCAGTCAGACCTGTCGGCGGCGGTGGTCCAGATCTTGCTGCCGTTAACCAGGAAGTGATCGCCCTTGTCTTCTGCGCGTGTCTGCAGGCTGGCCAGGTCGGAGCCCGCGCCGGGCTCGGAATAGCCCTGGCACCAGCGCAGTTCGCCGTTGACAATGGCGCGCAGGTGCTCCTGCTTCTGATCCTCGGTGCCGTATTCCAACAGGGCCGGACCCAGCATCCACAGGCCGAGGCTGTACAGCGGGGTGCGGGCGCGGATACGCTTCATTTCCTCTTTCAGCACCTGGCCCTGCTGTGGCGTGAGCCCGCCACCGCCGTAGGCGGCAGGCCATTCTGGCGCCGTCCAGCCGCGATCGCGCATGCGCTCGAACCACTGCCGGCTGTCCGCGCTGGCAAAATGGCCGCGGCGGCCGCCCCAGTATTGCTCTTCGGGGGTGTTGGGCAGGCGCTGGGACGGCGGGCAGTTGGCCTCCAGCCAGTTGCGGGTCTCCTCGCGAAAAAGTTCCAGATCGTCCACGTGCGTGTCTCCTGTAGGGCAGCCGGTTGCCAAGGGTAAATGCCACGGGGCCAGAAGCAACGACCTTTGCTGCTGTGGATGCCGCTGATGCTTGGCTGGTATAGAGCAGCAAACCCGCCGCCCCCGCGCAATCTGTAGCGCCGGGTTCAGCGCTGTGTACTGCCCGCGTTGACCGACGCTGCCGGGCTGGTCATGCTGCGCGCTCGTCAACACGCAAGGGAGCGGGGCAATGCAGCGATTCAAGGACAAGGTAGTACTGGTGACGGGTGCCGGCAGCGGCATCGGAAGGGCGGCGGCGCTGCGCATCGCCGCTGAAGGTGGCAACATTTTTTGCCTCGACGTGAACCAGGCGGGTCTGGACGAGACCCTCGCCCTGATCGCTGCGGACGGAGGGGAAGCCACTGCCCGGCTGTGCGATGTGTCGGATGAATCCCAGGTTGAAGCCGCGGTGGCGGCCTGTATTGCCCGCTACGGCAGCCTCTACGCGCTGGTGAACATGGCAGGCATTCTGCGTTTCGATGACACCGATACATTGGCGACCAGTGCCTGGCAGCGGGTTATCGACGTCAATCTGACCGGTACCATGATCCTTTGCCGGGAGGTACTGCCGCACCTGCTGGAAAGCCGCGGCAGTATCGTCAATGCCGCCTCCACTGCCGCTCTTGCCGGACTCCCCCACGGCGCTGCCTACTCCGCCAGCAAGGGCGGTGTTCTGGCCATGACCCGGAGCATTGCGGTCGAGTACGCCAAGCGCGGGGTGCGGGCGAACTGTGTCTGCCCCGGCGACATCAACACCGGCATGACGGTGGACATCAAGTGGCCGCCCAACATGGATTTCGAGCTGATCGGGCGTATCTCCTCGCTCTCGGGGCCCAAGAGCCCCGAGGTCATGGCGGGGGTCATTGCCATGCTGGCTTCGGAGGACGGGATCCACATCACCGGTGAGGACATCCGGGTGGATGGGGGTACCCTGTCCTGAGCCTATTGTGATTCGGTGAGAGTCACACTGACCTCACGCTGCTCGTCACCATTGCGCAGGGTGACGGTCACCCTGTCGCCAGGTTGCTGGGCCTCCAGCAAACTCAGGTAGTCATCGTTGCTGCGCACCGGCTTGCCGTTGACGGCCACGATGATGTCGCCGAGCAGGATTTCGCCGCGCGTGTTGCGATATGCCCCGCGTATACCCGCCCGGTCCGCGGGCAGGCCCTGGAAGACCCTGACCACGGGCAGTCCCTTGATCCGGTAACGGCGGATCCAGCTGTCACTGGCCAGCTCAAGACCCATGATCGGTCGCAGCATGCGGCCATAGCTGATCAGCTGCGGCACAACTTCCTTCACCGTGTTCACCGGAATTGCGAAGCCGATGCCGGCGCTGGCGCCACTGGGGCTGTAGATGGCGGTGTTCACTCCGACCAGCTGGCCCAGCGAGTTCAGCAGCGGTCCGCCGGAATTGCCCGGGTTAATGGCCGCATCGGTCTGGATCACCCCGCGAATGGTGCGGTTGCCGGGAGCGCGGATCTCGCGCCCGAGCGCGCTGATCACACCCGTTGTCAGTGTGGTATCAAGGCCGAACGGGTTGCCGATAGCCAGCACCTTGCGGCCTACGCTGAGTTCGGAGGAATCGCCCACCGGCAGCTTGGTCAGGCTTGCCGGCGGATTCTCGATACGCAGTACGGCCAGATCTTTTTCCGGCGCCACCCCAATCACCGCTGCGTCGAATTCAGTCTGGTCCTGCAGAGTGACGGTCAGGCGGTGGGCGCCGGCGATAACGTGGTAGTTGGTAACAATGAGTCCGCTGTTGTCCCAGACGAAGCCCGAGCCGGAACCGCGCGGTATCTCGTGCACGTTCAGTGAAAACAGGTCCCGGCGCAGGGCCTTGTTAGTGACGAAAACCACTGCCGGGCTGGCCTTGCGGAATATCTCGGTGCTGTTGGCTTCGTCCTCGGTGGCAAAACTCAGGTAGTCCACTGCTGCTGTCGCCGCGGTCGGTAGCAGCAGCGCAAGCAGCAGGCAGCAGGTTCTCAGCGAGATAGTGGTCATGCCGGATCAGGTTCCCTGCTCGGTGAAGCCATCGACAAAGGCGCGAATGCGCTGGGCGTTGGCGCCGATATCGCCGACACCGACCCGGGACACGGAGCGCAGGTCGATCACGCTGCCGTCGGCGGTGGAGCGAATGCGGATAACGACATCATCCTTGAAGGCCATGATCGCGGTCGTTTCCACGGCTTCAATGAAGCCGTTATCGGGATCCTGCCAGGCGATCTCCCAGCCCAGCCCTTTGGCCACCTCCAGCGCGTGGCGATAGGCATTGCTGGCCGTGCGCGTGCTGCGCAGGCTCTCCAGGTCGGGGTAGGCCTCGCGCTGCAAGCCCTGACTGTCGGGCTTGATCTCGAGGCTGTTGCTGTCCGGTCCCCGCAGGGTGGGCGCGTGGGTGAAGCGGGGCGGATCGCTGAGGTCGGTGCTGATGTCGTGAATGGGCGGGTAGTCCCCGCGGCTCGCCAGCACGGCAAGGAATAATACAGTGCCGGGCAATACCAGCAGCCCAGCCAGTCCGATCCGGCGGGCCTGCTGCCGGTACTTCGGCAGCGCCAGCAGCAACATCAGTAGCAACAGGACGAGAGCCGCGGCGAGACAGCTGACCGCGTACAGCAGCAACCCCTGCTGCCAGAGGCCTGATCTTACCATCACTACCGCCAGCGGCAGTGCCAGCAGCAGAGTCAGGGCGATATAGCTGAGTACCGTGAGCAGTCGCGAGGAACCGGGGGACTGTGGCATGAGGTTGCTCCGCAATGGAATCGGGTTGCCAAGAATACTATTACTGATCGACGGGTGCGAGGTCCGTGGCTGGTTCAACAGAGCAGTCATGCCCTCCGCTTTTGCCGCGGCTCGATTGAGCTTTCCCGGGGCTTTTGCTTAACTCCCGCGCTTACACACGTTAGCAGGGCCCGGCGTGGCCAGGGAGTGACAGAGATGGGACGAGTGGCGGGCAAGGTGGCAATCGTCACCGGCGGGGCCAGCGGCATGGGCAGGTCGGATGCGATCCTGCTGGCGCAGGAAGGCGCTTCGGTCGTGGTCGCGGACCTCAACGAAACCGATGGCGAGGCTGTTGCGGCGAGTATCGGTGAGCAGGCCCGTTTCATGCGCCTGGACGTTACCGATGAGGACAACTGGCGCAGTGTGATCGCCGCCACCCTGGACGAGTTCGGCCGTCTCGACATTCTGGTCAACAACGCCGGCCTGTTGACCGCGGCGTCGGTAGTGGACACGGATCTCGCGACCTTTCGCAAGGTCCAGGCAGTCAATTCGGAGGGTGTATTCCTCGGCTGTAAACACGCTATCCCGGCAATGGAGCAGAGTGGCGGCGGCTCCATCATCAACATGTCCTCGGTGGCGGCGATCCAGGGTGTCTCCTTCGCTGCGGCCTACAGCGCCAGCAAGGGCGCCGTGCGCGCGCTCACCAAATCGGTGGCCATGTACTGCAAGGAGAAGGGCAACCGCATCCGCTGCAACTCGGTGCATCCGGACGGCGTGAGAACTCCCATGGTCGCCAGGCTGGCCACCGGCAAGGAGGCCGTGAGCGCGGAGGACGTGGCGTCCCTGCAGGGCAACAATATGTGCAACCCGGAAGATATTGCCCACATGGTGCTGTACCTGGCGGGTGATGAATCCAGTTTTGTGAACGGCGCCGAGATGCTGATCGACAACGCCTCGACCATCACTCCTCCCGTCGGGCTTTCCTGAGGATTTATCATGGAGAAGGTGCTCTATAGCCTTTGGCGGCAGGACGCGGTTAGCGCGGATGACTTCGGGGCTGGCCTGCGGCAGCAGCTGGTGCCGCAGCTGCAGGCCCTGGCATCGCTGCGCGGGCTGCGGCTGGCGGTGGCGGACGGCGCGGTGGCAGCGGCTGCAGACAAGCGCATGCAGACGACCGGCGCGCTGCCGGACGCCCTGCTGTCCCTGTGGCTGGACGACGCCTGGCAACGGCCCGATCCCGCCGCCCTGGTGCCGGCCCTGGTGGCGCGCAGCTGTGCCTGGCTGGTAGCCGAGGCGGAGCCGATTGTGAACAGCACCCAGCCGCCCGCTGCCGACGCCCGCGTTCCGGGTTTCTGCCAGGTCGCCCTGCTGCAGCGACCGCCCCGACTCGATGAGCAAACCTGGCTCTCGATCTGGAAGGGCAGCCATGGACAGGTGGCGATCGACACCCAGTCCACTTTCGGCTATCGCCAGAACCTGGTGGTGTGTGCGCTGGATGCGCATGCCCCGCTGCTGCACGCTGTGGTCGAGGAGAATTTCCCCGACGCGGCAATGGCCTCGAGACACGCGTTTTACGCCGCCGATGATGATGCCACGCTGGCCGCCAACGAGGCGGCGATGATGGAGAGCTGTGCCCGCTTTATCGACTTCGACAGGATCGATGTCGTGCCGATGAGCGAGTACCTGTTCAGCCCTGCTGCAGGGCCCTGATGCGGTCCTCCAGCGGGGGGTGCGAGCGGAACAGGCCGGAAAGGCCTTCCTTCAATTGCTCGCTGATGCCGAAGGCGGTGAGCTCGCCCGGCAGGTCCTGGGGCAGCCCCTGCTCCGCCCGCAGTCGCTGTAGCGCACCGATCATCGCCGCGCTGCCGGCCAGGCTGGCACCTGCGGCGTCAGCCCGGTACTCGCGCCAGCGCGAAAACCAGAACACGATCATGCTGGCGAGGATGCTGAGCACGATCTGGGCGATGAAAGAGACCACATAGTAGCCGATGCCGTAGCCGCGCTCGGTCTTGAATACCACCCGGTCTACGGTGTGACCGATAATCCGCGCGAAGAACAGCACGAAAGTATTCACCACGCCCTGGATGAGGGTGAGCGTGACCATGTCGCCGTTAGCCACGTGGCCGATCTCATGGGCCATCACGGCGCGGGTTTCCTCGCGGCTGAAACGTTGCAGCAGGCCGTTGCTGACCGCGACCAGGGCGGCGTTGCGATTCCAGCCGGTAGCGAAGGCGTTGGCGGCTTCGGACGGGAAAATACCGACCTCGGGCATGCCGATGCCGGCCTCCCGGGCAAGTTCGCCCACGGTGTCCACCAGCCACTGCTCATCGCGGGTACGGGGATTGTCGATGATGCGGGTACCGGTACCGCGCTTCGCCATCCATTTGGACAGGAACAGTGAGATCAGCGAGCCGCCGAAGCCGAACACGGCGCAGAAGACCAGCAGGGAGCCCAGGTTCAGGTCCACGCCATTGGCGGCGAGGATGCCTTCCAAGCCGAGCAGGTTGAAGACCAGGCTGACCAATACCAGTACGGCGATGTTGGTGGCCAGGAAAAGCAGGATTCTCATCTCAGTGTCGCACCTCGTGATGGTGGTTGATCAAGCCCCGGTTTGACCTTCAACCAGGGCTTTCTGTTCCGCGGCCGCCGCGTCCGCAGGATCTTCCGGCGCGGATGCCTGGGGCAGGGGATTGGTGCTCGGTTCCAGCAGCGGCTCATTGCGATCGTTCAACTCCGCGCTGAGGACCTCGCCGCGCAGTTCCACATCCTTGCTGCTCAGCTCAAACAGCAGATTGACGGCCTCATCGTGATGCTTCAGGCGTTGCACCGTTCTGGTATCGAGGCCATCGACCCAGGTCCTGGCCTTGCCCCAGTAGTGTCCCAGTTGGTTGCGGATGACAAATACTTCACTCATGGTAAACCGTGTTCCTCTGTGGCGGTTGTTGCGTGGTGCCGGCCGTTCTAGCCGAGCAGGAAATCCTTGGCCTGATTGATCTTCGCAGCCAGGTAGTCGTTGCCACCCCGGTCCGGGTGCAGCTTTTGCATCAGCTTCCGGTGGGCCTGGACAATGTCCTCCTCGCTGGCGTTTTCCCCGAGGCCAAGTACTGCCAGCGCTTCGCGGCGCGACAGACCGCCGGGTTCCGGCGGCGCCTGCCGCTTGCTGCCAAAGTCAGTTTCCCCCGGAAAGCGCTGCTCCAGATAGCTGAGCAGCAATTGCACGGAATCGTTGTCTTCCTGTTGACAGTAGTGCAGGAGGTCTTCCAACTGGCTGCGCTCCAGTTCATCCAGCAGCCAGTCCTGCAGCGGCCCGCGCAGCACCTCGCCGCTGAGCTTGCCGGACTCGTGGTCCAGATGCATGCGCAGGATGGCGGACTCCACTGTTGAGTGCTGGCCAGCGCCGGCGGCTCCGGCCTTGCCGCGCAGTGAAGACAGCATCGGGAACATCCGGATGGCAAGCGGCAGCAGCTGGCGCGCGGCGACCAGCAGTCCGGTCAGCGCAGCGCCGACCCAGTGCATGCGCCCGGTCAGGGTCAGGAACAACACCGCAGCCACGGCTATGCCGATGCCAAGTTTCAGGTACTGGGCCTTGCGCAGATGGGGGGGCAGGGCCCGGGCGCGAATGAACATGATGTAGAGGGCGAGCGCGATGGCGAGCAGGAGCAGGAGTTTCGGCACGTCGGTCCTGAGGGCTTGAGTTGCTGGAGCAGCAGTTTAGCACCCTCCCCGGGGTTATTCTCCAGCGCCGCCCGGCCGCCTGCGGCATATTGCGCCACGGCGCCCAGCAATTCTGCCAGGGTGTGGGCGCTGCGGTGATCAAATCGTGCCCAGGCTCCGCCGCTGAGCCGCGCCATGCTCTGGAAGGTACTGCGAACAACGGGGTCATCACCCTCCTGGAACAGGAACAGCGGTAGTTTCAGCAGCCCGCACTGGCCGGCCTGGTTGCAGAGGCTGTCGGGCAGCTCTTCCACCGCGTCGCCGATGAAGACCAGCGCACGCACTGGCGCTTCCCGGTGTACCTGTTGGGCGTGGCGCAGCAGGCGACCGATCTGGGTGTGCCCGCCCTCGCAGCGCACGGCGGCCATCTGGCCGGCCAGGGCCCGGGTGTCGCGCAGCCAGGGGCTGGCGTAAAACTCCTGGAAGCCGCGGTAATAGCAAAGCTGTATCGACAGCGAGGCCAGGCGGCCGGCGCTGGAGAACATGTCGGACTGCAATTGGCGGGCCATGGCCCAGGTGGGCTCGCGACTGGCGGTGGCGTCAATGGCGAACAGGAGGCGGGGATGTTTGCCGGCGAATGTGGCAACGGCCTTGCTTTTGCTGAGGAAAGCCTGGATATCCTTGCTGCTGGCCTTGCGGGCAGGCGGTTTTGCCATCGTAATCCGGGGCTAGTGCCTGCGCTCCAGCTTGCCGAGGCGCTCCAGGTCAGCGAGATAGTGGCGGCGTTCAGCCAGCTCGGCCACCGCTTTGCGCAGGCTGCGCTCGTCCAGGGCCTGGTTGTTTTCCTCGCCGGCGACAATGCGCCACAGCTTGCGGCTGCACAGTGTGCCGGGATCAAATGTGTTGTTCTCTGTGTTCATCGTGAGTTCCTTCTTCTCTGGCGTTCAGACCACGGTTACGCGCGATGGTTCGCTGCCGGCCTGATCGCGGACTTCTGCAGACTAGGGCATAATTGTGACAGCCCTGTGGCAAAGCCGTATTTCCGTGCTTCCGTCGAGCTTACACCGGCTACACCGCAGAGGGGAAGGGCAGTACACTGGGCTTTTTCCGGTAGCGAGGTGACCACAGTGAGCCTGTTCGATATCCGCAAGAAGCGCGCCATACCCGATGCCGATTCGGCCCTGCCCGGGAGGGCGGCGGCGATGCCGGTGCCCGCCGCGCACTATGTCAACGGCCATCCGCTGTCCGGAACGTTCCCGGAGCAGCTGCAACAGGCGGTTTTTGGCATGGGCTGTTTCTGGGGCGTAGAGCGCCTGTTCTGGCAGTTGCCGGGGGTGTACAGCACTGCAGCTGGTTATGCCGGCGGTCCCACTCCCAACCCGACCTATCGGGAAGTCTGCAGCGGCCAGACCGGCCACACCGAGGTGGTACTGGTCGTATTCGACCCGGCGCTGGTCAGTTATCCGGAACTGTTGCGGTGTTTCTGGGAGGGACACGACCCCACCCAGGGCATGCGCCAGGGCAACGATCTGGGCACCCAGTATCGCTCGGCAATCTACACCTTCGGGGAAGAGCAGCAGCGGCTGGCCGAGCATAGCCGCAGGCAATTCCAGCAGGCGCTGGATCGTGGCGGCTACGGCACTATTACCACCGAGATCCTGCCCGCCC
>NZ_JAVKCQ010000157.1:0-28515 GCF_040222615.1 Haliea sp.
GCCCAGCCACTGCTTGACCGGGCCGGCGCAGTGGCGGGGTTCGCACTCGGCCCGCTTGCGCTGGAAAAAGTACTGCAGAATCACGGCGATCTCCCGCCAGGCCAGGGGTTGTGCAGGAGTGCCGTCCCGGGCTGCGCGCACCAGCCGCGGCAGATCCGGCCGACACAGGGCGCCGCGCCCCAGCATGAGGTCCTGGCAGTGGCTGGCCAGCTGGCAGCGAAGGGCATCCTCGGGGCTCCAGATCTCGCCGTTGGCGATTACCGGCATGGTCACCTGTGCCACGGCGCGGGCGATCTCGTCCCACCATGCGGGGGGCTGGTAGCCGTCGCGACGGGTGCGGGCGTGGATGGCGATTTCGTCGGCGCCGCCCGCGGCGATCGCCAGCACGTTGTCCAGGAACTGGCTCCGGTCCTCGAAGCCCAGGCGGATTTTGGCGGTGACCGGTATGGCGGAGGGCACCGCCCGGCGCACCGCGGCGACGATGCCACCCACGCGCTCGGGCTCGCGCAGCAGGATCGCGCCACCATCGGATTTGTTCACGGTCTTGGCCGGACAACCGAAATTGAGGTCGATGCCGGGGGCACCCAGCTCCGCGCAGCGGGCGGCGTTGTCCGCCATGGGCGCCGGGTGTCCCCCCAGCAGCTGCACATAGACCGGCACCCCGGAGGGCGTGCACCCGGCGCTGTCGAGCTCCGGGCACAGGCGCCGGAACACCCGCGGCGGCAGCAGCAGCTGGTTGACGCGGACAAACTCCGTGACACAGCGGTCGATACCGCCCAGCTCGGTCAGTATGGCGCGCATGGTGGCATCAATGACGCCCTCCATCGGGGCGAGGATCAGTCTCACGGCAGGTCTCCAGTCAGTCCGCCAGTATAACGGGGTCGGCGCCCCCGGTTAAGCGCACTGCGCCGTGGCGGGCGTCAGCGGGTCCAGGCGCCGGCCATTGGCGCCCGATGCCGTTCCTGATTTATCATGTCGGCCAATTGCGGCGGGTAGCAGGTGGGCAGTGTCGGGCCAGGGCGATATATTCATGCAGGGCGTGGAGCTGATGATCTTCGGCGTCAGCGCCGTATTCGTGTTCCTGAGCCTGCTGGTACTGGTCACTTCGCTGACCTCCAGATTCATGTCCCGCTTCTTCCCGGAGGCGGTGGCGCCCCGGCCGGCAACGTCTGCGGCGCTGCGGTCTCCGGCGGACCCTGCCCCGGGCGAGCTGGTCGCCGTCATCACGGCTGCAATCCACCAGCACAGAAAACAGCGGCACTGACGCTTCAACCCCAGAGGTTTTGTTCATGCAAGAGGAAAAGCGCCCGCTGGGCATTACCGACGTGGTCCTGCGGGATGCGCACCAGTCCATACTGGCGACGCGCATGCGCCTGGACGACATGCTGCCGATTGCCGCGGAGCTCGACGAGGTCGGCTTCTGGTCCCTGGAGTCCTGGGGTGGAGCGACCTTCGATGCCTGTATTCGCTACCTGGGTGAAGACCCCTGGGATCGCATTCGCGAATTGAAAAAAGCCATGCCCAAAACGCCACAACAGATGCTGTTCCGGGGCCAGAACATCCTCGGCTACCGCCACTACGCGGACGATGTGGTACGGAAGTTTGTCGAGCGCGCCGCACACAACGGGATCGATGTGTTCCGCGTGTTTGATGCCATGAACGATATGCGCAATATCGAGGTGGCGCTGCGGGCAGTGAAAGAAGTGGACAAGCATGCCCAGGGCACTATTTCCTACACCCTGAGTCCGGTGCACACCATCGAGACCTGGGTTGAGCAGGGCAAGCGCATCGAGGACATGGGCGCCGACTCGATAGCGATCAAGGACATGGCGGGCCTGTTGCGCCCTTACGATGGCTACGAGCTGGTGCGGCGCCTCAAGGAGTCCTGCGCCATTCCGGTCCAGTTGCACTGCCATGCCACCACGGGCCTGTCCACGGCCACGATCCTGAAATGCGTAGAGGCGGGTATCGACAATGTCGACACCTCCATATCCTCCATGTCCATGACCTACGGCCACTCGCCCACGGAGTCGGTAGTGGCCATCCTCGCCGGCACCGGTCGCGACACCGGGCTGGATATCGAGAAGCTGGCGTCGATAGCCGCCTACTTTCGCGAGGTGCGCAAGAAATATGCGCGCTTCGAGGGCTCCCTGCGCGGGGTGGATGCGCGCATCCTCGTGGCCCAGGTCCCGGGAGGCATGCTCACCAACATGGAGAGCCAGCTGCGCGAACAGGGTGCCGCCGACCGCATGGATGAGGTGCTGGAGGAGATACCGCGGGTGCGGGAGGACCTGGGCTTCATTCCCCTGGTCACCCCGACTTCGCAGATCGTCGGTACCCAGGCTGTGATCAACGTGCTCACCGGCGAGCGCTACAAGTCGATCTCCCGGGAGACCGCGGGTGTGCTGAAGGGTGAATACGGGGTTACCCCGGCGCCGGTCAACCAGGCCTTGCAGGAGCGTGTGCTGGAGGGTGGCGAGGTCATCACCTGTCGCCCGGCGGACCTGCTGGAGCCGGAGCTGGAGGCGCTGACCTCGGAGCTGCAGACTCTCGCGCAGGAACAGGACATCGCGCTGGCCCCCGGCGAGCAGGAAGTGGACGATGTCCTCACCTACGCATTGTTTCCGCAGATTGGCCTCAAGTTTCTCAAGCATCGCGGCGATGCCAGCGCGTTTGAGCCGGCCCCGGATGCCGCAGCGGAACCTGCCGCCGCCGGTGGGGGAAAGCCGGAGGGCAAAGAGGCGGGCAAGGCTCCCGCCGCGGCGGCGGATTCCGGCGTCTACACGGTGACCGTGAGCGGCCAGTCCTACGTGGTCCAGGTGGCGGAAGGGGGCGATGTGACGGGAATCAAACCCGCGGCGCCACAGGCTCAGGCCCCCGCCAGCGCTGGCCCGGGCGAGCCGCTGCCGGCTCCGCTGGCGGGCAATATATTCAAGGTGAATGTCAAACCCGGGGATGCGGTGAAGTCAGGGCAGGTGATCGTCCTGCTCGAAGCCATGAAGATGGAAACGGAGGTGCGGTCGCCACGCGACGGCCGGGTGGTAAGCGTTGAGGTCAAGGCCGGCGACACGGTTGCCGTCGGCGACGCCCTGATCATGCTGGATTGACCGCCATGGACAATCTGTTGCTGCTCTGGCGGTCCACTGGACTTGCCCAGTTCGAGCCGGGTCAGGCGGTGATGATCCTGATCGGGATTACCCTGCTGTTCCTGGCCATCCGCAAGGGATTCGAACCGCTGTTGCTGGTCCCCATCGGGTTTGGCGGCATCATGGCCAATATCCCCGGTGCCGGACTGGCCTACTCGGCCGCGGAAAACGCCTTGCACGGCGCCGATCCCTCGGTCCTGGCCGAGATGGCCGTGGCGCTTGGCAGCTCTGTCCTGGCCGATGCCAGGGAGCTGCTGGACGCCCTTGGCACTGCCGACCTGTCACAGCAGCTGGCTGCCACCCGGATAGCGGAACAAGCGGGCTACGGCAACGGCATGCTGCACAATTTCTATGTGGTGGCGATTGCCAGTGGAGTTGCACCGCTGGTGATCTTCATGGGCGTAGGGGCGATGACGGACTTTGGTCCGCTGCTGGCGAATCCGCGCACCCTGTTCCTCGGCGCTGCCGCCCAGTTCGGTATCTTTGCCACGGTGCTGGGGGCGGTGGGTCTCACCTCGCTCGGCCTGATGGATTTCAGCCTGGCCGATGCCGCGGCGATCGGGATCATAGGCGGCGCCGACGGGCCTACCGCAATCTACGTCGCCAGTATGCTGGCGCCGGACCTGCTCGGCCCCATCGCCGTTGCCGCCTATTCCTACATGGCGCTGGTCCCCCTGATCCAGCCGCCCATCATGCGCGCGCTGACCACCCGGGCCGAACGCGAAATCGTCATGACCCAGCTGCGGGTGGTGTCGCGACGGGAAAAGATCGTCTTCCCGCTGGTGCTGCTTATCCTGGTGGCCCTGCTGCTGCCGGCTGCGGCGCCGCTGCTGGGGATGTTCTGTTTCGGCAACCTGATGAAAGAGTGCGGTGTCGTCGGTCGCCTCAGCGACACGGCGCAGAACGCGCTGATCAACATCACCACCATTTTTCTCGGCCTGTCGGTTGGCTCCAAACTGGTGGCCGACAAATTCCTCGAGATCAATACGCTGGGGATCATGGTCCTGGGGGTGATCGCGTTCGCTATCGGCACCGCCTCCGGGGTGTTGATCGCCAAGCTGATGAACCGCTTCGGCAGCACGCCGCTCAATCCGCTGATCGGCTCTGCGGGCGTCTCGGCGGTACCCATGGCTGCCCGCGTCAGCAACAAGGTTGGTTTGGAAGCCAATCCGCACAACTACCTGTTGATGCACGCCATGGGCCCCAATGTCGCGGGCGTGGTGGGCTCGGCGGTTGCGGCGGGGGTGATGATCAGCCTGGTCGGTGGTTGAGTCCGGGCCTTCACGCGGCAGGTGCGACAGCTGCCGATTGGTGCCTGTGGCATTAATTTTGTACACTGTCGCGATCACAACAACCGCTGAGCCAGAGTCCGCATGAATCCCAATTACCTTGATTTTGAACAGCCCATTGCCGAGCTTGAAGTCAAGATCGAAGAGCTGCAGCTGGTGGGGACCGACGCGGATATCAATCTGAGTGAAGAAATCCGTACCCTGCGGGAGAAGAGCACCAAGCTCACCGAGAAAATCTTCGCCAACCTGAGTGCCTGGGATATCGTCAAGGTGGCCCGTCACCCCAGGCGCCCCTATACCCTGGATTACATCAATCGCGTATTCACTGACTTCGACGAGCTGCACGGGGACCGCCACTTTGGCGACGACCGCGCGATCGTCGGCGGCACGGCGCGTCTCTGCGGTCGCCCGGTGATGGTTATCGGCCAGGAAAAGGGTCGGGCGGTCAAGGACAAGGTGTTGCGCAACTTCGGCATGCCCAAGCCCGAGGGCTACCGCAAGGCCCTGCGTCTGATGCAGATGGCCGAGCGTTTCAGGATGCCGGTCATTACCCTGATCGACACCCCCGGAGCCTACCCCGGCATTGATTCCGAGGAGCGCGGCATCAGCGAAGCCATCGCCCAGAACCTGGCGGTGATGTCGCGGCTGGCGACGCCGATTATCTGCGTGGTGATCGGCGAGGGCAGCTCCGGCGGCGCCCTGGGTATCGGCGTTGGCGACCATCTCGCCATGCTCCAGTACGCCACCTATTTTGTTATTTCCCCCGAGGGTTGCGCCAACATCATCTGGAAAAGTACCGCCCATGCGCCGGAAGCGGCGGCCGCCATGGGGGTGACCTCCAAGGTCCTGCAGGAGCTGGGTATCGTGGATGCGACCATCCCCGAACCCATGGGCGGCGCCCATCGCAACGTCAACCAGATGGCCGAGCGCATCCAGGCCCACCTGGTGAAACAGCTGGACAAGCTGGAGCAGGTCCCGCTGGAGGATATGCTTGAGCAGCGCTACCAGCGCCTGATGTCCTACGGCAACTGATTCTCCGCCACCGGCGGCCGGTGGAGTGATCCTGGAACTTGCGACCCTGGCTCCCGCGCTGGAGCCACACAGGCAAGCCGGGCGCTGGTTCGTGGCCTTCAGCGGCGGGCTCGATTCCACAGTCCTGTTACACCTGCTGCAGCGTTTCTGCGGGGAGCAGCCCGCAGCGCCGCCTCTCGTCGCGATCCATGTCAATCACACGCTGCAGGCCGCCGCAGCGGATTGGGAGCGGCACTGCGCGCGGGTCTGTGCCGCGCTCGGGGTGCCGCTGCTGCAGCGCCAGGTTGAGGTGGACACCGCGGGCAGCGGCACCGAAGCCGCGGCCCGCGAGGCCCGCTACCGGGTCTTCGCCGCAACGCTGCGGGCAGGGGATGTGATCTTCCTTGCCCATCACCAGGATGATCAGGTGGAGACGCTGCTGTTGCGCTGGTTGCGCGGTGCCGGCGTACGCGGCCTGCAGGGTATGCCGGCGACGCGACCACTGGGCACCGGCTCGCTGTCACGGCCGTTGCTGGCGTGGCCGCGGACGGCGCTGGAGGATTACGCGCAGCGCCAGGGGCTGGAGTGGGTCGAGGACCCCTCCAACACCGACACCGGTTTCGACCGCAATTACCTGCGTCATCAGGTGCTGCCGCTGCTCGACCGGCGCTGGCCCGGATATCGCGGCAGCGTGACGCGCTCGGCTCGCCAGTTGGGTTTCGCGGCGACGGCACTGGACAGGCTGCTGCCGGCCCCGCCGCCCTGCACCTCGCGGCTGGGTGATCCGGGGGTCCCGGTGGCCAGCCTGCTGCAGGATGCCGGTATCGGTTGGCTGGTGCTGCAGCAATGGTTGCGCGATCTGGGGTTGTCGACGCCGCCGCGGGCGCCAACCGCAGAGTTCCTGCGCCAGCTGCAGGTCGCTGGTGGCAGTCCGGAGCTGGCCTGGAACGGGGGGTGTCTGCGCCGCTTTGGGGACGCGGTCTATCTGCTGCCGCCGGTTGTCGAGATGGCCTCTACCGACCGCGGGCAGCTGGCCCCCGGGGCGCCGCTGGCGCTGCCCGGAGCGGGGACGCTGGAGCTGGAGCCGGCGGGAGACGGCCCCGGAATTGCGCTCGGGGCCGGTGAGTTCCTGGCGGTGCGCGGGCGCCGCGGAGGCGAGCGTTGCCAGCCGCTGGGCAGGGCGGGCCGCCAGCGCCTGAAGAAATTACTGCAGGAGGCGGGTGTGCCCCCCTGGTGGCGCGAACGTCTGCCGCTGCTGTACCTGGGGGAGGAGCTGGTGGCAGTGGCCGACCTGTGGTTGTGCGCCTCCCCCCGGACCCTTGCCGCAGGTGGTTCGGGCGCCTGGCGACCGGTGTGGCGGCGAAATACTTCCGCTTCCCCGGATTGAGCTGACAGCCCCTTTCTGATAACCTGATTTCCCATCTTTTCGCAGGAAAAGCGCACTCCGCCGGCAGTCTGCCTGTCGCGTTGCGCCGCTCCTGAGTGCCCATATTCACAGCGTACATAAAGGCTTTTCATGACGCGATATGTCTTCGTCACCGGCGGTGTGGTTTCCTCTCTGGGCAAAGGGATCGCAGCCGCGTCCCTGGCGGCGATCCTGGAAGCGCGCGGCATCCGGGTCACGCTGCTGAAGCTGGACCCCTACATCAACGTTGATCCCGGCACCATGAGCCCGTTCCAGCACGGGGAAGTGTTCGTGACGGAGGACGGCGCCGAGACTGACCTCGACCTCGGCCACTACGAACGCTTTACCCGTACCACCATGAAGCGCAGCAACAACTTCACCACTGGCCGGGTGTACAACACCGTGCTGAAGAAAGAGCGCCGCGGCGATTACCTGGGCGGCACGGTGCAGGTAATCCCCCACATCACCGATGAGATCAAGCGCCGCGTGATCCTCGGCGCGGGCGATGCCGATGTCGCGATTGTAGAGATCGGCGGGACGGTCGGTGACATCGAGAGCCTGCCCTTCCTGGAAGCGGCCCGCCAGCTGCGGGTCGAGGTGGGCTCCAGTCGCGCGCTGCTGATGCACCTGACCCTGGTGCCCTACATTGCCACCGCCGGGGAGATCAAGACCAAGCCGACCCAGCACTCGGTGAAGGAGCTGCGCTCGATCGGCCTGCAGCCGGACATCCTGCTGTGTCGCTGCGCGGTTCCCATCGAGGAGAGTGCGTGCAAGAAAATATCCCTGTTCACCAATGTCGAGGAGCGGGCGGTTATCCCGCTCCTCGATGCGGATTCCATCTACCGCATTCCCGGTATGCTGCACGCCTATGGCCTGGACCAGTTCGTGGTCGAGCGCTTCGGTATCGACTGTCCGCCGGCGGACCTCTCGGAGTGGGAAGACGTCCTGCGCCGGGAGTTCAGCGAGCCCCGCGGCAGTGTGCGGGTCGCCATGGTGGGCAAGTACATGGATCTGCTGGACGCCTACAAATCGCTCAATGAAGCGCTCAAGCACGCCGGCCTGCAAACCCTGGTGGATATCCGGGTGGATTATATCGACGCGGAGGATATCGAGCGCGACGGTACCGGCGTGCTGGCGCAGGCCGACGCCATTCTGGTGCCGGGGGGCTTTGGCGATCGCGGGGTGGAGGGCAAGATTACCGCCGTGCGCTACGCCCGTGAAAACAATATCCCGTTCCTCGGCATCTGCCTGGGAATGCATGTCGCCCTGATTGAATACGCGCGCAATGTCTGCGGTCTGGAGGACGCCAATTCCACGGAAATGCAGGCTTCCACTCCGCACCCTATCGTGGCGCTGATCACCGAGTGGCAGAACGCGGACGGCTCTACCGAACAGCGCGATGCCAGCTCCGACCTGGGCGGCACCATGCGCCTCGGCGCCCAGACCTGCTACCTGGAGCCCGGCTCCAGGGCGCAGACGATCTACGGCGCGGACACGGTGCTGGAACGCCATCGACACCGCTACGAAATCAACAACAACTATGTCGATCAGCTGATCAACGCCGGGGTCCGTATCGGCGGCTGGTCCGCAGATCGTGCGCTGGTGGAAATGATCGAGCTGCCGGAACACCCCTGGTTCGTGGCCTGCCAGTTCCACCCGGAATTCACCTCCCGTCCGCGCGGCGGGCACCCGCTGTTCACCAGCTACATTGAGGCCGCGCTCGCCCATGCCCAGGGCTGAACCGCGGCCGGAGGCACAGCAGTGACGCTGGCAACGGTACATCTGGGTACGGTGCCCATCGCCAACAGTGCACCCTTTGTCCTGCTGGGCGGGGTCAACGTGCTGGAGAGCAGGGATTTTGCCCTGCGGGTGGCGGAGCACTATGTCGCGGCCTGTGCACAGCTGGGTATTCCGCTGGTCTTCAAGGCCTCGTACGACAAGGCCAATCGTTCTTCCATACATTCTTTCCGCGGTCCCGGCCTGGAGCAGGGGCTGGCAATCCTGGCGGAGGTCAAGGCGCAGTTCGGTGTACCCGTGCTCACCGATGTGCACGCCCCGGAGCAGGCGGTCGCCGCGGCGGAAGTCTGCGATATCATTCAGCTGCCGGCTTTCCTTGCGCGACAGACCGACCTGGTGATGGCCATGGCCGCTACCGGCGCCATTATCAACATCAAGAAGCCGCAGTTCCTGAGCCCCTCGCAGATGGCCAATGTGGCGGAGAAGTTTCGCGAGTGCGGCAACGACCGCCTGCTGATCTGTGAGCGCGGCAGCAATTTCGGCTACGACAACCTCGTGGTGGACATGCTGGGGTTTGGCGTCATGAAGAAAACCTGTGGCGATATCCCGCTGGTGTTTGATGTCACCCACGCCCTGCAGTGCCGGGATCCCCTGGGCGCTGCGTCCGGCGGGCGCCGGGAACAGGTGCTGGAACTCGCTCGCGCCGGCATGGCAACGGGCCTGGCGGGACTGTTTCTGGAGGCCCACCCGGAGCCTGCGAAGGCGCTCTGCGATGGCCCCAGCGCGCTGCCGCTGCACCAACTCAAACCTTTCCTCGCCCAGGTCAAGGCGGTCGATGACCTGGTCAAGAGCCTGCCCCCGCTGACTATCGAATAAGTATTTGCCAACTGGAGTTTACGCAATGAGCAAGATTGCCAATGTACAGGCCTTTGAAATCATGGATTCCCGCGGCAATCCAACGGTCATGGCCGAGGTCACCCTCAGCGGAGGCGCGGTCGGTGTGGCCTGCGCGCCGTCCGGGGCGTCGACCGGTTCCCGCGAGGCGCTGGAGCTGCGCGATGGCGACAGTCAGCGCTATCTGGGCAAGGGTGTGCTGACCGCGGTCGGCAACGTCAACGGACCAATCCGGGAGCTGCTGCTGGGGCGCGACCCGATGCAGCAGCGCGAGCTGGACACGGCGATGATCGAGGCCGACGGCACCGAGAACAAGGCCAAGTTTGGCGCCAATGCGATTCTCGCGGTTTCCCTGGCCACGGCCAGGGCCGCGGCCCAGGCGCGCAAGGTTCCCCTGTACCAGCACATAGCCGAACTCAACGGCAGCAGCGCGCTCACCATGCCGGTGCCGATGATGAATATTCTCAACGGCGGCGAGCACGCAGACAACAACGTCGATATCCAGGAGTTCATGGTGCAGCCGGTCGCCGCGCCAACCTTCGCCGAAGCCCTGCGCGCCGGCGCCGAGATCTTCCAGCACCTGAAGCAGGTGTTGGCTTCCCGCGGCCTCAGCACCGCTGTCGGCGACGAGGGCGGATTCGCCCCCAACCTGCCGTCCAACGAGGCGGCACTGGAGGTGATCGCTGTGGCGATCGACAAGGCGGGCTACAAACTTGGCCGCGACATCACCCTGGCCCTGGACTGCGCTGCCTCGGAGTTCTACCAGGACGGCGTCTACGATCTAGCCGGCGAGGGCAAGCGTTTCAGCAGCGAGGAATTCACCGATTATCTTGCCGAGCTCGCCGCCGGCCACCCGATCGTGTCGATCGAGGACGGCCTCGACGAGTCCGACTGGGACGGCTGGAAGCTGCTGACCGACAAAATTGGCGACCGGGTGCAACTGGTGGGGGACGATCTGTTCGTGACCAATACCCGGATCCTCAAGCAGGGTATTGAGCGCGGTGTGGCCAACTCCATTCTTATCAAGTTCAACCAGATCGGCAGTCTCTCCGAGACCCTGGATGCGATCGCCATGGCGAGGCAGGCGGGTTACACCGCGGTGATCTCCCATCGCTCCGGCGAAACCGAGGACACCACGATCGCCGATCTCGCGGTGGCGACCGCCGCCGGCCAGATCAAGACCGGTTCCCTGTGCCGCTCGGACCGGGTTGCCAAGTACAACCGCCTGCTGCGAATCGAGGCGGAGCTGGCCGGGCGCGCCCCGTACCGCGGCCTGGCGGAAATCGCCGGGCGCCGCTAGTCCACACCGGGCAAGTTGGCTGTCGCCGCCATGAAATACCTGCTGGTCGCTCTCCTCGCCGTGTTCGGGGTGCTGCAGTACCGACTCTGGATAGCGGAGGGCAGCCTGGCGGAAAAACATCGCCTGCAGCAGGAGGTCGAAGCCCAGCAGGCCATTAATCGCGAGCTGCGCGAGCGCAACGCCGTCCTGGAGCGGGAGGTGCTGGATCTGCAGACCGGTAACGATGGTCTTGAACAGCGCGCCCGGGAGCAGCTTGGACTGGTGCGAGAAGGGGAGATGTTCTACCAGTTCGTGCCTGAACCCGAGCGGCCCGCGAACCGTTCCACGGCGGCCGCCCCCGCAGCCGCTGCGGACACTGCCGCCAGCGCAGGTGTTGCGTCCGGTAGGGACGCGGAACCCGAACCGGAATGAACACCGCAGTCCGCTGCTGGGGAGTCATACCCGCTGCCGGGGTCGGCGCCCGCATGGAGGCCTCCCGCCCCAAGCAATATCTGGAGATTGGCGGCAAGACCCTGCTCCAGTACAGCCTGGATGCGTTGTTGGCCATTCCCGCGGTGGAAAAGGTCGTGGTCGCGCTCGGTGCGGAGCAGGCGGCGCCCGCCTGGCTCGCCGGCCCCCGTGTGCGGCTGGCGGTGGGAGGTGCCCGCCGTGCGGACTCGGTGCTGGCGGCATTGAGAGTACTGCAAGAAATTGCACATAAGGAAGATTGGGTGCTGGTGCACGATGCGGCCCGCCCCTGCCTGCTACCCGCGGACGGCGAACGCCTGGTGGCCAGGGTGCTGGGCACGGGCGTCGGTGCCCTGCTGGCGGAGCCCGTGGTGGATACGGTCAAGCGGGTTGATGCCAGCGGCTGCGTTCTGGAAACCCTCGATCGCAGCCGGCTCTGGCGCGCCCAGACGCCGCAGATGTTTCGCCTCGGGGAGCTGGCCGCAGCCCTCGAGAACGCCCTGGGCTCAGGCATTGCCATCACCGACGAAGCCTCGGCCATGGAACACGCCGGGCACCCGGTGGCGGTGGTGCAGGGCGCTTCCCGCAATCTCAAGGTAACCGTACCGGAGGACCTGGCACTGGCCGCGTTTTATCTGGGCGAGCCGATTACAGGATGACTGGCATGCGGATTGGACATGGATTCGACGTACACCGCTTTGGCCCGGGCACCGGCGTCGTTCTCGGTGGTGTGACCATTCCCCACAGTCAGGGTCTGGTGGCGCATTCCGATGGCGATGTGCTGATTCATGCGCTCTGTGACGCGCTGCTGGGCGCCATCGGTCGGGGCGATATCGGCCGCCACTTCCCGGACACGGACCCGGCCCTGGCGGGCGTGGACAGCCGGGTTCTGCTGCGCAGAGTCGTGGCACAGGTACAGGCCGAGGGCTGGGTGCTGGGAAACATGGATGCCACGCTGATTGCCGAGGCGCCGCGCATGGCCCCGCATGTTGACGCCATGCGGGCCAACCTGGCGATGGATATGCTGGCAGCGGAACACCAGGTCAACGTGAAGGCAACCACGACCGAGAAACTCGGTTACACCGGTCGCGGCGAGGGTATCGCCGCCCACGCAGTGGTGTTGCTGGTCGCCGCAGCACCGTGATTGCCCAGCGTCCCGGAACGGTGCCGGATGTGCCGGTCAGGGCAATCATCCGCGCGACCCCGGAAGACTTTGTGGTCAGGGAGCAGCTCGGTTTCGAACCCGACGGTGACGGGGAGCACGTGTTCCTGCATCTGGAGAAGCGCGGCCTGAATACCCAGGACCTGCTGCAGCGGGTGTCCGCCCTCAGCGGCATCCATCTTCGCGATATCGGTTTCAGCGGCCTAAAGGATCGCCACGCCGTGACCAGCCAGTGGGTCAGTGTGCGCATGGCGGGCAAGCCAGAGCCCGACTGGCAGCAACTGACCGTGACGGGTGAGGTGACGGTGCTCGATTGCCGTCGCCATTCGCGTAAACTCAAGCGCGGCGTGCACCGCAGCAATCGTTTCGAGCTGCGACTGCGGGAGCTCGAGGGTGACGCCGGGCTCCTGGAGCAGCGCCTGCAGTTGTTGCAGCGGCAGGGAGTGCCCAATTACTTTGGCGAGCAGCGTTTTGGCCACGGTGGCTCGACCCTCCTGCAGGCCCGGCACTGGCAACAGCGCGGTGCCCGCAAACTGTCCCACAGTAAACGCGGTCTGCTGTTGTCCGCCCTGCGCGGGCATCTGTTCAACCTGCTGTTGGCACAGCGGGTGAAGGAGGGCAGCTGGAACCGACTGCTGGCGGGTGACGTGTGCATGCTGCAGGGGTCCCGCAGCCTGTTTCCCTGCGCCGAGGTGGATGCGGAGCTGGCCGCCAGGGCCGCGGCGGGGGACGTGCACCCCGGCCTGCCGCTGTGGGGACGGGGCGAGGTATTGCAGGGAGTGGAGCAATTGGCCTGGCAGAGCGCTGTGCTGGCCCCCGAAGAGCAGCTGTGCCGGTTTCTGGAGGACGCCGGCCTGAGTCTTGCCTACCGTCCGGCGCGGCTGTTGCCGGATGACTTTTTCTGGCGGTTTTGTGATGATGACTCGCTGCTGCTGGGGTTCAGTTTGCCCCCCGGAAGCTATGCAACCGCAGTGCTGGCGGAACTGGCGGACTACAGGGACAGGTATCGGGAGAGTGGTAACAGCAGTGAATAGTGTGGATCTCAACGGCATCGGCATGACCTCCCGGCGCACCCGTGAGCGACTGATCCAGCGCCTGGTGGAGCAGGGCATCAGCAGCCGTGAAGTACTGGAAGTCATGCGCACCACGCCGCGCCACCTGTTCCTGGACGAGGCGATGGCCCACCGAGCCTACGAAGACACGGCGCTTCCCATCGGGTTTCAGCAGACCCTGTCGCAACCCTACATCGTTGCCCGGATGACCGAACTGCTGCTGGAGCAGGGGCCTCGCAGCCGTGTGCTGGAGGTGGGCACGGGTTCCGGTTACCAGACCGCCGTCCTCGCGCAACTGGTGGATCACGTGTGGAGTGTGGAGCGCATCAAGCCCTTGCTGGACAAGGCTCGCCAGCGTCTGCGCCAGCTGAAGATGCGCAATGTCACCCTGCGCCATGCCGACGGCGGTCTTGGCTGGGAGGATGCAGGGCCTTTCGATGGCATTCTCAGCGCCGCGGCGCCCGAGCACATTCCAGAGGAGTTGCTGCGCCAGCTTGCCCCCAACGGCTGTCTGGTCATACCGGTAGGTGGTGCCAGCCAACACCTGCAAGTGGTGACCCGAACCGAGGAGGGTTTTGATACCCGCATCGTCGAAGCCGTGCGCTTCGTGCCCCTGCGTTCCGGCACGGTGAAGTAGTGACGCCGCTGGGGGTCTACCTGCGCGGGGTACTGATGGGCGCTGCCGATATTGTTCCCGGCGTGTCCGGCGGCACAATGGCGTTCATCACCGGCATTTACGACCGCCTGTTGGGCAGTATCCGCGCTTTTGACCTGCGCTGCCTGCGGCTGGTGTCACAGGGCCGCGTTGGCGAGGCCTGGCGGCACGTCGACGGTGGGTTCCTGCTGGCGCTCCTGCTGGGTATCTTCACCAGCATCCTCTCCCTGGCGCGCGTGATTTCCTGGCTGCTGACGGAGTACCCGGTGCCCCTTTGGGCGTTCTTTTTTGGTCTCATACTGGCGTCGGCACTCGTGCTCCTGCGCCAGGTGCCCCGCTGGACCCCTGCGCGGGTGACCTGCCTGCTGTCAGGCCTGCTGGTGGCCGCGGCCATTGCCCTGTCCCCGGCCGTGGCCATGACACCGGGCCTGCCCGGCATATTCATTGCCGGCTTTATCGCCATCTGCGCCATGATCCTGCCGGGTATCTCCGGCAGCTTCATCCTGATCCTGCTGGGCATGTATGGCCCGGTCCTCACTGCGGTGAAAAACCTGGATCTGCAGGTGATGCTGGTCTTTGCCCTCGGCGCGGCGCTGGGATTGATGTGTTTCTCGCGCCTGCTGCACTGGCTCCTGCAGCGCTACCACGTGGCCACCATGGCGCTGCTGACCGGGTTCCTGTTCGGGTCCCTGCTGGTGGTCTGGCCCTGGAAGCATGCGCTGGACTGGGTGCTCGGCAGCGACGGCGAGCTGCGCCCGGCCCAGCAGGTACCGGTGTGGCCCTGGAACTTCGCTGCGGAGCCCATGCTGCCGGCCTGCGTGATGCTGATGATCGCGGGCTTTGCCCTGGTGTGGCTGGTGGAGCGGAGGTGGGGCGGTGGCTGAGCCCCGCGCCAGGCCGCAGTCCCGCACGCGCCCGGCAGTGTTTCTGCTCGTCCCGCTGCTGGCCTGCGCGCTGCTGCTGGTGCAGGGCTGTGCGGGCGGCCCCCGTGCCCCGATCGAGGACCGCTACTCGCGCGCGGCGAGCGCCGTGCCGGCGGCCAATGCCCATGTCGTGCAGCGCGGCGATACCCTGTACTCCATCGCATTCCGTTTCGGTCTCGACTACCGCGATATGGCCGCAGCCAACGGTATTGGCCCACCCTATACCATCTATCCCGGACAGCGCCTGATCCTCATCGGCGGTCAGGCTGCCGCGCCGCCGCCGGCCACCTCGCCCAGCGCGGCGGCGGTACCCGCGACACCGTCGTTTCCGGTCACCGTTACCAGTCCCGATCCCACCCCGGGACCGGTTGTCACACCGCCGTCATCAACGGCTGCCAGGCCGGTGACTCCGGCGGCGCCCGCAGCCGCCAGGCCCGCCAGCCGGGCCCCCCTTGCGCGGGTGACGGCCTGGCGCTGGCCGGCAGCGGGGCCGGTCACCCGTGGTTATTCGGCGACGGTGCACAAGGGTATCGATATCGGTGGCCAACGGGGCGACCCGGTGGTGGCGGTGGCGGCCGGAGAGGTCGTTTATGCGGGGACCGGTATTGTCGGCTTTGGTGAACTGCTGATCATCAAGCATGACGATGTGTACCTCAGCGCCTACGGCCACAACGACCGTTTGCTGGTCGCCGAAGGGGACAGGGTCAGCGCCGGGCAGCGGATCGCGGAAAAAGGCAGCAGCGGTACCGACACGGTGAAACTGCATTTTGAAATTCGTCAGGAGGGCCGGCCCATCGACCCCATGCGCTTGCTGCCGGCCCGGTAGAGGGCGGTGTCTTGTGTCGGACGTTCGCCTTGAGGTAATCTGATCCACCGGCCTGTATACGCTCAGCTGTCAAAGTGCTCCAATGAGGTATCGCCATGGATGTGGATACAAGAAAAACAAGCCCGAAACGGACGGCCGCAGGCGGTAAGGCCAGTACAGGGAATCCGCGCACCCCTCCGGTGCAGGCGCGGGACGAAGAGGTCCCGGATGACGCATTGGAGACAGAGCAGGAGGCTGCCGACCCGGAGACGGAGGAGCTTGTCCTGGAAGAGAGCGAGGAAGACGCCGAACAGCTCGCTTTTGACCGTGCCCGTTCTGCCCGCGCCGTTGAAAAATCCCTGGACGCCACCCAGCTTTACCTGAATGAAATCGGTTTCTCTCCGCTGCTGACCGCGGATGAGGAAAAGTACTACTCCCGTCTGGCCCGCAAGGGCGACCAGGCCGCCAGGCGGCGGATGATAGAGAGCAATCTGCGGTTGGTGGTCAAGATCTCCCGCCGCTATATCAACCGCGGGCTTACCCTGCTGGACCTCATCGAAGAGGGCAACCTGGGGTTGATCCGCGCCGTGGAGAAGTTCGACCCGGAGCGCGGCTTCCGCTTTTCCACCTACGCCACCTGGTGGATCCGGCAGACGGTCGAGCGTGCGATCATGAACCAGACCCGCACCATTCGCCTGCCCATTCACGTGGTCAAGGAGCTCAACGTCTACCTGCGCGCGGCGCGCGAACTCACCCAAAAACTGGACCATGAACCCAGCGCAGAGGAAATTGCCGACCTGCTCGACAAGCCCGCAGCGGATGTGAAGCGACTGCTGGGGCTGAACGAGCGGGTGACGTCGATCGATGTGCCGATAGGTCCGGAATCGGACAGGGCGGTACTGGACACCATCGCCGACCTGGGCGGCAGCGACCCCTCGCAGCTGCTGCAGGAGAACGACATCCGCGACAGTATCAGCCACTGGCTCGATGAGCTGTCGGAAAAGCAGCGCGAGGTGGTGTCCCGGCGCTTCGGGCTCAGGGGGCACGAGAGCAGCACGCTGGAAGAGGTGGGGCGGGAGATCGGGCTGACCCGGGAGAGGGTGCGCCAGATTCAGGTAGAGGCGTTGCGGCGCCTCCGTCAGCTCATGGAGACGGAGGGCCTGTCCGGGGATTCCCTGTTCAGCTGAGCTCAGCGCTCCAGCAGGGCCAGTTTGTCGGGTTTGCCGGCCCAGTCCTCGGCATCGGCTGGCGCCGGTTTCATCTCGGTAATGTTGGGCCAGATTTCCGCCAGCTCGGCATTGAGTTCCAGGAATACCTGCTGGTCCTCGGGAAGTTCGTCCTCGGAGTAGATCGCATCCACCGGGCACTCCGGCTCACACAGGGCGCAATCGATGCACTCATCGGGGTGAATGACCAGGAAATTCGGACCTTCGTAGAAGCAATCCACCGGGCAGACTTCCACACAGTCTGTGTGCTTGCACTTGATACACTGTTCACCAACAACAAAAGTCATGCCAGTCCTGCCTCATCTGCCCGTGGGCCTGCTCGAAGGTGGGGAAGTTTAACCGCTGCGGGAACAGTTTTAAAGTGCTTCGGTGTTTCGGGGTGATCGCTCAGTTTTTTTGCTCCGAGCGCCAGCGATATAGCAACTCCAGCGCCTGTCGCGGGCTCAGGTTATCTATCTCCAGCGCTGCCAGCTCTTCCAGCACCGGATGCGGCGCGGGCTCGCTGAACAGCTCGGCCTGGGCGGGCGCCGGTGCCTGCCCGGCCCGGTCCCGCCCCTGCTCCAGCTCCCGCAACTTGTCCCGGGCGGCGCGCAGCACCGGGTCCGGAATACCGGCCAGCTTGGCCACCTGCAGGCCGAAGCTGCGGTTCGCGGGTCCCTCCTGGATATTGTGCAGAAACACCACGTGGTCCTGGTGCTCGGTAGCGTCCAGGTGCACGTTGGCCATGGTCGGGCACAGCTCGGGCAGGGCGGTCAGTTCAAAGTAGTGGGTGGCAAACAGGGTGAAGGCGCGGACCTGTTGCGCCAGCTGGATCGCCGCAGCCCAGGCCAGGCTGAGGCCGTCGAAGGTGCTGGTGCCGCGGCCCACCTCGTCCATCAAGACCAGGCTGCGCTCGGTGGCGTTGTGGAGGATGTTGGCGGTTTCCGTCATTTCCACCATGAAGGTGGAGCGGCCGCTGGCGAGGTCATCCGAGGATCCGATACGGGTAAAGATGCGGTCGATGGGCGACAGGCGCGCGCTGCTGGCGGGGACGAAGCTGCCGCTGTGGGCGAGCAGGGCGATAATCGCGTTCTGTCGCATATAGGTCGATTTGCCGCCCATGTTGGGGCCGGTGATCAGCAGCATCCGGCGGCGCTGGTTGAGCAGGGCGTCGTTGGCTATGAAGGGCTCCTCCAGGACCTGTTCCACCACCAGGTGGCGGCCGCCGCTGATCTCGAACAGCAATTCCTCGCTGAACTCAGGCTGGCACAGGCGCAAGGTCTCGGCGCGCTCGGCGAGGTTGGCCAGCACGTCCAGCTCCGCCACCGCCGCGGCGCTGTCCTGCAGGGGCGCCAGGTCCTCGTTCAGGCGCTCCAGCAGCGCATCGTAGAGGCCCTTTTCCCGGGCCAGGGCCCGGCTTTTCGCCGACAGGGCCTTGTCCTCGAAAGTTTTCAGCTCCGGGGTGATAAAGCGCTCGGCGTTCTTCAGGGTCTGGCGCCGCTGGTAGGTGTCCGGCGCCCGGTCTGACTGCCCTCGGCTGATCTCGATGTAATAGCCATGGACCCGGTTGTAACCCACTTTCAGGGTGCTGATGCCGGTCGCCTCGCGCTCGCGCTGCTCGATCTCCAGCAGGTAGTCTCCGGCGTTGCTGCTGATTCGGCGCAGTTCGTCCAGCTCCGCGTCGTAACCACTGGCGATGACCCCGCCATCCCGGATTACCACCGGGGGATTGTCGCCAATTGCGCGCTCCAGCAGGTCACAGAGTTGCGGGAATTCGGCGGCCTGCTGCGACAGAGTATCGAGCCGCTCCGAGCGGCAGGTCTCGAGTACCGAGCGCAGCGCCGGCAGGGCCTGCAGGGAGCTGCGCAGACGGGTCAGGTCCCGGGGGCGCGCTGAGCGCAGGGCGACCCGGCTGAGGATGCGCTCCATGTCGCCGATGGGCTTGAGTGCGCCGCGCACCGGCTCGAACTGGTAGTCCGCGCACAGGGCCCGAATCCCCTCGTGGCGACGGCGCAGGACGTCGATGTCCGTGAGCGGACGGTGCAGCCAGCGCCGCAGCAGGCGGCTGCCCATGGCAGTGACACAGCGGTCCATCACCGACAGCAGGGTGTTGCTCTCCCCGCCAGCCAGGTTGCGGTCGATCTCCAGGTTGCGGCGGGTGGCAGCGTCGAGGATCACGCTCTCGGCACGACTTTCATGAGCGATGGCGCGAATATGGGGCAGGTTGCTGCGCTGGGTGTCTTTCACGTACTGCAGCAGGCAGCCCGCGGCGCCCAGGGCCAGGCCCAGCTCATCGCAGCCGAAGCCCTGCAGGTCGTGAGTCTGGAATTGCAGGTTCAGGGAGCGGCGGGCGCTGTCCTGGTCAAACTCCCAGACCGGCTGGGCGCGGGCCCCGCGGCGCGCGCTGACTGCCGGGTAGGCAATGCTGTCCTGGTACAGGGTCTCCGCCGGATTCAGGCGCTGCAGCTCGCTGGCCAGGGCCTCCTCGCCGGTCACCTCCAACACCCGGAAGCGGCCGCTGGCCAGGTCCAGCCAGGCCAGCCCGAACTGGTCCCGGTACTGGGCCACCGCCAGCAGCAGGTTGTCCGCCCGCTCCTCCAGCAGGGCCTCGTCGCTGAGCGTACCGGGGGTGACGATACGCACCACCTTGCGTTCCACCGGCCCCTTGCTGGTGGCCGGGTCGCCGATCTGCTCGCAGATCGCCACCGAAACACCGGCCTTCACCAGCCGCGCCAGGTAACCTTCCGCCGCGTGATAGGGGACCCCGGCCATGGGGATGGGTTCGCCGCCGGACTTGCCGCGGGCGGTGAGGGTGATGTCCAGCAGCTCCGCCGCCCGCTTGGCGTCGTCAAAAAACAGCTCGTAGAAGTCGCCCATGCGGTAGAACAGCAGCTCCCGCGGGTGCTGGGCCTTGATGCGCAGGAACTGCTGCATCATGGGGGTGTGGGGGGATTCTGTATCACTGGTCATTGCGGGTGAACTTGCTGTCGCTCCAGGCAGGCGGTGCAGCGTACCAAAGCCCGGGTCCCGCCATCTTCTTTTGTTCCTGTCGGGACATGGGCTTCATGCTGATCGGGTATTGGTACTCAATGCAGCACCGAGCGCGGCTGCTGGCGGGTGGTGCCGTCCTCGGAAAACAGGTAGTCCAGCCGCAGGCACTCTTCCGCCAGCAGCAAGGTGGCCTGCATGGCAATGGCGACAAAGTGGTTGAACTGCCCCTGGGTCAGGCCCTCGTTGCCGGGGAAGATGCTGGCAGCCACCAGTTGCGGGGTGGCGTCATCGACGATGTCGAGGAAAATCTTCAGGGTCGGGTACTCCATGTTCAGGCGCCCCAGGTCCGCCGCAACGGCGAGCAGGGCCATGGGCCGGATTTCCAGCTCGGTGGTGAACAGCAGGCCGAAGGATTCCTGGATCAGGCGGCTATCCAGCACGCCCTCCTGGGCGCGGACTTCGCTCAGATGCAGGTTTTCGCAGTGTTCGCAAACGTAGCTTTCGACTGCAGCGGCGTTCAGCCAGCGTTCCAGCAGGGAGCGATCGGGGGTGACGGGTGAAGGCATGGCAATGGCGTATCCGGTGAACTGGGAGAGCATGTTACGTCAAGGGACCGCGATCCTCTACCGCCTTCTTTGCGCGGGGCTCCGTGCCCAATCCGCAACTGTGCTATAAACGACAGATGGGCCTCGATATCCGACACTCTCAGTTCACCCCTGCCGATTACCGCCTTTTTGGTGAGCGCCTGGAGCGCAACCTCGAACGCCTGCGAGAGGTACTCGCGGTTCCCGGCTTTGGCGAGGGGCCAGGTTCGCTGGGTGCCGAGCTGGAACTGTACATCGTCGATCAGGCGGGGCGCCCGGCAATGCTCAATGCGGAGTTGCAGGCGGCGGCGGGCGATCCGCAACTCACCCTGGAACTAAATCGCTACAACCTCGAGTACAACCTGTCGCCGGTTGCCATGGCCGACGACCCGCTGCGGGCCCTGGAGCGGGAAATCCTGGCCAAGGTCCAGGCCTTGCGCAGCCTTGCGGCCGAGCGCGACGCCCGTATCGTACCCATCGGGATTCTGCCGACCCTGCAGTCGGCGGACTTCGGCCCCGCCTGCCTGACCGATAAACCGCGCTATGCGGCCCTGGTCGAGCAGCTTATCGCCCGCCGCGGCAGCCAGTTCCGGATCGATCTCAACGGCCGACACCCGCTGCGGACAGAGATGGACGACGTGACTTTGGAGGGCGCCAATACTTCGTTCCAGGTA
The DNA here is from genome assembly GCF_040222615.1 of Haliea sp. Taxonomy (GTDB): domain Bacteria; phylum Pseudomonadota; class Gammaproteobacteria; order Pseudomonadales; family Halieaceae; genus Haliea. Next base: position 21,281 of record NZ_JAVKCQ010000157.1, read on the forward strand.
CACTACCGTGTTCCCCCTCGACACTTCGCCGACACTTTCAATGCCATCCAGGCGGTGACGCCGCTGGCCCTGGCGGTGGCGGGTAATTCTCCCACCCTGTTTGGTCACAGCCTGTGGCAGGAAACCAGGATTCCGCTGTTCAAGCAGTCGATTGATACCCGCCTGCCGGACCGGTACCACTGGCATGAACCCGCGAGAGTCAACTTTGGCCAGGGCTGGGTGCGGCGCGAGGCTTTCGAACTGTTTGTCGAGGCGGTGCGTCTGTACCAACCTCTGCTGCCGGTGTGTGCCGGAGATGACGCCGACCGTGAACTTGCCGCAATGCCCCCGCAACTGCCGGAGCTGCAGCTGCACCAGAGCACGGTCTGGCTGTGGAACCGGCCAGTCTATGACGCCGCCTGCGGCGGCCACTTGCGGATCGAGATGCGCGCGCTGCCGGCGGGTCCCACCGCGGCTGACATGGTTGCCAATGCCGCCTTCCTCATCGGCATGGCGGAGGGGTTGCGGCCCGGGATCAACGCCTGGTTGCCGGCACTGCCGTTCAATTTTGCCGAGCACAATTTTTACCGGGCCGCCCAATACGGTCTTGAGGCGCGTCTGGTGTGGCCGAGGGACAGGCAGTGTGCCTGTGAAGAGCGCACCGCAGCTGCCATTATCGCCGACATGCTGCCGGTGGCTCGGCGCGGGCTCCTCGCGATTGGCATTGACGGGGTTTCCGCCGGGCGTTATCTGGGCATAATCGAACGGCGGCTGGCCAACGGCCAGACCGGCGCCCGCTGGCAACTGGCGCGGCTGGAGCAGGCTGGCACGGCTGCCCGGCCCGACGCCGCCGGGCTGCGGGATTTACTGGAGACTTACATGGTGCACAGTAGTGGCAATAGCCCGGTCTCGGAGTGGCCTCTGTGAGGCGCTTCCGGTTTCTCCGCAACCCCCTCGCGACCGAGATCGGGACCAGCGTGGAAAGCTTCCTGCGCTATCTGGGCGGGCCGGCGAGCATCTTCCTGGAAGGGGCAGACACCAGCCGGACCCGGGCCTTCGTCACCCTGTTGCACGGCAACGAACCCTCCGGGGCAATGGCCCTGTTCCGCTGGCTGAAATCCGCTCGTCAACCCGCGGTCAACACGGTGTGCATCGTCGCCTCGGTAGAGGCGGCCCTGGCGCCGCCGCTGTTCACCTTCCGGATGTTGCCGGGACACCGGGATCTCAACCGCTGTTTCCGCCCGCCCTTCGACGACGATCAGGGGCGCCTGGCGGAGGAAATTCTCGAAATCCTGCGCCTGCACCGCCCCGAGGCAGTCGTGGATATGCACAATACCTCCGGCACCGGGCCCGCTTTTGGCGTCTGTACCCATATGGACCGGCAGCATGACGCCCTGGTGTCACTGTTCACGGAACGCATGATCGTGACCCGCCTGAACCTGGGTGCCCTGATGGAAATCAGCGAGCACCGCTATCCCACGGTGACGGTGGAAGTGGGCGGGCGCCTGGACGACAGTGCCCACGAGTTGGCCTGGTCGGGGCTTTGCGAGTACCTGCTGAGGCCGCAGGTGCTGGCGGGCGATAGAGTGGACTGGGGGCTGGAATTGTTGCACAACCCTATCCGGCTGGAGCTCAATCCCGGTGTACAGCTGGCGTATGCGGAGCAGCCTGACCCCGCGGTGCCTGTGACCCTGCGGCCCGATATCGAGCATCTCAATTTCGGTGTGGTGCAAACGGATGTGCCCCTGGGCTGGGTCAGGGGGGATTTGCGCTCGCTGTTCTGGGCCCAGGATGTGAGCGGCCGCTGCGCCGTGGGCCGCCTGTTGCGAGTGGAGGAGGGCCGCCTGTTTCCGGCCGCGCCGCTCAAGCTGTTCATGATTACCACCAATCCGGCCATCGCCGGCAGCGATTGCCTGTTTTACGCCATTGAGCAGAGTGCGGTGGAGGACCCGGTGTCGGCCTGACAGGCGGCAGCTGGTTCAGTCTTGCCAGCCCCAGGGTGCCGGCGGCGGAGCCACGGGCTGGCTGAGGTCGAAATCCACCCGGAACGCGCGCGGTGTGCCCAGTCGCCAGAGGCCGTAGGTGAAGACCTCGCCGGCCGCGATACGCATGGTCCAGACATTGGCGAAGGCGGGCTCGATAACCTCCCGGGTCTCCTCGTCGGCGGGAAACAGCTGTTCCCCGGCGCGCCCCGCGTTGGTGCTGGTACCGCCGTACATCGTGATGGCGTCCGGGCTGCCATCGGCGTGGCGGTGGTCGTGCTTGAGGGTGATCCGGTCGCCATCACGGGTCAGTATCCAGGTGCGGGAGAGGTCGTCGCCGACTGCAAAGGGGATCCGTATCCGGGTCTCGGAACAATCCCTCACATGCATGACCAGCGACTTGCCGGCGAAGTCGTCATCGGCGGGCGCGTCTACCAGTGCCCCGGCGAAGGCCTTGCCGCAGAGGGCGCTCAGTGCCTGCCAGTAGTCTTCCGGGGGTGTGCCGTGGACGGAGCCTGCCAGCAGCAGGGTGAGCGATAGGGCGATGGGTCGCACGGCGTTTCTCCCTGGAATCCGGACGGGGGGTACCGAGCTTACACCATTCCGGAGACCCTGCACCCCCCCTCACTGGAAACCTGTCGCCTGAACAGGCGGGTAGGGGATGAGGTGGACGAATTTGCCCGCATTTGTCTGGATTTGGGGCTTGCATTTGCCGGCCAATGCACTGAGTATATATACAGTAGTCAGGCAGGGTGCCCAGCGTCCGCCAGACCCCGAATCCGCAGCAGCGCAGTAACAACGACAGGAGCAGTCGATTATGGACGCCAACAAGCAGAAAGCACTGGATGCCGCCCTCAGCCAGATTGAACGCCAGTTCGGCAAAGGTACGGTCATGCGCATGGGTGACAACGAACGCGTTGCCATGCCCGCCATCTCCACCGGTTCCCTGGGGCTGGATATCGCCCTCGGTATCGGTGGCCTGCCGAAGGGACGCATCTGCGAAATCTATGGCCCCGAGTCATCCGGCAAGACCACGCTGACCCTGCAGGTGATCGCCGAGTCCCAGAAGCAGGGCGGCACGGCAGCCTTCATCGACGCCGAGCACGCCCTGGACCCCTCCTACGCGGAAAAGCTCGGGGTGCAAGTCGACGATCTTATCCTGTCCCAGCCGGACACCGGCGAGCAGGCTCTGGAAGTCGCCGAAATGCTGGTGCGCTCGGGTGCCGTTGACGTGCTGGTGATCGACTCGGTTGCGGCGCTGACGCCGAAGGCCGAGATCGAAGGCGAAATGGGTGATTCCCATGTGGGTTTGCAGGCCCGCCTGCTGAGCCAGGCCATGCGCAAGCTTACCGGCGCCATCAAGCACAGCAATTGCCTGGTCATCTTTATCAACCAGATCCGCATGAAGATCGGGGTGATGTTCGGCAACCCGGAAACCACCACCGGCGGTAATGCGCTGAAGTTTTACTCGTCGGTGCGCCTGGACATCCGTCGTATCGGTGCGGTCAAGGACGGCGACGAGGTCATCGGTAACGAGACCCGGGTAAAAGTGGTGAAGAACAAGGTGTCGCCACCTTTCAAGCAGGCGGAATTCCAGATCATGTATGGCAAGGGCATCTACCACATGGGTGAGGTGATCGACTGGGGCGTCAAGCTCAACCTGGTCGACAAATCAGGCGCCTGGTATGCCTACAAGGGCGACAAGATCGGCCAGGGCAAGGCCAATGCAGCCAAATTCCTGGAGGACAACCTGGCCATCGCCAACGAGATCGAAACCGAGATCCGCAAGCAGATGATGGTGGGCGTGGCGCCGGCGAAAAAGGGTGACAAGGAAGCCATTGCCGCTGAGGACGACGCCGCAGACGAGTGATTGCATACCCGGTGGCCTTGCGGTCACCGGTGGTTTCCGGCGCCGGGGGCCCACTGACCCCACTCTCACATCCCCGGCGTCTTTTTCTTGGCTCAGCGGGGTGAAAACCAGTGCAAGCAGACGTCACCAGAACAGGCGACAACGCCGACATGACTGCCGACCCTGATGGGCAGGCTGTGCGTCCCGCTGATGTCCGATTGGCCGCCCTGAACCTGCTGGCACGTCGTGAACACGCCCTCTCTGAACTCCAGGCCAAGCTGGGCCGGCGCTTCGCTGCTCCGGACCTGGTTGCGTCTGTTTTGCAGGAGCTGCAGCAGGAGAACCTGCAGAGCGACGAGCGTTACGCCGAGAGCCTGCTGCGCCAGCGTCTGCAACGGGGCTATGGGCCGGCTCGCGTTCGCCAGGACATGCGTGAGCGCGGCCTGGATGAGGCAGCCATAGCCGCCGCTCACGCCGCCATCGAACCGGACTGGTTTGCTCTGGCGGAGGAGGTGTTCAACCGCAAATTTGGCAGTCGCTCGGGGGGGCCGGCCGCCGGCGACCCGTTTGGACATGAGGAGGGTGTCCCGGGGCCGGATGCGCGGCGGGAAGCGCAGCAGGCGGCTCTCAGGGAAAAAGCCCGGCGGATGCGTTTCATGCAGTATCGCGGTTTCGCCACTGAACATTTTCGGCACCTGCTGGAGGACTGACGGCTGGCTATAGCGTAAATCTTTGCTATCCTCCGCTGCCCCCTGCCAGAGCTATCCCTATGCTGCCCACGTCCAGACTGCGAATCAGGCGCGATCTCCATGCGCGGCGGTAACACCGCGGAACCCGGCCAGACACTGAACTGGTCCATCCTGCCGCGTCTATGGCCCTATCTGCGCGATCATCGGCGGCGTATCGCCCTCGCACTGGTGTGCTTGCTGCTGGCCAAGGGCGCGGTGCTCGTCATCCCCTTCATCATGAAGCACCTGGTGGACGGGATGAACCTCCAGGCCGGCGCACAGCTGGCGGGTATGGTGGCGTTGGGTTTGGTGCTGGCCTATGGCCTGGCGCGGTTTTCCAGCGTCCTGTTCGGGGAGCTGCGTGACACCCTGTTCGGTCGCGTTACCGAGCGCGCAATGCGCAAGCTGGGTCTCAGGGTATTCCGTCATGTGCACGCCCTGGACCTGGACTTCCACCTCCAGCGACGCACGGGGGGCCTGGCCCGGGACATTGAACGTGGTACCAGCGGCGTCAGCTTTCTGCTGCGCTTCATGGTTTTCAATATCGTTCCGACCCTGTTCGAAATCGCCGCCGTGGTGTCGGTGTTTTTAATCGCCTACGGCGTCAGCTATGCGCTGGTGACGCTGGCTTCGGTGCTCGCCTACGGCTGGTTTTCCTTTGGCGCTACCGAGTGGCGAACCCGCTTTGTCCGCGAGATGAACGAAGCGGATTCCGCCAGCAACACCCGGGCGGTGGACAGCCTGCTCAATTTCGAAACGGTGAAATACTTCGGCAACGAGGACTTCGAGGCCCGCCGCTACGACGAGGATCTGGAGCGCTGGGAAATGGCCCGGCGCAAGAACCGGCTGTCCCTGTTCGGGCTCAACGGCGGCCAGGCACTGATTATCGCCCTGGCCCAGACCAGCATGATCGGGCTGGCGGTCTACCAGGTCCGAGCCGGCATTCTCACCCTGGGCGATTTCATCCTCATCAGTCAGTACATGATCCAGCTGTTCATGCCCCTGGGTTTCCTGGGCTTCGTCTATCGGGAAATGAAAGGGGCGATGGCCAATATCGAGAAGCTGTTTGCGCTGCTGGATGTGCGGCCCCAGGTGACCGAGCGCGAAGGCGCGGCCGAACTGGTGGTGCAGGATGCGGCGATCCGTTTCGATAACGTGAGCTTTGCCTACCAGGTCCAGCGGCCAATTCTGCAGGGGGTCAGTTTCACCGTGCTGCCGGGACAGAAAGTGGCGGTGGTCGGCGCCAGTGGAGCCGGCAAGTCCACCCTGGTCAAGCTGCTGTTCCGCTTCTATGACCCGACTGCGGGCAGTATTGTCATCGACGGCCAGGACATCGCCGGAGTTACCCTGCAGTCCCTGCGCCGGGCTGTCGGTATCGTGCCCCAGGACACGGTCCTGTTCAACGATACCCTGCTGGAGAACGTGCGTTACGGCAAGCCTGGCGCTGCCGACCACGAGGTTAACGCGGCGATCCGCATGGCGCATCTTGAAGACTTCCTGGCCCAGCTGCCCGAAGGTGGCGAGACACGGGTGGGAGAGCGCGGCCTGAAACTCTCCGGGGGGGAGAAGCAGCGGGTCTCCATTGCGCGCACAGTGCTTAAGCGCCCGCCGATCCTGGTATTCGACGAGGCTACCTCCAGTCTCGACAGTCGCTCGGAACAGTCGATTCTGTCAGCACTGCGGGAGATCGCCCGGCATCACACCAGCCTGGTGATAGCCCATCGCCTGTCCACGGTCGTCGATGCGGACCGCATACTGGTGCTGCACCAAGGCCGCATTGTCGAGCAGGGCACGCACCGGGAGCTACTGGCGCTGGGCGGGCACTATGCAGCGCTGTGGCGCGCCCAGCAGGATGAGCAGACGCGGGCGCCGGTTCAGTAGGTGTAGCTGGATTGCAGTCCCAGCGGCAGGTCCAGTGACCAGTAGCCGAGCAGGAACAGGGTCCAGAGAATGATAAAGGTGACCGAGTAGGGCAGCATCAGGGCGGTGACCGTGCCGATGCCGGCGCTGCGGATATAGCGTTGGCAGTAGACGACCACCAGCGGGAAATAGGGCATCAACGGGGTAATGATATTGGTGGTGGAGTCGCCGATCCTGTACGCGGCCTGGGTCAGGTCAGGTGACGCGCCCAGCTTCATCAGCATGGGTACCAGAATGGGGGCCAGCAGCGCCCACTTGGCGGAAGCCGAGCCCACGAACAGGTTCAGCACACCGGTCAACAGCACGATGCCGGAAATCGTCAGCGCGCCGGGCAGGCCCAGAGCCTGCAGCCCCGCGGCGCCCTTCACCGCCAGCAGGATGCCCAGGTTGGAGGCACTGAAGGCGTAGATGAACTGGGCGATAAAGAACATGATCACCAGGTAGTAACCCATGGTCTGCATGGTCTTGGTCATGCCCTCGATGACATCGCGGCTGCTCGTCACGGTGCCTGCGGCAATACCGTAGATCACGCCGGGCAGCAGGAACAGGAGAAAAATCAGCGGCACGATCGAGGCCATCAACGGCGCGCCGGCTTCGGTCAGGGAGCCGCCCGGACCGCGCCAGGCTGACTGTGCCGGCAGGGCGCTCAGCACCAGCAGGAAAATCGCCGCCAGCATGCTCCAGAGGGCAATGCGCAGGGCCCGGCGCTCTCGCTCCCCCAGTTCCTGCATGCCGGTTTCCGCCGCCACGTGCTCATCCAGCGGGCTGTGCCGCAGC
>NZ_JAVKCQ010000158.1:0-17981 GCF_040222615.1 Haliea sp.
TTTACCCAGCAGGACCTTGTGTGCGGAGCGGCGCAGGCTGGCGCCGCTGCCCAGGCCCTTGGCAAGCACGATGCCCACCAGGATCGCCGGTATCTCCAGCAGTACCACAAAAACGGGCATATAGGCTTCGTAGCTGATTCCGCGCGCGGCCAGGTAGGCGACGACCACAGCGAAGGTTCCCACGCTGACGGAGCCGTAGTGCGCGGCCACAGCGGCCGCATCCGTCCGCGGCAGGCGCCCCAGGTACAGCAGTACCGGATAGGCCAGCAGGGGCAGGGCGAAGCCCATCGCGATCACCGCCAGCATCTGCGGCACCAGCGCCAGGAACGGCTGCCGTGCCAGCTCCATCCCGCCTTTCATGCCAATCGCCAGCAGCAGCAGAATACTCAACAGCTCGTAGACCTGAACAGGGAGACGCAGCTCGGAACGCAACACCCCGGCAACGATGCCGAGCAGGAAAAACATGACTACCGGGTCAAGCAAGCCCGTTTCCCTCTGCCCCGCCCTGCGCGAGATGCAACAGTGTCTTCAGGCCCGGCTCCAGTAAACCGGGTTTCGCGGCGCACAGCGTAGCGTGGCCCAGCTTGCGACCCGGCTTGGTGCGCTTGCCATATACATGCAGGTGGGCATCGGGAACGGCAAGCACTTCGCTCGCCGCCGGAACATGGCCGACAAAATTGACCATGGCGGCAGCGCAGCGCGCATCGGTGGCGCCCAGCGGCAGGCCCGCAACAGCGCGCAGGTGATTCTCGAACTGGGAGGTCACAGCACCCTCTATGGTCCAGTGCCCGCTGTTGTGCACCCGGGGAGCATACTCGTTGGCAAGCAGACTGGTGCCGACCTGGAACAGCTCTAGCGCCAGCACCCCCACATAGTCGAGAGCCTCCAGCAGGCGCTGGCAATGCTGCTCGGCAAGCGCTTGCAGAGGTTCTTCCAGGAGCGCCCGGGAGACGCTGAGGATTCCATTGCGGTGCAGGTTTTCCGTCAGCGGCCAGAACCGGCACTCGCCCTCCCGGCTGCGCACGGCAATGACCGACACTTCGCGGTCAAAGGGAACCATCGCTTCCAGCAGGCAGGGAACCCCGCCGACCGCAGCCCAGGCCGCCTCCGCGGCAGCGGCCTCCCGCAGGACAACCTGCCCCTTGCCGTCGTAACCCATGCGCCGTGTTTTCAGCACTGCCGGCAGGCCCACCGTGTCGATGGCGGCGACCAGGTCCTCCAGGGAATCCACAGGGACGAAGTGCGCCGTAGGCAGCTCCAGATCGTGGAACAGGGTCTTTTCCAGCAGCCGGTCCTGGGCCACCGCGATCGACCTGCGGCCGGGTGCCAGCCCGCGGTGCTGCTGCAGGTAGTCTAGGGCCGCCAGAGGCACGTGCTCCACCTCGGTGGTCACCACATCAACGCCGGCCGCAAACTCTGCCAGCACGTCCTCAGCGGTAAACGCGCCGGCGACGACCCTGCCCACCTGCGCCGCGCAGGCTTCGGCCGCCGGCTCCAGGGAAATGCACTGCAGACCGAGGGGATGCCCTGCCAGGGTCAGCATCCGCGCCAGCTGGCCGCCGCCCAGAATACCTATCTTCATGCCGGCTGCTGCCTCGGGTCCGGGTGCTCCAGCACGAGTTCCGACTGTTGCTCACGATAGCGGCGCAGGCGCTCGCGAAGTTCCGGGTCAGTGCCGGAGAGTATAGCCGCAGCCAACAGCGCGGCATTGACTGCGCCGGCGCTGCCGATGGCCAGCGTCCCCACCGGAATTCCCGCCGGCATCTGCACGATCGACAGCAGTGAATCCAGTCCATTCATTGCGCGCGACTGCACCGGCACCCCGAGCACGGGCAGCAGGGTCTTGGCTGCCATCATTCCCGGCAGGTGGGCCGCCCCGCCGGCTCCCGCAATAATCACCCTCAAGCCCCGTTGTTCCGCGGATTCGGCATAGGCGAACAGCTTGTCAGGCGTACGGTGAGCGGATACCACTTCCACTTCATGGGGTATCTGCAGCGCGGTCAGGGCATCTGCCGCGCCCTGCATGGTTTCCCAGTCCGAGCGCGAGCCCATGGTGATCCCCACCAGCGGCAGCGTCACAGCTCGCGCCCCGGGACGGCTGTCGCCACAGGGGGGGCAGGGGAATGGAACAGGGACATGGCTCTCCTCGCGTCAGGGCAAATCGGGAGCATAATGATCGGCGCGCATGCTGCAGAAAGCAATAGCTATGATACATTCGATCTAACTCCCGGTTAAATTCGAAAATACCTTATATGACACCCCTCAATTACAACCACCTCTACTACTTTTTCCACGTCGCCACAGACGGCAGCATTACCCGCGCCAGCGAACGACTGAACCTCACCCCGCAAACCATCAGCGGGCAGATTGCCGCGTTCGAGGAGCAACTGGGAACCAAGCTGTTCCGGCGCGAGGGTCGGCGGCTGCGCCTGTCGGCAAAGGGCAGGCAGATCTACAGTCACGCCGAGACCATTTTCCTGCTCGGCAGCGAGATCCGCCAGATGCTGCAGACAGACTACGGCGCCAGCGAAGTCTTCCGCGTGGGCATCACCGATGTCATACCCAAGATTCTCGCCAACCGCCTGCTGCAACCTATTCTGCAGCGGCCGGGCCAGATGCGGCTGGTCTGCCATGAAGGCGACCAGCAGGCCCTGCTCGCGGAACTCGCGGTAAACCGGCTGGACTGCATCATAACTGACCAGCCGCTGGAGTCCGGCAGCCACATCAAGGCCTGGAACTACAGGATCCTGGACAGCGGCTTTACCTTTTTCGCCGTGCCGGAGCTTGCCGCCGCCTGCAGCGAGCAGTTTCCCGCGAGCCTGTCCGGGCAACCGTTCCTGGTTCCGGGCCGCAAGGCCAGCATGCGGTCGTTCCTGATGGCCTGGTTCGAAAAGCACGGTATCGCACCGGACATCATCGCCGAGTTCGACGACAGCGCCCTGCTCAAGTCTTTCGGCCAGGCCGGAATTGGCATTTTCGCCGCCCCCACTATTATTGAGGACTACGTGATGTCCCAGTACGGGGTGGCCGCGATCGGGCGCACGCGGGAGTTCGTCGATACCTTCTATGTGATCTCCCCCGAGCGACGCCTGCAGCATCCGGCCACCCTGGAAATCGTCAATACTCCCCTGGCAGAGCACTGAGGAGCACAGGCCCCGCCGCCACTAGCGGGCGAGATCGCGCCGGAACGGCGGCAGCGAATCGAGGATAGCCTGGCCATAGCGACGGGTGAGGAGGCGCCGGTCCAGCAGGGTCACACGGCCCGAGTCCTGCTCGGTACGCAGCAGGCGACCACTGGCCTGGACCAGCTTCAACGCCGCATCGGGCACACTGATCTCCATGAAGGCATTGCGGCCCTGGGCCTCGACCCACTCCGCCAGCGCCGCCTCTATCGGGCTGTCGGGAACCGCGAAGGGGATCTTGGCTATCACCACGTGGCGACAATAGGCGCCGGGCAGGTCCACCCCCTCGGCGAAGCTGGCCAGGCCAAAGATAACGCTGCCCCGTCCGGCGTCGACGGCCTCCCGGTGCTGGCGCAGGATTTCCTGCTTGCTGCCGTCCCCCTGCAGCAGGATCAGGTGCCCCAGGCTTTCGCGCACCCCCTCGTATACATCCTGCATTTGGCGCCGGGAAGAGAACAGCACCAGGCTGGCTTCACTGCGGTCCAGCAGACCGGGCAGCTGTGTCACCAGGGCCGCGGTATGGGCCTCGGCATCGCCGGGGTCGCAGTCCATGGGCGGTACATGCAGGGTGGCGCGCGAATAGTCAAACGGGCTGGTTACCACTTTGAAGGTGGCCTCCCGTGGCACGCCGGAATGGAGGATAAACCGCTCGAACGAACGCAGGGCGGTAATGGTCGCGGAGGTCACCACCACCCCCGCCGCCCGGGACCACAGGAACTCATCCAGGATATCCGCGGCGAGGATCGGGCTGCAGCGCAGGTCGAAACCGAACTGGCCGCCGCTGTCGAGCAAGGTGATCCAGCGCGCCTTGGGCGGGACTTCGCCCTCACCGCTGACTGCATACTCCTGCCACAGATCCAGGGTCGACTCAGCCCGCCCCAGCAGGGCACCCAGGCTGAGGTGCCAGGTTTCAATCTCGCCCTTGTCCAGCCCCGCGTCATCTTCTTCCAGAGCCTCTTCCAGACGGCTCTCTATCTTCGCCAGGCCACCGGCAAGCTGCTGGAACTGGTTGACCAGTCCGGCAGCCAGCGACTGCAGGACCTCGGGCACGCGCCCGTGGGCAAAGCGCAGCTGCTGGTCATCACCGCGGCCATTGCCCGGCGGGCGATCGGCAAACAGCGTCGCCACCGTTTGTTCGGCAACCTGCAGCCCCGCCTGGGCCTCATCCATCACCGCAGGCAAGGCCTGCAGCGAGCGTTGCAGGTCGGTAAACGGCGCCAGCGCCGAGGCGGCCTGGGCCAGCAGTTTACGGCTTTCCTGCAGCCACTGGCCGGTGGTGTGCAGGCGACAGAAACTGGCGAAGTGCGACAGGGCCTTGTCCGGCAGGTGGTGGCCCTCGTCGAAGATATAGATGCTGTCTTCAGGCGCGGAGAGGATGGCGCCACCGCCCAGCGCCAGGTCAGCCAGTACCAGATCGTGATTGGCAACAATGACATCGGCGTACTGCAGCTGGTCCCTGGCACGGAAAAAGCTGCACTGGCCGATATTCGGGCAGCGGCGGCCGCTGCACTGGCTGTGATCGGTAGTGGCGCCAAACCAGACCGCTTCCGGCACCTGGCCGGGCCAGTTGTCCCTGTCCCCGTCCCATTCGCCGCGGCCCAGGGCATCGACCATGGCGCTGTAGACCGGCAGGGCCTCGGCGGACTCGGGCGCCTGGAATTCGTCGGGATACAATGGCAGAACATCCCCGCCGCCGCTGCCGGCGAGCTGCCGGTCCAGCTTCGACAGGCAGACATAGCGGCGCCGGCCCTTGGCCAGGGTATAGCTGAACTCCAGCCCGCTGTGATGGCGGATATCCGGCAGGTCCTTGTTGACGAACTGTTCCTGCAGGGCAACGGTAGCCGTGGCAACCACCAGCCGCTTGCCCAGGGCCTGGGCCAGGGGAATCGCCGTTACCGCGTAGGCGATGGTCTTGCCGGTGCCGGTGCCGGCCTCGATCACGCATACCGCGGGAGATTCCGGATCGGCACGGCCGGTAGCGGGGACAATGCGCGCCAGGGCATTGGCGATCTCCGCGATCATCTGCCGCTGGCCCCAGCGCGGGCTGAGACCCTTGCCCGCCATGATGGCGGCATACGCCTCGCGGATCTGGTCCTTGAGGGCGTCGCTCAGCAAGGTGGTGAGCTATCCCCGGCGGCCGCCAGGGCCAGTTTGCTGGCGACGGCGTTGCCGTAAATGGCCAGGGCAAATGGCCTGTGCTCCGCGGGCAGCGCCTCCATCCTGGCCCGGAACCCCGCCTCCGAACAGCTTCCCGCCTCAAGGGTGAGGTTGTCCGGAATCCCTGCGCCGTCGCCATGCAGCATGCGGTAGGCGTACAGGTTGGTGGGATGCAGGCAGTACAGTGACACCACCTGGCGATCGATTTCCTCCGCCACCTGGTCCGCATCGGCGAACTCTCCGTTCAGCGGGGTGCCGAAGGCGACGTGAACCCGCCCCTTGCTACCGGAAATGCCGCGAGCGATGGAGGCCACATCCTCCTGCTCGGCCTTGGCGTAACTGCCTGTGGTGCTGCGCAAATACAGCTCCCGCGCCTTGAGCCCGTCGCAGGGATCCAGTTCGTAGGAAATCGACACCGGCACGATGCCCAGTGCGTTCACGACTTCACTGAAGCTCTCGACCTGCTTGTCCCGGCTCATGGCCAGCATCTTGACCACCGCCGGCTCAGTGCGGTCGACGCCATCCTTGGCCCTGCCTTCGCGCTGGGCGATCCACACCGGCGCCCTCTCCTCCTGCAAGGACATGCGAATGTAGCTCGCCAGGTGGCGAGAAGCCGCGAGCAATGCGCGACCACTGCCGGGAGAGCGCTTGACAATAAAGCTCTTGTTGAGGCGCATCAGGTCGGAGACCCAGGGCTTGGTCAGCAGGTTGTCGCCAATCGCGATACGCACCGTCTGGTGCCCGCCGCGATGCAGAGCGTAGTTGGTAAATGCCGGGTCCATTACGATATCGCGGTGATTGCTCATGAACAACCAGGGCCGCCCGGGGTCCAGGGTTTCCAGGCCGGAGACGGAAAACCCCGCCGTGGTGTCCTCGATGACCTTCTCCACGTAGTGCTTGATCACCATCTGCATGCCGTGAACATCGCTGACACCCCGCAGCTGGCGGCTGAGATACCAGCGCACCGCCGGCCGGCACAGGGCCGGCGCCAGCGCCGCCACTTGCCCAAGGCTCAGCCTGGCGATCGAATCCAGCAATTCCCGGTCGCCCAGAAGACGCTGCAGCACCGCGGGCACCTCGGCGTCGCGGTAGGGGCGGATATCGGCAAAGGGGTCATTCAAACAGGAATCCTCGGGACAAAGAAGCGGCACACGATACCCAAATTCACTGGCGGCGTCATCCGCCCGATCCGGCCACAGGGCGGGCCGCCCCGGCGCTGACAGCGACGCAGTGTTCTGCTACGCTGCGACCGCCCCGCCAGAGTCACGCCCTTTTTCGGAGGAACCATGGAAGCGACTTCTGCATCACTGTTCACCTTTGGTCTCGCCACCCTGCTCGCCAGCTGGGTGCTGCTGTTGATACAGTCCTGGGAAGAAGACTACGCCTGGGGTCTTTGCACCCTGATCCTGCCGCCGTTCGCCTACCTCTACGCTCTGTTCCGCCTGGACAAGGCCGGCCAGGCCGTGCTGCTGGCACTTATTGGACTCATCCTGATCTGGCTGGCCTGACTCCCACACCGGGCCGCCAGGTCATGATTCGGGCGGCCTGGCTCACCCAAGGGGCTGCCGAGCCGGCCCATTAAACATTTGTAACCTGGTGCGCCCGCTCTCACTTCCAGATTTTTATTCTTTAAAAACAATATGTTAAAAGATAAAGGCAGCCTCACCGCAGCTCGCCTGTTACCCTATTTCCCACTATCTTACAAAACCGTAACTGTTCTACACGCGTAACTTACGGGTATCCTGAACTCAATCCGGTCGCCATCGCGCCACTGCGGCTCAGGCTCACTTCCAACCCGTACTGTTGAAAAAGGACTTCGTCATGAAATTCGCCAAAGTTGCTGCCGCCTCTGCCCTGCTGGCCCTGTCTGCCGGCGCCTTCGCTGCCAAGCCCACCAGCATTGTCTTCCAGGGCAATCATGAAACAGCCGCCGGTGTCGCTTACGCCGAGTACCTCGTAAAGTGTTCCAACGGCAAGACTGCCACCATGACTGCCTGGGAAAACCGTCGCCAGTGGTGTGCGGGCAATGAGCAGAACGATCAGTGCGAACGCAAGCAAATCAAGGCCGCCAAAGCCGCCTGCGACGCAGCCTGAGGCGCTACTCCAGGTAGCGCCGGCGCAGCTCTTCGCGCTCGGCGCTACCGACCCCCAGCACTTCCTCCAGATAGGTGTCCACCGCACCGTAGTCAGCAATGGCTTGCAGGGCGCGTTCCAGGTACGCCTCGTGCACTTCCAGCATCGGCAGGATTGCCTCCTCCGGCACTGAATCCAGCCCGTACTTCGCGCGCAACCGGTCCACTTCCTGTTGCGGATGGTAAAAGCGCGCTGTAAGCATGTAATCCTGCATGACCTGCTCCACCGACACACCCAGCGCCAGCAGGATCACGGCCACGGCAAAGCCGGTGCGATCCTTGCCCGCGGCGCAGTGCACCAGGAACCGCGCATCCTGGCGCTGCAGGATCTCGCGGAACATGCGCGCGTAGGTCGGCCCCTGACTCTCCACGAAGTCGCGGTTGATCTCCACCATGAAGTCGAACATGGGCTGGCGCCCACCCAGATCCAGCCGCCCCTCGGTGAACGCCGCGGCATTGCTGCCGGGCGTAATCGGCAGGCTGGCCACCTGTGGCTGCCTCGACTCGGGATAGCGGCTGGGACTGCTCTGCTGTTCGTCCTCGCGGCGGAAGTCGCAGACCAGATCCAGCTGCAGACTGTCCAGCAAATCCAGATCCTGCGGCGTAAGGCCCGACAGCTGGCCCGAGCGATACAGATACCCCCAGCGCACGCGCCGGCCATCGGCTCCGCGATAGCCGCCGAAATCGCGGAAATTGGGAGTCCCCTGCATCCCCAGCTTGCGTTCCATGGCCAACACCTCATTGCCGTGCTGGTCGCTCAGGCGAAACTGGTGCCGCCGCGCCGGCGGCAGGCCCGCAATGCGAGCACGCGGGGCGGCCTGCTCATAGTGCGCCTGCACCTGGCCATGGCTGCCGAGCGGATCAACCTGGACCCGGGTATCCGGATGGCTGGCCGCCCATTCGATATGATAGTCGCCTTCCGGGGCGCGCCAGATCTGTACTGTATCGGTAATCAGGGGCATGGGGTCTCTCTGGAGTATGCAGTGGTTGGTTGGGGACGCCTCAGCCGGGATGGCCCGGGCCAGCGGGTAACGCCAGCACAGCCCGCAGCAGGGTCTTCACCAGCGCCAGCTGGCGCTCCAGCGCCTCCTCGCTGAACGGGTCCTGGCCCAGCAGGTCGCGGTACATTGGCGCCATGGTGACATAGGACATTACCAGGTTGTTGAAGGCCATCACTGCCCAGGGCTGGAGCCCCGCCTCTCCCAGAGCGCGCAGGCCCGGCTGGGCCAGTCCTTCGTCGGTGCCGAACATGGGCTGGAAAAATCGTTCGATCAGGTCGTTGGTACCGGGCCCTCCGGACAGCGCAGCATGCTGTAGCAGGCGCGCCAGGTTGGGATTGGCGTGGTGCTTGCGGACTATCGTCTCCAGCCAGTCCTGCAGGCGCTGGTCACTGATGGGACCCCTGGTCAGCTCCTCCATCGGCGCCGCAAAATCATCCAGCAGGCGACCCAGCACGGCCCGATAGAGCGCCTCCTTGTTGCGGAAGTGGTTGTACAGGCTGGGGGAGCGGATGCCGACGCGCTCGGCGACGTCCCCGAGGGAGGTTCCTTTATAGCCCTTTTGCGCAAACAGGTCCTCGGCCGCATCGAGGATGCGCTCCGGCGTGGTCGCCGCGGGCTCCCGGGCAGATCCATTGGTCATGCGAACAGTTTCCGTTGTGGCAGGACAATCGCGCAGTATACCGCAGCGCGCCCCCATCATGAATTACTGCCGGGACTGCAGACAAGCCTGCGGTTGACAAGCAAGGGCCCAATGTGAATAATCTCGCCTCCTGAATTTTGCCAACCCACGAGGATTCCACAGTGGCCAACTCCCCACAAGCCAAGAAGCGCGCTCGCCAGGCCGAAAAGCGTCGCGCCCACAACTCCAGCCTGCGTTCGCTGGTGCGCACCAACATCAAGAAAGTCATCGCTGCCATCGGCACCGGTGACGCGCAGCAGGCGCAGGCCGCCTACGACAGCGCCGTACCGGTTATTGACCGGATGGCCGACAAGGGCATCATCCACAAGAACAAGGCCGCCCGGCACAAGAGCCGCCTGAACGCGCAAATCAAGGGTCTGGCTTCCGCCTGACCGGGCATCTGCATCGCACAAAAAAGCCGGCGGTCAGCCGGCTTTTTTGTGCCTGGAGAAAACGGCCGCCAGAACTCGCAGCGGCTTGACGCCAGTTCCCGGGACCTGGCGCCCTCCGGTCTCTCCGGACTGGCTCAACTCGCCTTGCGCGGAGCCTCCTCCTGCTCCTTGAGCTTCTGGAAATCCGCCAGGATGCTCTGCTCGTAGCCTTGCGCTTCCTCGGTATCCAGCGGGCGCTCCAGCAGCGCCCAATCGATATCACCGTCCGTCGCCAGGTTTTCGAACTCCAGGATACCCAGCGCTTCAAACTTGGGCCTGATCTTGTCGGTCAGCAGGCCGATACGCTTCAGGTTCGGAATCACGCGCTGGAACAGCAGGTTGCGGAACGTGGACATCACGAAGCCCTCCAGCACCTGCAGGCGGGCCTCTTCCACATCCCAGCCGAAGTGCGCGAAAACGTCAGTGGCAACCAGGCGCTCGCGGCTGACCACGCAGGCCTCATAGGCGAACTGGGCCCGCTCTTCGCGCTCTTCATCGCTCAGGGTCTTGACGAACTCCTCCAGGTAGTTGACCCCGAAGGTCACATGGCGCGCCTCGTCCCGGGTCACCAGGTACACCACGTCCTTGAGCACCGGGTCCGGCGTGGTCTCGCGGGTGGTATTGAAAGCCGACAGGGCCAGACCCTCGATGACCAGCTGCATGCCGATGAACTTCATGTCCCAGCGCGCATCGGTCAGGATCTTGTCGATGATCGACTTGAGGTGGGTATTGATGGGGTACATCACGCCAAGGCGCGTCTGCAGGTACTTGTTGAACACCTCGACGTGACGGGCCTCATCGAAGGTCTGCGACGCGGCATACAGCTTCGCGTTCAGGGTCGGGGCGCAGGAACAGAGCTGGGAAGCCACCAGCAGGGCGCCCTGCTCGCCATGCAGAAATTGCGACAGGCTCCAGGCGTTCATGTGCAGCCAGAATTCCTTGCGGGTCGGCTCATCCATGTCCAGGTAGGGCTGGTAGGTATGCAGGTTCATCAGCTCCGGCATCCGCTCCTCGTTCGGCCAGGGGCGATCCCAGTTGATATCCATCTCCGGATCCCAGTTGAGCTGCTTGCCAAGGTCGTACAGCTTCTTGATCCGGTCGTCCTGCACCTTGTAATCCCAGTTGTAGGAACCGGTCAGGGGCGTGTTGAATATTTCCGCGATGTGATCCACATCGTCGGCGGTCAGCAGGTCCTCAAGATCGGGATTGTCGCGCGGATAATCCGCACCAGCGAAGTGCTGTATCTTGCGGGGGGTGCCGGTCCATTCTACTTTCATGTCCATTCTCCTGGCTGCTTATAGTATTTCTACAACGCTACTATGGGAGAACTCGCCGGGCCCAACAAGGTAAAGTCTTGTCAAAATAAAGTCATTTGTGGCCAAATAGCCCAATGCCCAGAGCCAGCGCGCCCGCACAGTACGCTCTTATCCTCATCGACATGGTCGAGGGCCAGGGGCATCCGCGAGATCGCCTGCTGGCCGGCACCTCCCTGGCGGCCTCCGGGCTCACCGGCATCGGCGCCCGGGTCAGCGAGGAGGACTTCAGCCGCCTGGTAAGCAATGCCTTTGACATTACCGGCGACAACGCCCTTGGCCTGCACCTGGGACTGCGCCTCAACCTCAGCGCACACGCCGTACTGGGCCAGGCTTTCATGACCTGCCGCGACCTGAACCAGGTGATGGAGTTGTTCCTGCGCTACTACCACCTCCTGTCCTCGCCCATGCTGCACCTGGAACAGGATGTGATCGACGATCGCTGCGTGCTGACTACCGTGAGTGCGCCGCGGGAAGAGCCGGTGGAATTTGCCAGTGAGATGATGTACGCCGCCATCTTCAACACTCTGCGCGGCCTGCTGGGCAGGAACGATCTCGAACTGCGTGTCGAGCTGCCGTACCCACCTCCGGGCCACGAGCAGGTCTACTACGATGTGTTTGGCGAGGACGTGCACTTCAACTGCGCGCTGGGGCGGATATCCTTCGATGCGGCGCTGCTGGACACCCCCCTGCCCCTGTCCAACCCGGCACTGCGCTCCCTGTATGAGGAGGAGTGCGCCCGCCTGCTGGCAGACCTGGAGGAAAGTGCCTCCGTGGCCGAGCAGACCCTGCGCCTGCTGCGGAAGCTGGAAGGACAGTACCCGCAGATGCCCCGGGTCGCACAAATGTTGAACTTCAGCCCGCGCACCTACCGCCGGCGGCTGGAGCAGGAAGGCACCTCCTACCAGCTCATGCTGGACCGGGTGCGGGCTGAACACGCCACCCGCTATCTGCAGAACAGCCGCCTGCCCCTGTCGACTATCGCCTACCTGGTCGGGTTCAACGACGCCTCGAACTTCCGCCGGGCCTACCAGAAGTGGACCGGAAGGGCGCCGCGGGAGCTGCGGGGTGAGTAATCGCCCGGCCCTGTCCGTATACCTCGGCAAGCGGGCGGCGGCGACCATCGCGGAACAGGGCTGGCACCCGGACCTGTTCAGCCTCTTGCTGGGCGCCTCCGGCGGCCCCAAATGGCTGATCCTGAGCCGGCTTGACAGGCTGCTGTTTGGCGATTTCCTGCCGCGCAGCCAGCGCCAATTGTCCGTGCTGGGCTCATCCATCGGCGCCTGGCGGCACGCCTGCCTGGCCCAGGCGGACCCGGTGGCGGCGCTGGAGCGCTTCGAGCAGGCTTACCTCGAGCAAACCTACTCGCAGCAGCCCGGGCCGGCGGAGATCAGTGCGGCCAGCGCGCGCATGCTTGAGCACCTGCTGGGAACCGGCGGCGCCAGTGCCATCGCCGACCACCCGCGCATCCGCAGCCATATCGTCACCGCCCGCGGCCGCGGCCCGGCGGGAGCAACCCGGCCCGCCGTGCTCGCCGCCGCCATGGGAGCCGCCGCCGTCGGCAACTCGCTGCACCGGCGCCTGCTCAACTTGTCCTTCCAGCGCGTTGTGTTCCACAGCGGCACAACGCCGGCTCCGCTGCTCGGGCTGACCGATTTCGAGACAGTCTACACCCCGCTGCGACCCGCCACTGTACCTCTCGCCCTGCATGCCAGCGGCTCGATTCCCTTCCTCCTGGCGGGAGAGCGGGATATTGCCGGAGCGCCTGCGGGGCAATACTGGGATGGCGGCATCATCGACTATCACTTCGACCTGCGGCAGTACCGGGGTGAGGGCCTGATGCTGTACCCGCACTTCGGTGCGGGCATCACCCCGGGCTGGTTCGACAAGTTCCTGCCCTGGCGCAAGACCGGTTTCCGGCACCTGGATGACCTGGTGCTGCTGTGCCCCAGCGGCGATTTCGTGGCCTCCCTGCCGCAGCGGAAAATCCCCGACCGCTCCGACTTCAGGCGCCTGGATGCCGCGGCACGGATTGCCTACTGGCGAGCCTGCCTGGACCGCGGCCAGGCCCTGGCGGACGAATTCGCGGCCCTGCTGGAGAATCGGGATCCGCTGGCCGGGGCCACCCTGCTCAGCTGATCATCTCGTCGAGATAGCGCTCCACTTCCGCCTTCAGGGGGCGCTGGAACGCCGACACCAGCAGGCCCAGCCGCACGGAGACATCTACCACGCCATCGTGAAAGGACAGCAGGCCGTCGATACCGCCGCCCTTGATGCGAACACTGTCACCCTCCCAGCGCGAGCGCACGCCGTGCTCATCCTGCAGCCGGTCCGCCAGCTGCTGTGCCGCGCGCCGCAAGTCCTCCTTGGGCATGGTGTAGGGTTTGGTGAGCCGGAATCCCGCCATGATCGCCTGTGCCTGTTATGGTGTAATGCCAGTAGGTTAGCCCTTACCTCGCTGCATGACCAGCCAGTTCCCCGCCAGTACCAGGGCAAACCCCGCCAGACCCGCAAGGGTCCATTGATAGCCCTCGAACAGGGTGGATATCAGCAGGGCGACAACCGGGAACATGAGCGAGCTGTAAGCGGCGCGGCCAGGGCCGATCTGGCCAATCAGGGTCACATAGGCCCAGAACGCAATCACCGAACCGAAAATCGCCAGATAAAGCAGGGACGCGATGTAGGAGACATTCCAGTCGAGAACAATGGGCGTCCCCGTCAGCAAGGCGGCGGCGTAGAGCGTGACCGCCCCGTACAGCATCCCCCAGGCATTGCAGACCAGCACCGGCAGCCCGTCCCGGCTGTTGCGGGCAGCAAAGATATTGCCAAAGGAGGCACAGCAGGTACCCAGGAAGCACAGCAACAAGGCGCGCAGACTGGCATCGGTCAGGCTGAAACTTTCAACCTGTGGCAGGAACACCGCCAGCATGCCCACCAGGCCTATCCCCGCTCCCAGCAGCGTCATGCTGCTGGTCGGCAGGCGCAGAAAGATCGCGCCGTTGACCATGTTGAGGATCACCTGGGTGGAAAACACCACCGCCACGAGACCGCTGGGCAGCTCCGCACTCGCAGCGTAAATGAAAATGTAGTTGCCGCTGAACAGGCACAGGCCCTGCATGAACACCATGCCATGATCCCGCCCGGACAGCGGCGACAGCCGTCGGCGCAATACCAGATAGAGGAAAATGAGCAGCGCAGCCAGCATCGACCGGTGGGCTATCGACACCATGGGTGCCACGGTGCCAAGCTGGAACTTGATGGCGATCCAGGTCGAGCCCCAGATCACCACCGTGATGACATACAGCAACAGATTGTTCATGGGCACCGGCCAGCGCAAAGCGCGGACTTTACCGTATCTGCAGGCCCGGGCCTATGGCGGCGAGAAGCGCCGCCGGGGGTCAGCCCTTGATAAACTCGCCAGCGTACCAGTTCAGCATGGCAATCTTTTCGTCCAGCGGCTTGTCCGGCTCCATTTCATAGACATTGCGGAAGCCGATGATCACATCGGTGACACCGATGTCCTCAAGTTTGCGGATACCCGCCTCGGTAAACGCGTCCTGACCGGTGGTGTAGATCCGGAATGTCCGGTCGCTGGTACCGTACTCGGCGCGCAGCTCATGCAGGCGGCGAATGTAACCCTCGAGCTGCTCCATGTCGGCACCGGCGCACATCCAGCCATCCCCTGCCTTCGCCGCCCGGCGCAGGGCCGGTTCCGCATGCCCGCCCACGAGAATCGGGGTCGGCGCGGTGGGGGCCGGGCACATCTTGATCGCGGGGAGTTTGTGGATCTCGCCGTCGTAGCCGAAGAACTCGCCGGTCTCCAGGCCCCGCAAAATATCGATCTGCTCGTCCAGGCGCAGGCCGCGCTTCTCCCAGGGCACGTCGCAGACGGCGAAGTCCTCTTCCCAGGGGCTGATGCCGACACCGAAATCAAACCGGTTGCCTGACAGGGCCTGGATGCTCTGGACCTGTTTGGCCACGACCGCGACCTGGCGCACCGCCAGCTTATAGACAAATGTCGCAAAGCGGATCTTGTCGGTGACCGCCGCCATCGCCGCCACGGCGATCAGGCTTTCCAGGAAAGGCACGCTCTCCAGGAACTCGCGGCTGCCATCCTTGTTATACGGGTACTTGGAGCTCGCTTCCTGCGGGTAGCAGATGCTGTCCGGAATGGTAATACCCTCGAAACCCGCCGCTTCCGCCGCCTGCGCCAGGGGCAGATAGTGGTCGGCATCGCTCATCCCGATCTGGTAGCTGAATCTCATGGTGTCGCTCCTGTCTGTTGGTTGGCCGGCCGCCCCGCGGACGCCCGCTGCTGTCACTGCCGCCACTCTAACCGGCTTGGGCACGGCGGTCATTGCCGGGTTGAAAATAGCCCCGGCTGGCCTCAAATACTGAACCTTGCCCTGTACCAGCATACGTCCCGCCGGCGCGCCGGGATCAACCTGACCCTGAATGGATTACACTTGCCCCATGAGCCATGACAGCACCAACGCCGTTCCGGCAGCCGACAGCAGCCGCCGGTTCCTGTTCGAACAGGCCGATATCCGTGGCGAGATCGTCCAGCTGGACAGCAGCCTGCGCGAGATCCTTGCCGTGCACCAGTACGCACCGGGGGTGCAGCGGCTGCTGGGCGAGTTCCTCGCCGCCGCCACCCTGCTGAGTACGACCCTGAAGTTCGAGGGCCGGCTCATCCTGCAGGCCCGCAGTGGTGGCCAGATCCCGCTGCTGATGGCGGAGTGCAGTAGCGAGCTGCAGATACGCGGCATCGCCCGCGGCGCCCAGCTGGCAACCGCAGAGGATTTCGACCAGCTGCTGGCGGAGGGTACCCTTGCCATCACCGTCGAGCCGTTGCGTGGCAAGCGCTACCAGGGCATCGTCCCCCTGTCCCGGCACTCCCTGGCCGCCAGCCTGGATGCCTATTTCGAGCAATCCGAGCAGCTGCAGACCCGGCTCTGGCTGGCCTGCGACAGCCAGTCCGCGAGCGGCCTGTTGCTGCAGCAGCTGCCCGCCCAGCTCAACCGTGACCCCCAATTGCGCCAGCAGCAGTGGCAGCATGTCTGCACCCTGGGGGAAACCGTGACCCCGGGTGAACTCCTGCAGCTGGCCCCCGCGGATCTGCTCTACCGCCTGTATCACGAAGACCCGGTGCGCCTGTTCGACCCGCGCCCTGTCGCCTTCCAGTGCAGCTGCTCCTTGCAGCGCAGCCGCAATGCCCTGTCGGCGATAGCCCCCGCTGAACTGGAGGACATACTCCGGGAGCAGGGCAGCATCAACATGGACTGCGAGTTCTGCAACCAGCAGTACCGGTTCGAGCGCGAGGACCTCGCGGACCTGCTGCGCACCGGTCCGGCACCGACGTTGCACTGAAGCTCGGCGAACATCGCCGATTTTTTCTCCAATCTGGTTCGCATCGGGGGGCTATTCTGACATAATGGCGCCCCCCGAAAGACCCACAGAGGCAACTCCGCCCCGGTTGGCGGGCTGCTCCCGGCAGCATGAATGACAGGACACACCATGACCCTTGATATCAACACTCCCCGCGAGTTCATCGACCTGGGTATTGCGCAGCTGGTTGAAGAAGCGCTGAAGCGCAACGAAGGCGTCCTCGCAGACAGCGGCGCCCTGTTGGTCACCACCGGCCACCGCACGGGCCGTTCCCCGGCGGATCGATTCATTGTCCGCGAGGCCAGCACCGAAGACAGCATTGAGTGGGGCTCCGTCAATCGCCCCTTCGACAGCGAGCGCTTCGACGCCCTGTGGGACGAGGTCGAGGCTTACCTGGGCGAGCGCGACCGCTTCATCTCACACCTGCACGTGGGCGAGCACAGCGACCACTACCTGCCAGTGAAGGTTGTCACCGAAACCGCCTGGCACGGGCTCTTCGGCCGCAACATGTTCATTCGCCCGACCCAGTACAACGTCGGCCGCAAACCGGAATGGACCGTGCTCAACGCGGCAGGATTTGTCTGTGCCCCGGAGGATCACGGTACCAACTCGGATGCCATCGTGGTGCTGAACTTCGCCCGACGCAAGGTGTTGATTGCCGGCATGAACTACGCCGGGGAAATGAAGAAGGCCATGTTCTCGGTGCAGAACTTCCTGCTGCCGGAAAAGGACGTGATGTCCATGCACTGCTCCGCCAACGTGGGCGAGGACGGTGATACCACCCTGTTCTTCGGCCTCTCGGGCACCGGCAAGACCACCCTGTCCGCGGATCCCGAGCGCTACCTGATCGGCGATGACGAGCACGGCTGGGCCAAGGGTTCCGTCTTCAACATCGAGGGCGGCTGCTACGCCAAGACTATCGACCTGAGCCAGAAGAACGAACCGGTGATCTGGGACGCCATCCGCTTCGGCGCCATCATCGAAAACGTGGTCCTGGATGACCAGCGTCACGCCGACTACAGCGACACGTCCCTGACCGAGAACGGGCGCTGCTGCTACCCGCTGGAGCACGTGGCCAAGCGCACCGAGGCCAACGCCGGCGGCGAGCCCAAGTGCGTTATCTTCCTGACCTGTGACGTCTCGGGTGTACTGCCCCCGGTCTCAATCCTGTCCAAGGAAGCGGCCGCATTCCATTTCCTCAGCGGCTATACCGCCCGGGTCGGCTCCACCGAACTGGGTGCCGCAGCCGGCATCCACCCGACCTTCTCAACCTGCTTCGGCGCGCCCTTCATGCCGCGCCCCGCCAGTGACTACGCCGAGCTGCTGATGAAGCGCATCGACGACTTCGGCAGCCAGGTCTACCTGATCAATACCGGCTGGACCGGCGGCTCCGGCGCCCCCGGCGGCAGCGGTTCCCGCTTCCCGATCCCGGTCACCCGGGCGATCGTGGCAGCGGCCCAGAGCGGCGCCCTGCTCAACGCCCCGCGCGAGCACCTGGATATCCTCAACCTCGATTTCCCCACCGCCATCCCCGGCGTCGATCCCAAGTACGTCAACCCGCGCAACAGCTGGGGTGACATCAAGGCCTACGATGAACAGGCCACCAAGCTGGCGACCCTGTTCCAGGAAAACATCAGGAAGTTCGATGTTTCCCCGACTATCGTCGCTGCGGGGCCGCAGGCCGGCTGACACAGAACG
>NZ_JAVKCQ010000159.1:0-5711 GCF_040222615.1 Haliea sp.
TGGATCAACCTCCAGCTGCAGGTCGGAGATCACCGAGACCCGGCTGCGGGCGCCATCCGGCGCCGCCAGGGTCCATGCACCCCGCTCCGGCGAATTCACCGTCACCAGAGCAAACTGGCTGCTCCGGAACCACTCCACACCGTCCTGCCTGCTCCCGGGGCGATACTCGACGCCCGACGGGCTGGTCAAGGTCACCTCTGTGGCGGGCTGATCGTAGAACACCAGCGCGGTGAACTGGTCGACGCTGTCATCGATCAGGAAGATGTTGCCCACCACCGGCACCCTGGCCGAAGGCGCGACCATCTCCAGCGACTGGACAAAAATGCCGGTCAGGTCCCCTGCGGTCTCCGCCTTTTCCGCGATTCCTGCGGTGGTGTCTGCCAGCGCTCGCAGAAAGGTCCAGTCGGCCTCATCCGACAGGGCTATCGTGTGTACGGGAATGCCGATCGCGCCGAGGTCAGGCGCGGTGCTCGCCAGCAAATCCCGCGCCGCCGCCGCGTTCGCCATCGGCGATGGCGACAGGTCGACCTTGCCGTCGGTCAGCAGAACGACGCTGGTCCGATAGGCGGAACTCAGGCTGCCCAGATCATAGGTTGCCGCGGCCAGCGCGGCGGGAATATTGGTGCGCTGCCCGGAATTGTCGATCAGGGCTACCGCCTCAAGCGCCTGCTCCCGCCAGGCGGCGTTAACGGTACCGTGGGGCACGATCTGCTCCACCGCTTCGCCGAAGATCCAGACGCCTGCGCGCGCGCCCTCCGGTAGCAGACGCACGATAAGCTCCAGCGCCGGACCGCGCAGGTTGTCGGGATCCGACTGTTTCATGCTGCCGGAAATGTCGATCAGCAAGCGCAGGTCCGGTTGCTGGCCCAACGGCGCCTGGGCGTGGAGCCGGCCGGTGACCAGCAGGCTCGCCAACAGCAACAGTGCCGCGGCCAACAGAACGGGAATTCTCGTGCTCAGCGTGGGCATGGTGAATCCTCCTAGCGGTTCCGGGGGTGGTTCACTGTCTGCGCAGGAACAGGATACGCAGCAGCAGGGTCAGCACCACAGCTGCCGCAAGAGCGGCGGCGAGCGGGCGCAGCGCGTGTTGGGCGGCTTCCGGGCCAGCGGTCAGAATCTGGAAACCAGCAACCACCAGGGCAGGCGCCAAAGTGTCAACCCCTTCATAAGGATAGGCCGGGGTCAGCAACAAGGCCAGCCCGGTCAGCAGCAGGAACCAGCGCCAGACTGGTCGCCAACTGCGCCGCAGCCACCAGAACAGGGAACCGAGGGCCACCAGAGCGGACCCGAGGTAGACCGCCAGTGCAATGATGTAGCTCTGGTCCTGAATCATCATTCCTCCTCGTCAACCCAGTAAATGATGTGCTCTTCATAACTGTCCGGGTGCACATGCTGCTCCGGCAGGGTGCGCCCGCGCACCGAGATCCCCGCGCGGTACACAGACTCCGGATCCCCGGAGAGCAGGGGGTGCCAGTCACGCAGTGGTTCGCCCCGGGCACGCAGGCGATAGGCGCAGGTGGGAGGCAGCCAGCCCAGCGCCTCCTGGTTGTCGGAGGTCAGGGTGACACAGTCCGGTACCAGCGCGCTGCGCCGGGGGTAGTCGGTACAGCGGCAGCTGGAGGTATCCAGGTAGCGACAGCTCACCCGGGTGTAATACACCTCGTTGCTGTCCTCGTCCTGCAGCTTGTGCAGGCAGCAGCGGCCACAGCCATCGCAAAGTGCTTCCCACTGCGTTGGCGTCAGTTCCTGCAGCGGTTTCTGCCACCATTCATCCACCCGCTTGCTCCCGCGAGCGCGCGTTCTCCCGCTGGCGCAGTTCCGCATCCGTGGGCGGCATCTGGAGAAAAAAGCCCTGTGCAGCAATGGCGTCCAGCACCTCCACTGCCCGCACCCGGGCCAGCTTGCGATTGGCATCCAGGGCCAGCACCATTACCGGCTGCGGTTCCCCGAACTGGGTCAGCAGTGCTTCCGGGACTTCTGCCAGCCCCTGAGCCTTGTCGACGTAAAGGTACATCTCGGGTTTGCGCGGACTGCGGAATATCTGGCAAATACGCTTCATGCAGCCTCTCCCAGGGCGCGGCGCAGCGGTGCAATGACCTGCTGTGCCCGCCAACCACTCCAGGCCGGGGGGTCCGGCAGATCCGCACCCAACTGCTGGCGCAGCAGAATTTCATAGTCCCGCGCCTGCAGCAGCGCCTCCGGCGCCACGCCGAGGTCCCGGGCAATTTTCTTCGCCCGGGACTTGAGCGATTGCAGTTGCTTGCGCTCGGCGGGTTGCAGCGGCTGCGGCAGGCGCGGCGGCAGCGTTGCCTCCGACTGCCCACGCTGGACTGCCAATACCGCCAGCAGGGCCTCGCCGTCCCGGCGCAGGGCGCCCGGGCTGAGACAGCCGGTCCGCTCCAGCGCCGCGGAGTCCTGCGGATCCGACTCGGCCAGCACCAGGCAGGCATTGTCGTCTATGATCCAGCCCCGGGGCTTGTTGCGCCGGCGGGCGGTGTCCTCGCGCCAGGCGCAGAGCGCGTACAGCCGCCCGGTAGCGCGCCGGTCAAGCTTCCAGGCCGACTTGATCCGCAGGGCAAAACTGGGGGACTCGGCGCGAAAGGCGGCGAGCGTATCCGCACCATCCGCCAGCACCCAGTCCAGCTTGCCCTGGGCCACACAGGCCGCCTGGAGCTTGCGCCAGACCGGCAGCAGGTGGGCGACATCCTGTGCGGCGTATTCGCACTGGGAAGTGGTCAGCGGGCGCTGCAACCAGTCCGAGCGGGTCTCGCCCTTCGGCAGGTCGACACCCTCCATATCCAGCACCAGTCCGCGGTAGCCCATACCGAAACCGTGATCGACCAGGGCCGCTGCGCGCTGGGTATCGAACAGTGGTTCCGGCAGCACAGCGAGCCAGCGATCAAACACCTCCAGATCCTCGCTGGCGGAGTGCAAGACCTTGACGGTGCGCGAATCCCGCAACAGGGCCCTTAGCGGTTCCAGGTCGGTCAGAGCCAGTGGGTCCACCAGCCAGGCCTTGTCGCCAAAACACAGCTGTACCAACGCCACCTCCGGATAAAAGGTGTCGCGGCGCATGAACTCTGTGTCTACCGCCACGGCCTCGGCGCCCGCGTTCGCGGCCAGTACCTCGCGCAGGGCTGCGTCGCTCTCTACCAGCTCCCACTCCATGTTCAGGACTCCTGCGCCAGCTGGCGGCGACCGGTGAAGGCGTGGGCCAGGGTGCTGCCATCCACGTACTCCAGTTCACCGCCCAGGGGCACCCCGTGGGCAATGCGCGACACGCGGATACCCCGTGGCAACAGCATGTCCGATAGATAATAGGCGGTGGCCTCGCCTTCGACGGTGGGATTGGTGGCCAGGATCACCTCGGTAATGCCCTCTTCCACCACCCGCGCCTGGAATCGGTCCAGGCCGATTTCCCGGGGGCCGATACCGTCGATCGGCGACAGGTGACCCATGAGCACAAAATACAGGCCGCGATAACTGCCGCTTTGCTCCACCGCCAGCACATCGCCCGGGGTCTCCAGCACACAGATGGTCTGGTGATCACGGCGCGGGTCGCTGCAGATCTCACAGATCTCCAGCTCGGTGAAATTGCGGCAGCGGCTGCAGTGATCTACGCGATCCATGGCAGTTTGCAGCGCATCGGCCAAAGCCAGGGCGCCGTCGCGGTCGCGCTCCAGCAGATGCAGGGTCATACGCTGGGCTGACTTCGGGCCAACACCGGGCAGACAGCGGAGAGCGTCCATCAGGTTGCTGAGGGCGGGGCTGAATTTCATGCAATTCTCAGAATGGCAGCTTGAAGCCGGGAGGGAGGTTGATGCCGGAGGCGAACCCGGCCATGGTTTCCTTGTTGCGGGCCTCCACCTTGCGTACCGCGTCGTTGACCGCGGCTGCCAGCAAATCCTCCAGCACTTCCTTCGGCTCGCTCAGCACGGAGTCGTCAATACGCACGCGCTTCACATCGTGGCGGCCGGTCATGGTGACCGTCACCAGGCCCGCCGCGGCCTCGCCATTGACCTCGGCACGGGCCAGTTCCTCTTGCGCCTTCTGCATGTCGGCCTGCATTTTCTGGGCCTGCTGCATCAGGTCGTTGATGCCTTTCATATCATCTCCTCAGGAATCCAGGGGGGTAATCGAGGCGCGATCCAGCTCACCGTCGAACCGCTGGATCAGCTGTTGCAGCAGTGGATCGTGCTCGATGGCCTGTTCCGCCTCCAGCTGGCGCTCTTTGGCCCGCTGGGCGCTGCGCTGGGCCGGCGTTGCCGTCGCCGGCTGGCCAGGTTCTATGGAGACAGACACCGGCGTGTCGAAGTAGTTCTGTAGCGCCAGGCGAATACGGTCCGCATGGCCGGGATTGAACAGGGCGAGATTGGATTCGTCCAGTATGAAATGGAAGTCCGTACCCTGCTGGGCGTGCAGCGCACAGTGCGACGCGATGTTCTGGACAATGCCCGCCAGCCCCAGATTTGCCAGCAGCTCGGGCCAGTCCTCCGGCGCCACCAGCGATGGGGCCGTGGCGCGGTCAATACGCGGTGCGGGCGCGGAACCGGTGGCGGCCGTCAGCGCAGGCTGGGAACGCGCTGGGGGATGGGCTGGCGGCGCGGCGGGTAGCGTCGGTGCGACCTGCACCGGCGATGCGGCCTGTTCAGGCTGCGCGAAAACCGGTGCCGGCGCTGTACTGCTGGCAGCCGGAGCAGCGGCGGCACTCCCGGTGGCAGGGAGACCGACGGCGGAAATACCGGCGCCGCCTGCGGCCGGTCCCGGGGGGCCGGCGTCGCTGCCGGGCGCACTGCCGCCGGCGCCGCCGCCACCGCTGTGTTCGCCGGTCTCTGGCAACAGCGCCGGACGGAAGGCCAGCATGCGCAGCAGAGTCATCTCGAAGCCGCTGCGCGGGTCTGCGGCATAGGGCAGATCGCGCTTGCCGTTCAGGGCCATCTGGTAAAACAGCTGCACGTCTTCCGCGGTCAGCGCACGCGCCAGCGTCTCCACCCGCTCGACATCGCCGCGGCTGTTATCGCGCAGCTCGGGCAATACCTGGGCAACGGTAATCCGGTGCAGCAGGGACAACATTTCTTCCAGGCTGGACTCGAAGTCCGGCGCGTGCTCGGCCATCCGCGCCACGGTCTCCAGCAGCGCCGCCGGCTCCCCCGCCGCCACCGCCTCCAGCAACTGGTAGACGAAGCTCATGTCCACCGTGCCCAGCATGCTGCGCACACCCGCCTCGGTGATGCCGCCCGAGCCGAAGGCGATCGCCTGGTCGGTGAGACTGAGGGCGTCACGCATACTGCCGTCGGCGGCCCGGCCCAGCAGCCACAGGGCCGGCTCCTCGAAGCGGATCATCTCCGCCTCCAGCACCCGCGCCAGGTGTCCGGCAATCTGTTCGGGCACCATGTTCTTCAGGTTGAACTGCAGGCAGCGCGACAGCACCGTGGCCGGCAGCTTCTGCGGGTCGGTGGTCGCGAGGAGGAACTTCACATGCGGGGGCGGCTCTTCCAGCGTCTTCAGCAGCGCGTTGAAACTGCTGTTGGAGAGCATGTGGACCTCGTCGATCAGGTACACCTTGTAGCGGGAACGGGTGGGCGCGTACTGCACGTTTTCCAGCAGGTCGCGGGTGTCCTCCACTTTGGTCCGGGAAGCCGCATCCACCTCCAGCAGGTCGACGCTGCGGCCCTCGGCGATCTCCCGGCAGGAACTGCAGTTGCCGCAGG
>NZ_JAVKCQ010000160.1:0-20565 GCF_040222615.1 Haliea sp.
TACCTCAGGGCCCCAGTGGCTGGCGGAGAACGTGCTGCGGGACAAGTGGGTGCTGGCAGTGGCCGGGACCCATGGCAAGACCACCACCAGCAGTTTGCTGGCCTGGATCCTGGAGTACGCCGGCATGGCGCCGGGCTTCATGATTGGCGGGGTGCCAGCCAATTTCGGGCTGTCGGCCCGCCGCGGCGACAGCGATTTTTTCGTGGTCGAGGCCGATGAGTACGACACGGCGTTTTTCGACAAGCGCTCCAAGTTCGTTCACTACCGGCCGCGAACCCTGGTGGTCAACAACCTCGAGTTCGACCACGCGGACATTTTCCCGGACCTGGCGGCTATCCAGCGCCAGTTCCATCACCTGCTGCGCTGTGTGCCCGGTGAGGGCCTGGTGCTCCACCCACCGGGCGTGCCGGCGATCGACGAAGTGCTGGCCATGGGCTGCTGGACGCCGGCACAGACCTTCGGTCTCTGCGCGGCTGCGGACTGGGCGGGGGAGCTGCTGACGGCGGATGCTGCCTGTTTTACCGTGACAGCGCCCGGCGCGAAGCAGCTGGGGGTTGAATGGGGTTTCCTCGGCCGGCACAACGCCGAGAACGCCCTGGCCGCGATCGCCGCCGCCCACCACGTCGGCGTGCCGCTGGAGCACGCGGTCGCCGCCGTGCGCGAGTTCCGCGGAGTCAAGCGGCGGCTGGAGCTGCTGGGACAGATAGGCGGGGTGACGGTTTACGACGACTTTGCCCACCACCCCACCGCGATTGCCACCACTCTGCAGGGGCTGCGGGCAAGCAGCGCCGGGGGGCGGGTCATCGCCCTGATTGAGCCGCGTTCCAATACCATGCGTATGGGAGAGCATCGTGCGCGACTGGCGGAGAGCACCCGCGACGCCGACCAGGTGTACTGGTTCCAGCCCGCGGGCATGAACTGGTCGCTGGACGCCGTGATTGCCGACAGTCCGGTTCCCGCCAGCGTCAGCAGTGACGTCGGCCAGCTGGCGCAACAGGTTACACAACAGGCGCGACCCGGTGACCGGGTTGTCATCATGAGCAACGGGGGTTTCGGTGGTATTCACCAGATCCTGCTCGACGAACTGAAAGCGGCGAATTCCTGATGGTTGCACACCCCTTGCTCAATACTTATGACGCCCTGGTTCTGCGGCGCCCGTGGATCTCCCTCGCGCTGGTCGCGTTGCTGCTGATTGCCAGTGCCTCCCAGCTCGGCAAACTGAAGCTGGATGCATCCGCCGACTCCCTGATGCTGCAGGGCGACCCCTCGCTGGATTTCTTCCGCGAAATATCCGAGGAATACAGCGCCGAGGATTTCCTGCTCCTCACCTGGCAGCCTGAGGCGCCGCTGCTCAGCGATGAGTCCCTGTTGCCGCTGCGGCGCATGGCCGACGAGTTGAGAGAGCTGCCCCGGGTATCCTCGGTGGTCACGGTGTGGGATGTACCGCTGCTGGAAAGTCCCCCTGTCAGCCTGTCCGACATTACCTCCGGCGA
This sequence comes from Haliea sp., assembly GCF_040222615.1. Lineage (GTDB taxonomy): Bacteria > Pseudomonadota > Gammaproteobacteria > Pseudomonadales > Halieaceae > Haliea. The sequence goes on from NZ_JAVKCQ010000160.1 coordinate 1,494, forward strand.
CCCGCTGCCGAACCTCAATGACCCCGGCATCGACCGCGGGCTGGCGCTGCAGGAATTCACCAGCAGTCCCATCTACGCTGAACTGCTGGCCAGTCGCGACGGCGAACTCACCGCCGTGCAGGTCAACCTGCGGCGGGACGAGCGCTACTTCGAGCTCCTGCAGGAGCGCGACCGCCTGCGGGCTAAAGATGCCGAAGGCACCCTGAGCAGCGCCGAGGCTCAGGCGCTGGAGGATGTCACTGTCGCTTTCAAGGCCCACACCGCGCAGGCGCTGGAGGCACAGAGCGCATTGGTACAGTCGGTGCGCGATATCGCGGACGACTACCGCAGCCACGCCCATATTTTCGTCGGTGGCGTACCGATGATCACCGCCGACATGGTGAGCTTTGTCCGCAGCGACCTGGTACTGTTCGGCAGCGCCATCCTCGGCGTGATGCTGGTCGTGCTGGTCGTCATCTTCCGTCGTGTGCGCTGGACAGTCATTCCGTTGCTGACCTGTGTATCAACTTCCACCGTCATGCTGGGTCTGCTCGCTTTCCTGGACTGGCGGATGACGGTCATCTCCTCCAATTTTGTGGCGGTGTTGCTGATTATCAGCCTGGCGATCGCCATCCACCTGGTGGTGCGCTATCGCGAACTGCATGCCCAGCACCCTGATTGGAGCGAGCACGAACGCGCCCTGCAGACGGTGGCGTTGATGGCCGTACCCTGCATTTACACCGGGATTACCACCATCGTGGCCTTCATGTCCCTGGTTGTCTCCGGAATCCAGCCGGTCATCGACTTCGGCTGGATGATGACCGTGGGCATCGTGGTGGCAATGGTGCTGGCCTTTGTCCTGGTCCCGTGCCTGACCGTGGTGTGGCCCAGGGGCAGGCCGTTCGTGTACAAGCAGGAGAAGCAGCCGCTGACGGTGTATTTTGGCCGCGCCACGGAGCACTACGGCGGGACCATCCTGGTGGTCACCGGGATCATCGTCGGCCTGACCGCGCTGGGGATCTCCCGCCTGCAGGTCGAGAACCGGTTCATCGACTACTTCAAGGAAAGCACCGAAATCTACCAGGGCATGGAGCTGCTCGATTCGCGCCTGGGCGGCACCATCCCGCTGGATATCATCCTGTCCGCGCCGGATGCAGATGCGCCGCTGCCCGGCCTGGAGAACCTGGATCCCGCATCGCAGGCGCCCGCCGACGATGACGAATTTCTCGCCGGGGACGACAGCTTTGGCGCCGGCGACAGCCTCGCCGGCAATGACTGGGACGACGAGTTCGGTGCGGACTTCGACAACTTCAGCACCGGCGAGGATAGCTTCACTCCCAGCTACTGGTTCAGCCTTGAGGGCATGCGCACCCTCGACAGCGCGCACCGCCACGTCGACCAGCAGGAAGAGACCGGCAAGGTCCTGTCCCTGTCCACCACCTTCGCCGTGGTCAAGGACCTGCTGGGCGATGACATCGGCAGCGTGGAACTGGCCCTGGTGCAGAAGAGCCTGCCGCAGGATGTGGCAAAGCTCATGGTGGAACCGTACTTCTCCGAGGCGAAGGAGCAGGCACGCATCAGCGTGCGGGTCATGGAAACCAGCGAACAGCTGCGCCGCGATGCTTTCCTTGACCGGCTGCACGACGAGCTGGTGGAAGTGACCGGCCTGGAGCCCGGGCAGGTCCAGTTCACAGGGATGCTGGTGCTGTACAACAACGTCTTGCAAAGCCTGTTCAAGTCCCAGATCCTCACTCTGGGGGTGGTCTTTGCGGCCATCCTCGCCATGTTCCTGCTGTTGTTCCGGTCCCTGTCCCTGGCCTTTATCGCCCTGGCGCCGAATATTGTCGCCGCGGGCCTGGTGCTGGGTGTCATGGGGTTGGCAGGTATTCCGCTGGATATCATGACCATCACCATTGCCGCAATCGTGGTCGGTATCGGCGTGGATGACTGCATCCACTATGTGCACCGCTTCATGCACGAGTTCCCCGAGGACCGCAACTATCTGGCGACCATGCACCGCTGCCACTACAGCATTGGCAGGGCGATGTACTACACCACGGTAACCGTGGTGATCGGCTTCTCCACCCTGACCGTGTCCAACTTCAATCCGAGCCTGTACTTCGGCCTGTTGACGGTGCTGGCGATGGTCGCGGCGGTGATCGGCGCCCTGTTGCTGCTGCCCAAGCTGATCCTGGTGCTGCGCCCCCTGGGTCCGGAGGGCGAGCCCGCAGCAGAGGGCCGCAGTTAGTGGAGTGCCGGGCCGGCTGTGGCGCCTGCTGTGTGGCGCCATCCATTTCCACGGCGTTCTACGGCATGCCGCAGGGCAAGCCTGCGGGGGTGGCTTGTATCCATCTGACCCGGGATCGCCTGTGTGGACTATTTGGAGATTTCCGCAGACCAGCGGTGTGCAACAATTTCCAGGCCGAGTATGCTGTTTGTGCCGATGATCGCGAGACTGCGCTGGTGAACCTGCAGCAGCTGGAGATCCTCAGCCGTCCGGACTGAACAGGAGTTGCCCATGCCCACCACAGAAATGCCCCTGTTCCCGCTATCCGCGGTACTGCTGCCCTACGGCCGTATGCCGCTGCAAATATTCGAGCAGCGTTACCTGGATCTCATCCGCGACTGCATGAAAAGCAGCTCCGGCTTTGGCGTGGTGTGGCTGCGGCGCGGCGAGGAGATTGCGCAGCGTGGCAGCGAACAACAGCTGGGTGATACCGGCACCGTGGCCCGTATCGTGGATTTTGACCAGCTTCCCAACGGCCTGCTGGGCGTGACGATCCAGGGTTGCGAGCGTTTCCGCCTTGGCGATACCCGGGTGGCCAAAAACGGCCTGGTGCTTGGCGATGTAGCGCTGGAGACCATGCCTGAGGCTGCGGCCCTGGACGAAGAGTGGTCGCCGCTGCGGGAGATTCTGGAGAACCTGGGGCAGCATCCCCATGTCCGTCGCATGGGTCTCGATATCGACTTCGAGGATGCCTGGCAGGTGGGTTACACCCTGGCCCAGCTCCTGCCTTTGGAGGAGTCGTTGAAATATGCGCTGCTTAACGCCGAGGATGTCGATGAGATGATGGACCAGCTGGATCTTATGCTCAGCGAGATCAGTGGCGAAGGCTGAGAGGGGGCCATCCCGGGCCCGCCCATGTTCTACCTTGATCCGGACAGTCCGCTAAGCCTGCAAGGCCAGCTGCGCCAAAAGATCGTGGAGGCGATCATGGTGGGCAGCCTGGCCCCGGGCCGCCGGCTGCCGTCGTCGCGCAAGCTCGCATCGCAGCTCGGCGTCGCCCGCAACACGGTGGTGCTGGCCTATCAGCAACTGATGGACGAGGGCTACTTGCTGACCCGCGAGCGCAGCGGCATTTTCGTCAACGAGGAGGTGCTGGTCCGGCGGGTCAGCTATCAGCCGGTGAGCCGGGGCGAGAGCTCCAGCAGCATTGACTGGGGGAGGCGCCTGCGTCAGGTGCCTGAGAGCGAGGCATTCCAGGCATCGCCTGACTGGCAACGCTATCCCTACCCGTTTATCGACGGCTACTTCGACCAGGCACTGTTCCCGGTGCATGAGTGGCGAGAGGCCAGTCGCCTGGCTTTGGGTGTGGGAGAGGTAAATGCCTGGAGCCGCTATCGCGGCGACGCGGATGATCCGCTGTTGCTGGAGGCGATCCGCACCCGGTTGCTGCCCGGTCGGGGGATCCAGGTAGCGGACGAGCAGATCATCGTGCTCCCTGGCATTCACGCGGCGCGTGCGCTGTTGGCCAGGCTGCTCACGGCCCGCGGCGACACCCTGGCAGTCGAAGATCCCGGTTCCCCGGAGTGGCGCTCCCTGTTGCTGGAACGCGGTGCGCGACTGGATTTCCGGCCGGTCGACGGCGAGGGGATGGAGCCGCCAGTGGCGGGACCGCACACCCTGTTCGTGGTTACGCCCAGCCACCAGTTACCGACGGGCATTACCATGAGCATGTCGCGACGGCAGGAGATCCTGGCTCGCGCGGCGGAACTGGACGCTTTGGTGATCGAGGACGACCATGCGGCGGAGACCAACTACCTGGGCCAGCCCCACCCGGCGCTGCAGAGCATGGATAGCAGTGGCCGCGTGGTGTACCTGTCCTCCCTTGCCCAGGTGCTGGCCAGCAGCCTGCAATTGGCTTTTATTGTGGCGCCGGTCGAGGTGGTGCAGGCCGCACGGCGGCTGCGCCGCATTCTGTTTGGCACGCCCCCGCGCAACAACCAGCGCACCATGGCCTATTTTCTGTCCCTCGGGCACTACGACAGTTTCCACCGCCGTCTCGACGCGGTGTTCCGATCGCGCTGGCTGGCCCTGCGTGACGCCCTCAATCACTACCTGCCCAGCCTTGTGGTGACCGCGCCCAGCCAGGGAGGGACCGCCCTGTGGGTCAATGGCCCGGAGTGGCTGGACGCCCGGGTGCTGGCCCGTGAAGCTGGCCGTCGCGGTGTCTTGCTGGAGCCGGTGGGCCACTACTACCACACCGCCAGTCACCCGGAAAACTGCTTCCGGCTGGGGCTGACCAGCCTTGACGAGAGCCAGGTCCGCGCTGGCGTGGCTGCACTGGCGGCCGTGATTCGCGACCTGTCGAAGTCACATGCGGAGACCCTCGACAGCGCCCGGGGCGAGCGTGTCAGCGGGGCTCTGTTGCGCAGTCGGCTGGCGGGTGCGGAGTTGCACTTCACCACAGTCTACGGTGATCCCGCCAGTATCCGTCTGCATCAGGACGGCAGCATGACGGGTCAGGCCGGCTACGCTGGCGAGGACTCGGACCGCGGCGTGTGGTGGGTAGAGGACGAATTCTGGCTCCGTCGCTGGGAGCAGTGGTCCTACGGCAAGACCCTCGCACTCTATGTGGTTATCGACGGCAACCAGATCAAGTGGTTCGACCGCGACCGGCAGCTGGTCGATGCCGCGCACATCCAGTGGCCGCCGCCACAATCCTGAACTGGACTCATCCACGGCGCCGATCTGGCGCTAACCCCGCCTGGTTGTCGTAGCTAAGCTGATTTCCGGTGTCGGAGCCCTGTCGCCCCGAATACAGCAGACTGCCGCAGGAGATATAGATGGCCCGCTTTGCAATCGCCGGTCTACAGCTGGAGCTGACCAACCAGGACAATCTCTATGTCATCAACGCAGAGATAGAGAAGGTCATGGCCCGCTTTCCCTGGGTGCAGATGGTGGTGGTGGGAGAGCTGGCGACTCTGGGGCCTGAAACCCGGCATGCCCAGCGGCTGCCTTCGGATATTGAAGCGCACTATTGCAGACTGGCCGCGCAGTACGGAATCTGGCTGGTGCCCGGTACGCTGTTCGAGCGTCGCGATGATGAGGTTTTCAATACCCTGCCGGTCATCAACCCCGAGGGTGAGGTGGTTGCCCGTTACCGCAAGATGTTTCCGTTCTACCCCTATGAGAAAGGCGTCAGTCCTGGGACCGGGTTCGTGGTCTTCGATGTTCCCGGGGTTGGCCGCATGGGCGTCTCCATCTGCTACGACGGCTGGTTTCCTGAAACCACCCGGACCCTGGCGTGGATGGGAGCGGAGCTCATTATCCACCCCACGATGACGAATACGATCGACCGCGACCTGGAGCTGGCCATCGCCCGTACCAATGCGGCGGTAAACCAGTGCTATTTCGTCGATATCAATGTCGCGGGCCGGCTGGGCAACGGCCGCTCTATCGTCTGTGGCCCGGAAGGGAACGTCGTTCACGAGGCGGGCATTGGCCACGAGGTCATCGCTTTCGAGGCGGATTTCGAGCTGGTGCGGCGTACCCGGGAGCGGGGGCTGATGGGCTTGGGTCAGGTGCTGAAAAGTTTTCGCGACAGTCCGGTCAAGTTTCCACCCTACCGCCAGGGACATGCCAGCCCGGCGCTGCAGGCCCTGGGAGAACTGCGGCTACCCGGGCGCGAGGGGCAGGCGACGGATGTGGACTCATAGGCAATAGAGAACTGGCCCTATGACCTGCTCCGGCAGGCTCGTAACGTGGGCCGGGTGACAATGAGGGCGGACCACCGCCACGAACTCAAGGTGAGGGGCTAGAACATGACGATACTCAACACGCGCAGGAAAACGCTTTCCCTGGCAGTGGCTGCGAGCGGTGCTCTGCTGTTGCCGGACTACAGCTTCGCCCAGGGTACGGTACTCGAGGAAGTGAGGGTCACCGCAACCCGCCGCGATGAATCCATACTCGATATCCCCTACAACATCTCCGCCGTCAGCGGCGCCAGTATTGAAGCCGCCCAGATTACCGATCAGGCGGAACTGCTGCGCTCGATTGCCGGGGTGGGCATCATTGATCGCGGTTATCGCAATTCCGGCACGGTCAACACCATCCGTATCCGGGGCCTCAACGTCGATAGTTCCATCGTCGGCGATTTTGCGGTGGCGTCGGCGCCGACGGTTTCGACCTATGTCAACGACACGCCGGTATTCGCCAACTTCGTGCTCAAGGACCTTGAGCGGGTGGAGGTGCTGCGGGGACCGCAGGGTACGCTCTACGGCTCCGGTTCGCTCGCGGGTACCGTGCGTTACATCATGCGCGAACCGGAGTTCGATGAACTCAATGGCAAGGTTGCCGCGGGTCTCAGCCAGACCAAAGGCTCCGATGGCTGGAACTGGGCTACCGACGCGACCCTGAACCTGCCACTCACGGACACGCTGGCCTTGCGGGTGGTCGCCGGCCAGAATGACTACGACGGGATAACCGACTACAGGAACGTCTACGTCCTTGACGGCAGTGGGGTGCCGGTTGCACCCAATGGCGTGCTGGCGACGGATGCTGTCTACCGCGATGTCGAGGACGCGGACGATGTGGATATCTGGTTTGCGCGGGCGGCCCTGCGCTTCCAGCCCAATGATCGCTTCGATGCCACGCTTAGCTACCACACCCAGTCCGATGATATCGGTGGCCGCCGTGGCACCACTCGCGGCAGCAACGGCGCCGGTGAGCCCTACGGCGACAACGAACTGGGTGCAGTGCTGCTGGAGCCGTCCTCCCGGGACATCGACCTGGTCAGCCTGGAGGCGGATATCGATCTCGGCTTCGCCACCCTGACCTCCAGTACCTCGCACTACGAGCACAGCGGTGACGGCGTCAGCGAGAATACCGGCTTCTACGCGCAGCTCGGTTGGCTCGCCGCCTTCTACTACAACTACCCGCGGCCCATGGCGGCTGCTGTCCGCAGCTATGACGACAAGAGCTTTGTCCAGGAATTGCGGCTGGTATCCAGCACCGAGGGCACCTTCGACTATCTGCTGGGCGCCTATTATCAGGACCAGACCATCAAGTCCGGCCAGGACAGTTTTCTGCTGGGGTTCAAGAACTGGGCGGATGCAGCGTTCGGCCCGGGTGTGGTGATCGATGACCAGGATTTTCTCTACCGCAGAAGCGAGGATTTCCGCGACTTTTCGCTGTATGGAGAGCTGACCTGGCACATTACCGATACTGTCCACCTGACCGGTGGGGTGCGCTACTTCGACAACAAGTCAGATATCGATACATTCCAGCAGATCAGCTTCTACGAGGGCTTCCGGCCCTCGGCGGAAGCCAGGTTCAGCCGGGATGATTCCGACGCCCTGTTCAAGGTCAACCTGTCCTGGGACATGAACGACAACACGCTCCTGTACGGCACAGTATCCGAGGGTTACCGGCGTGGTGGCGCCAACGCCGTGCCCACGGTGGGGATCTTTGCCGAGGACCCGGCCTGGCAGCTGTATGACTCGGATACGGTGATCAACTATGAGCTTGGGATGAAAGGCAGCCTCGGCTCCCACACCTATACCGCAGCCCTGTTCTACGTGGACTGGGATGACGTGCAGCTGAATTCCTCCACCACCAACTGGGCCTTCTTTGCGGTCCAGAATGGCGAGGAGGCCACCAGTCAGGGCCTGGAGCTGGAAGTGAGCGGGCCGCTGGCGGAGGGTCTGACCTACACGCTCGGTTACGCCTATGTGGATGCCGAGCTGAGTGCGGATCTGCTATCGGCGGACCCGGCGGTGACCGCGCCCGTAGCCACGGATGGGACACGCCTGCCGGGGGCACCCGAGCACAGCTTCAACCTGACGCTCAACTACACCCGGGCCCTCACCGGGGATATGAACTGGACTACGCGCGTGGACGCCTACTACCAGTCCTCCAGTGAAAACAGTATCAGCCCCTCGGTGCGCTTTGCCGAAACCCTGGACGGCTTCCAGCTCTGGAACCTGACCACCGGGGTGGCGACGGCGTCCTGGGATGTCAGCCTGTTTGCCAAAAACCTGTTCAATGAAGATGGCGTGACGGGGATCTACAAGGAGGAGTACATGGGCACCGACCCGGCCCAGAATTACTTCGGCAATGGCGCAAAAGAGGTGATTTCGCTGCCCCGGACCATTGGCCTGGCCGCAAGCTATCGCTTCTGAAGCTCCTGGTTTAGGCTCTTCTCCGGAACCGTGCGGAGGAGGTGGCGTGAACGGGAAGGATGATCTGCTGGAACAGGCCGCCGCGGCATTGCACCGGGGCGACTTGCGGCAGGCACAGCTGCTCTGCCAGCGGGCCCTGCGAGCGCAGCCAAGGCAGGCCCGGGGCTGGATGCTGGCGGCGAAGCTGGCCCAGGCAAGTGCCGATTACGACAGCCAGTGCAGCGCCGCGGCGCGCGCCGCGGCGCTGGAGCCGGGCAATATCGGGATCCAGCTTGGCTACGCCGAGGCTCTGGTGCTGGCGGGCCAGCTGGATCAGGCCCGGTCCCTGGTTGCAGCCCTGGAACCGCGCACGCAAACGGCGGCCGATTGGGCGGCGCTGGGCCGGTTTTACCTGTCGGCGGCAGACTACGCCGCGGCAGTGGCGGCCTATCGCCGGGCGGCGGCGCTGGCGCCCGGGGATCCGGCGGCGCAGGCCAATCTCGCCAGTACCCTGGCCATCATCGGTGCCGACCGGGAGGCGGAGCAGCTGCTCGACCGCCTGCTGGCGCAGGATCCGCTGGATGCTGACAGCCACTACAACCGCGCCACCCTGCGCCGGGTGGCGAAAGGGGACAACCACATTGCCGAGATGACCGCGGCGCTGCAGATGGGGCCCCCTGACGAGGCGCCGCTGTGTCACGCCCTGGCCAAGGAGTACGAGGACTGCGGTGACTTTGCGAGGGCCTGGAGCTATCTTGAGCGCGGCGCTCGTGCCCGCCGGCAGCGCTTGAGCTATCGGGTGGAGCGCGACGAACAAAGCATGGCGGATATTGCGCAATACTTCGATGCCCGCTGGCTGCAGCAGCAGCGCCGAGGCGAGGCGGTTCCGGGGCCAATCTTCGTGCTGGGCCTGCCGCGCAGCGGCACCACCCTGGTGGACCGGATGCTGGCCAGTCACAGCCAGGTGGCCAGCCTGGGTGAAATCAACGATTTCGCGCTAGCCCTGGTGCGGGCAGCGGGCCCGCATGCCAGCCGGCGTGAGCTGATGGCGCAGGCGTCGCGTGCCGATATGTCGGCGCTGGGCCGCGACTACCGGTCGACCACTGCGCAGTATGGAGCGCAGGCTCGGTACCTGGTGGACAAGACACCGCTCAACTTCCTCTACCTGGGCATTATCGTTGCGGCGTTGCCGGGGGCCCGTATCCTGCATCTGCGGCGCCATCCTGTGGCTACCTGCCATGCCCTGTACAAGACCCTGTTTCGCATGGCCTGCCCGTTCAGCTACGATCTCGGTGACCTCGCCCGCTACTATCTGGCCTATCAGCGCCTGCTGGATCACTGGCGCCAGGTGGTCGCTGCAGACAGCTGGCTGGAGGTGGACTACGAGGCGCTGGTGGCCGCCCCGGAGGACCAGCTGCGCCGCATGCTCGCTGCCTGCGATCTGCCCTGGGAATCGGCTTGCCTGGATTTTCACAGCAATCCGGCTCCGGTTGCCACCGCCAGCGCGGCCCAGGTTCGTCAGCCGGTACATACCCGCTCGGTGGATCTCTGGCGACACTACAGCGCGGGATTGTCGCCGCTGATCGAGCAGCTCCAGCATGCGGGAATCAACTGTGACTGACCCGGCGGGCGGTCGACTGGTGGCAATGCTGCGCTGGACGCTGCTGGTCCTGGCGGCACTCCGGGCCGACACTGTGTTGGCAGAGGATCCTCCCGAAGGGGAGCTGCAGCTGCAGTTTGGCGCCGCGGACAGCTTCGTTATCGAAGTGGACCGGCTGGGCCTGGGCGCGAGTTTCGCCGGCCAGGTGGACCGCCTGCCAGTCCTTGCACTGGAGCTGGCCGCCGATGGCAGCGTGCTGCTTCCCGCCCGGCGGCTGCCCATTCCGGGGCCCCATCCCCTGTGGCAGGCCGTCGCGGGTGAGGGGGTATGGGAACGCGATGCCCGCGGCAAGCTGACACTGCAAATGCCGCTGGACCTGCTGGAACAGGGTGCCAACTGTATTCATTACGGGGAGCTTGCAGTGAGCTTGCCGGCCGACGGTGACGGCTCCGCAGTACTGCAGGTGAGTGGCCAGACTTGCGAGTACTTCAAATTTAGCGCCCGCTTCGAGGGCAGCGCTAGTTGGCGCCCGGTCGAGCTGGCAGTGGAGCAGAGCCATTCCCCGCGGTTTCCCGTCTACAAGCTGCAACAACTCAGGCGCGATAGCGGTATTGATGGCTCCCTGCTGGCGCCGCCTGCAGGTGTGAGCCACGAGCATCTCACGATGGCCGGGCTGCTCCTGGACGGGCGCCACTACCAATCTGCCTGCGCCGTGGCGGCGGGCCCGGCGCGACGCTGCGAGCAGCTGCCACTGCCGACATTCTCCCTCTCCAAGAGTCTGGTGGCAGGGACCGCACTCATGCGCCTGGAGCGACTGGCGCCCGGCAGCCGCCAGCGCACTATCGGTGAACTGTTGCCCGCCTGCGACGGGAACTGGGGTGACGTGACCCTGCAGCAGGCTCTGAACATGCAAACCGGGCGCTATGAAGCCACAGCTTACTTCGAGGATGAAGCGGCAGCCATTGCCAGCCCCCTGTTCCTGGCGCCGGATCACGCCGCCAAGCTGGCCTGGGCTTGCAGCGCATATCCCCGCAGGGAGGCTGCCGGAGGGCGCTGGGTGTACCACACCAGTGACACCTATGTGCTGGTCAGCGCCATGGCGATGCTACTGCGCGAGCTGCGTGGCACCGAAAGCGCAGATCTCTACAGTGACCTGCTCTTCCGGGAGGCATGGGCGGAACTGCAGCTGGGACCGCTTGCGGCCTTCACCCGGCGCACGGCAGACGCGGCAGCGCAGCCGTTCGGCGGCTGGGGCCAGCTGTTGACTGCGGATGATCTGCTGCAGCTTGGCCTGTGGCTGGCCGAGGAGGCGCGGAACCCGGCACTGCTGGACCCCGCCATGGTGCGCGCAGCGATCTCCCCGCAGGGGGCGTTGCCCGGGGTCGCGACGGGCGTGGTCGGACTGCGCTACCAGCACGGTTTCTGGCTGCTGGACGCGGCCCCGGCACTGGGATGCCGTAATCCCTACTGGATTCCCTTTCTGTCGGGCCATGGCGGTATCACCCTGGCCTTGCTGGCTGAAAACGTCCTCTACTACTACGTCAGCGACAACAATGAATTCCGCTGGCTGGCCGCGGTTAGCGCGGTGCATCAGCAGCGACCACTCTGTCACTAGCCCGGAACCCGCCATGAGCCAAGCTACTGCTCCCACATCTCGCCGTACCCTGTCACCGCACGGAGAATGGGCGCGCGTCGCCCTGGCCTTCCTGGCAACGGCGGGCCTGTTCTACGTCAATATCATGCCGGCCCTGGTCGATGGCCTGGTGGAAGGCCTGGGTTTCTCCAACCGGGACGCCGGGCTGGTCGGGTCCGCCAATGTCTATGGCGCCGCCCTGGGGGCGCTGGCGGCGGTATTCGTGGTGCGCCATATCCGCTGGCGGCGGGCGGCATTCCTGTTGCTGCTGACGCTGATCCTGCTTGATCTGGTCTCCATCCTGCTGCGCCTGCCCCTGATGCTGGTCGCCGTCCGCTTTGTGCACGGAGCGGTAGGCGGCTTGCTGGTCGGCATCGGTTTTGCTGTGATTGCCCGCACCCTGAAGCCGGATCGCACCTTTGGCTACCTGCTGTTGGTGCAGTTTGGGCTGGGCGGTCTGGGCGTAATGCTGCTGCCGCCGCTGGTACCGGCGTTCGGCACCAGCGCCCTGTTCCTGTCCCTGGTCGCCTTCAGCGCGGTGACCCTGGCGATGCTGCCGTTTCTCGACGACTACCCCGTGACGGTGCCCGGGGTCGGGGCTCCACCGCCTGCGGCAATCCGCTGGGCCCCGATGCTGGCGGTGCTGGCCGCGCTGTTTTTGTTCCAGGCAGCCAATATGGGCCTCTATGCCTTTATCATCGGCATGGGCAAGCACTATGGGCTGAGCATGGCTTTTATCAGCCCCACCCTGGGAGCGGCGGCCTGGGTTGGCATCATAGGTGCCCTGCTGGTGGTGGTCATGGCGACGAAGTATGGGCGCTGGTGGCCATTGTTCCTGGGCATGAGTCTCACCGTGCTGGGCACTGTCCTGCTGCACTGGAGCGGACAGCCCTGGGCTTTTCTGCTGGCCAACTGCGGGGTGGGTATTACCTGGGCTTTCGTGATTCCCTACCTTCTGGGAATGTGCGCCCACTTCGATCCGGTGGGACAGATGGCGTCACTGGGTGGCTTTGCTTCCAAGATGGGGCTGGCCAGCGGGCCGCTGCTGGCGGCCCTGTTCCTCGGCGACAACCGCTATGACCTGGTGATCAACGCCGCTGTCCTGGCGCTGATCCTGTGCACCGTGGTCATCATGCGCCCGGCCAGGTTGCTGGACCGGGAGGCTTCGGGCTGAGTGCTCTCTGGTCTGGTGTGTTGATTGCAGGGCTGCTCAGGACGATCCGAGTCTGGCCAGGAACGCCGCTATTTCCTTGCGCCGCGCGGTGTCGGAAATCGCACGAGCGGGGCGCGGGGGAGCGTTCAGGGCTCGCTGCAAATGCTGTTTCGCCGCCTCGGATTGGCCCTGATCGGCCAGGAACTCGGCCATGAAGAAGTTGCTGTCCATCCCATCCGGATCGGCCTTCAGGCCATCCTCCAGATACTGGCGTGCCTTCTTGTCGCTGCCGAATCCCACCGGCCACCCCGGGACCTTGGCATAGAGCGTACCGAGGCTGGTCAGGGCGGCGCCATTGACAGTATCAGGATCAATGTCGATAGCCTGTTCAAAGTACCTGCGAGCGGCTTTGGCGTGCTTCAGCGCCCCGAGGCCGCCAGCGACACCGGCGTAGGATGACTCCACAATACCGCACCAGGTCAGTGCCTGTGCATCACCGGGCTGTAACGCGAGCAGGGAGTTACAGCTGTCGATCAGGGTTTCGAACTGTTCCTCTCGCTCGGGCGCGGCTACGATAAAATTGATCTGCTCCCATTGCTCGCGCACCGCGGTCACATCCGCGGTCGGCGCAGCTCTTGTGCCCAAAGCCGATAACGAGAACGCCAGAGCAAGGGGCAGGGTTCTGCAGCAGCGATTTTTCACCAGGTATTTCATACAGTAACCTCCTGAAAGTTGCCTGTAGTGTAAGCGCTGATTCTTACCTCAGGCTTAGCCAGCCCAGCTTGTTCGGGCCGTGGTTTCCCGGAGGGGATTTTCTGTGCTACAACTGCGCGCCTTGTTTCCTGTATCTACAGAGGTTGAAACTCATGGAGCGGTTTGACGGCAAAGTAGCCTTTGTGACTGGCGCGGCCTCTGGCATCGGGCTGGCGACTGTATCCCGTCTGGCGCGCGAGGGTGCCAGGGTATACGCCTCCGATATCAACGCGGAGTTGCTGGCGCGGGAAACCGCGCTTCTGGCGGGGCAAGGGCTGCAGATACACAGCCGGGTGCTGGATGTTACCGACGAAGCTGACTGTCGGGCGGCGGTCGCGGGCTGCGTAGCCCACTATGGCAAGCTGGATGTCCTCTGCAATGTTGCCGGGATGGTACTCACGAAGAATTTTCTCGATATGGCAGCAGCGGAATGGGACCGGGTCATGGCGGTCAACAGTCGCTCGGTATTCGTGCTCTGCCAGGCGGCGCTGCCCCATCTGCTGGAAACCACTGGCAACATCGTCAACATTTCCTCCACGGCGGGGTTGCAGGGGCTGCCCTACAACAGCGCCTACTGCGCCAGCAAGGGCGCGGTATTGTTGCTGTCCAAGTCGCTGGCGGTGGAGTTTGCCAGTCGCGGGGTGCGGGTCAATGCGGTCTGCCCCGGCGCCGTAGATACCCCGCTGGTGAAGAACATCGAGGTTCCCGAAGGCGCCGACATGGCGCTCTATGGCCGCATGTTCCCGCTCACGAGCTATTACGCCCAGCCAGAGGAAATCGCCGGTGCTGTCGCCTATCTCGCATCCGACGAAGCGAAATTCGTCACCGGCTCGGCTATGGTCATCGACGGTGGCCAGACCGCAATTTGACAGCGAGAGCTCAGCCCATGCCGCGGAAGAAATGCTGTACGTTGGTGCTGAGGGTGGCCAGGTCGTAACCACCTTCCTGCACCACGAGGGTGGGTAGGGACAGCTCGCCAATGGCTGCGCCCAGGCGGGTGAAACCCTCGCTGGTCACGGCGACCTTGGCCTGGGGGTCATCCTTGTAGATATCAAAGCCCAGGGCCAAAACCAGGGCGTCGGGCTGGAACAGGGTGATGGCCGCCAGGGCCTCTCCCAGCCGGGTAAAGAAGTCCTCCTCGGAGGAGCCGTGGGGCATGGGCAGGTTGATGTTGTAACCCAGCCCCTCACCCGCGCCGCGCTCGTCCTCGAACCCGCTTACTACCGGATAAAAATTGGTCGGGTCGCCGTGGATGGAGACGTAGAGCACGTCGCTGCGGTGGTAGAAGATGTCCTGGATGCCCTGGCCGTGGTGCATGTCGGTATCGAGTATGGCGATGCGCGGGAAGCGTGTCGTCAGGTGCTGGGCGGCGATGGCGGCGTTGTTCAGGTAACAGAAGCCCCCTGCCGCATCCCGGCGGGCGTGGTGCCCCGGCGGGCGGCACACGGCGTAGGCGTGTTGATCACTCGCCAGCAGCGCCTCGGCCGCGGCGATTGCAGACTGGGCCGACCAGTAGGCGGCGTCCCAGGTGTTGGCCCCCACCGGGCAGCTGCCGTCGGCCAGGTAGCGCGCCGCCTCCGCCAGGATGCCGCGCAGGGCATTGGGCTCCCGAACAAAAATATTGGACATCACCTCCTCGCCCCAGTCCTCGGGAATCTCCATCCAGCGCTGATGGGCCGACTGCAGGAAGCGCAGGTAGCCGAGGTCGTGAACCCGTGAAATAGGCCCCGCGCCCCGGTCCGGCGGCTCGGCAATCGTTACTCCCATAGCCTGCAGGCCTTCGAGCATATGTCCGGTGCGGTCCGGGACCTCCTGCGGCTGGCGCATCTGGCCGCGGGTAAAATAGGTTTTCGGAATGTGCTGGTCCTGGGCGGAATGGAAAAATGCCTGCATTGGCTCACCTCGTCGCTGCGTGTCGGGCCAGTATAGAGAGCTGGTCGCGGAGGTCAAAAGTCATCTGCGGGCGATTCTGTTCCGCACGGTACCCGGCGCAACCCGGACACGGCATAATGCAGGGTCCTTCAAGCCCGATACAGGAATCCCGCAACATGCCCGCGCCCGCCGTACCCGTTATCGACCTGCGCGCCCGGCGTGACGCCGTCGCCGCCCAGCTGGCGGCTGCAGCGGCCAGCTGGGGCTTTTTCCAGGTGACCGGCCACGGTATCGCGCCGGCCCTGGTGGCACAAACCCAGGCTACAGCGCGCGCATTCTTTGCCAGCGATCCGGCGCTCAAGCAGGCCGTCAGCCGAACCCTCGACAACCCCTTTGGCTACTACGACCGGGAGCTCACCAAGAATCTGCGGGATCGCAAGGAGATTTTTGATTTCTCGCCCCGGGGAGAAACGCCCTGGCCCCCTGGCATGCCCGCGCTGCAGCCCGCGCTGCAGGCGTTTGCCGATGCCTGCCATGCACTGGCGCTGGAGCTGGTGGAGCTCCTGTGCGAGGGTCTGGCTCTGGCACCGGCCAGTCTCGCTGCCCACTTTGTGCCGGGGCACAGCAGCTTCCTGCGCCTGAACCACTATCCCACTGAGGATCTGCCGCTGCCGGCGGATGCTCCCCCGCCTAGCCCGTTCGGGATCAGTCACCATACGGATGCCGGTGCCCTGACCGTGTTGTTGCAGGACCAGGTGCCCGGTCTGCAGGTGCAGCATGACGATGCCTGGCTGGACGTGAGCCCGGTGCCGGGTGCGCTGACCATCAACGTCGGTGACATGCTCCAGGTATGGTCGAATGATCGTTACGTGGCACCCTTACACCGGGTTCGCGCCAGCACGGACAGGGCGCGCCTCAGCATCGCCTGGTTTCTCAATCCGGGCTATGACTCGGTCATCGAACCGCTCCCGGGCCTGTTGTCTTCGGACGCGACCGCGCACTTCCGCCCGTTGCCCTGGCAGGAGTTTCGCGGCCTGCGGGCTCTCGGCGATTACGGCGACTATGGCGAGGAAGTGCAGATCAGTGACTACCGGCAGTAGTAGCGGCGTGGCGTACAGCTTGTGCTATGCTGGCCCCATGTTCGATGCGTATTTTTCCTTGGGCGACTTTTCTCAAAACCGGATGCAGAGTGCCACCGGCGTTTGCCCCGTGCCCGGCGATCAGGCCTTCCTGCCGGCCTGATCGTCGCACCACCCCTGCAGGTAGATCCTTGATTCCAACAGCGTCTGCAGTAGCCTGATTTGGCAACTTTCGCGCTGTAAACACCAATGCAAGCGTACCTCCTGTCGGCTCCTGCGAGCGACAGCCCCGAGTGATGGAGCTCCAGCCATGAACAGTACTGCAACAAACTCTCCCATAACCATCCGGGATAGCGATTACCGCCGCCTGCAGGCAGCTATCGAGCACCATGACGGTCCGCAGGCGGATGCCCTGGATGAAGAGCTTGCCCGCGCCGATACCGTCCCCGATCAGGAGTTCCCCGATGGCATTGTCAGCATGCATTCCCGGGTGACCTTCGAGGACACTGACGCGGGGCAGGAAACCACCGTGACCCTGGTCTATCCTCAGGAAGCGGATGTGGACAAGATGCGGGTATCCGTATTGACCCCTGTAGGCAGCGCACTTATTGGCCTGGCGGTGGGTGGCCAGATCGAATGGCCGCTGCCGTCGGGACGCGTTCGTCACCTGCGGGTGAAGTCTGTGGTTCAGGGAAATGGCTCACTGAGCAGCGACTGAACCTTTGCGAGGGAGTCCGTTATGGACAGTTTTACGCGTCGATATCTGTACCTGCTGGGGGTTGTTCTGCTGGTGGTTCTGGTCATGTGGCTGACCGGGCGGGACGGGCGGGTAGCAGAGCTGAACGCACAGCTGGCGCAAGACCCGTTGCTGGCGGACTATCCCTACGAGTTTCGTGTCCTGGAGATCGAGAACAGGGTGGCGATAATCAACAGCCCCCGCTCGGCCCGGATGTCGGTGATGCATTTCCTGTACGCGGCCTTCCCCGAGTTGCAGGGCAAGGATGTGCAACACCCGGACATGGTTGCAGCCCAGGAGCGGCTGGCTCGCGTTCAGGCCCGTGCCGCCTCCGTGGTGGAGGGGCATCCAGAGGTGGACAGGGTGCGCTGGGAGCTGGACGAGCGCTGGTTAGCGGAGCGCGGCGTGACGCTGCAACCATGAGCCGCCTTCAGAACTGCACGCCGTCAGGTACTGAGTAGCTGTCGAGCACGTCGATATAATTGGCCCGCGCGTAGTCGGATGGATTCGGTGCGTGGCGGCAGCTCAAGCTCCCGCGCAGCTGATCGACGGATAGGTACTCCTTGTCCTCCAGCCAGCGCTGCATGTCCGTGAGCAGGGTCTCGATGAGGCCCGGCCCGCGCTGCAGGAGGGCGCTGCACAGGTGTACCACGTCGGCCCCGGCGAGCAGGGCCTTGAGCGCATCCGCTGCGGTATGAAAGCCGCCTGTCACCGCCAGATTGCAGTTGGTATGGCCGTGCAGCATGCCCACCCAGCGCACTCGCAGCAGGGACTCGATGGAACTGGAGAGGTCCAGTTTCGGTGCCATCGCCAGTGTGTCCAGGTCGATATCCGGCTGGTAGAAACGATTGAACAGGCACACCCCCTGTACCCCGGTCTGTTCCAGTTTGCGGACGAAATCCAGGGGCGCGCTGAACTGTGAGGAGAGCTTCATGGTTACCGGAATGCTGACCCGGGGCCGCAGTGCCGCGGCAATATCGAGGTAGCGTTGCTCCACCGCCGCGCCGGTTTCATTGCTGTCGCCGGGCACGTAGTACACATTCAGTTCCAGCGCGTCGGCTCCCGCGTCCTGGATGGCCAGGGCGCACTCCAGCCAGCCGCCGGCGGTGACGCCGTTGAGGCTGGCAATTACCGGGATATCCAGCGCGGACTTGAGCTGCTGCAGGGTCTCCAGATACCGGTCCTCGCTGGATGTGTAGTCTGCCGGGATGGGTCGGAAGCTGGTTGCTTCACCGTGGCCCAGTGACTGTTCATCCAGGAAACGGTCCAGCAGGGCGTGCTCCTGCTGGATTTTCTCCTCGAACAGCGAGGGCATGACAATGGCGGCGGCGCCGGCCTCCTGCAGCCGCAGGGCGCTGTCGAGCCTGCCGGTCAGGGGCGAGGAGGAGGGCACGATCGGGTTCTTCAGCGCCAGGCCCAGGTAGTGGGTACTCAGGTCAGCCATGCTCAGGTGTCTCCCCATTCTGGTTCTGGTCACTTTTCTTGCGCAGCTGGGCGCGCGGGGCCGACAGCGTGGCCTCCTCGCTCCAGTCCAGCTGTGACAGCTGCAGGTAGTGCTGGTAGCGCAGGGCCACGTCGTGCTGGGCCTGGGCGACGAACGCTTCCGCCGCCTCCGGGTGGGTGTGCCAGAGCATCCGGAAGCGGGTCTCGGACTCGGCAAACTCCCGGTAGGGAATGCTGGGTGCTGGCGAGTCCAGCAGCAGGGGGCTCTGGTGCTGGGCCAGGCGTGCCGGGTTGAACCGGAACAGGGGCCAGTGCCCGCTCTTTACCGCCATATCCTGGTGCCGATGGTTGTTGCTCAGATCCACGCCGTGGGCGATACAGGGGCTGTAGGCGATGATCAGGGACGGGCCGTCGTGGGCTTCCGCCTCGAGGAAAGCCTTCA
>NZ_JAVKCQ010000161.1:0-10365 GCF_040222615.1 Haliea sp.
CACCCACTGGATCCGCGCCCCGGAGAGCGGCATCCTGCGGGTACTGGTCCCCCTGGGGGCGGAAGTGGACAAGGGCCAGACCATCGCCTTCATCGCCGACCCGATGGGTACCAGCGAAACTGATGTGGTCTCCGATTCCCACGGCATCGTGGTCGGGCGCACCAACCTGCCGCTGGCCTACGAGGGCGATGCGCTGTTCCACATCGCGGAGATCGGCTCCAAGGCCAACTGGGAGGTGGGCGAGTTCCACGAGGCCCACGAGCCGGACGCCTCGGAGCTGGATCCGGATGATTTGAGTTCGGCGCCGATTGCGGATTGACGAAGCTACGCCGGGACCAGACCGTGACTGCGGATAGGCACGGCGCGGGGCAGCGGAGGCGTGGTATGCACTTCGATCGACGCGCGGGCGGCTAACAGCAGCCGCTGAAGCCGCGCCCTATTCCTGCTAGAATCCGCCCACATTTTCACCAGCACAGGCATCATCCCCAGATGGCACAGTACGTCTACACCATGAATCGCGTCGGCAAGGTCGTGCCGCCGAAAAAGAAAATCCTCGAAGACATCTCCCTGTCGTTTTTCCCCGGCGCCAAGATCGGCGTGCTGGGCCTCAACGGCTCGGGCAAGTCCACCCTGCTGCGGATCATGGCCGGGATCGACACGGACATCCTCGGTGAAGCGCGGCCCCAGCCGGGGATCAAGATCGGTTACCTGCCGCAGGAGCCGCAGCTGAATCCGGACAAGGATGTGCGCGGCAATGTCGAGGAGGGTTTGCAGGAGGCCATTGACGCGCTGGCGGGGCTGGACAAGGTCTACGCCGCCTATGCCGAGCCCGATGCGGATTTTGACGCGCTGGCCAAGGAGCAGGCACGGCTGGAGGACATCATCCAGGCCACGGATGCCCACAACCTGGAGCACAAGCTGGAGGTAGCGGCGGATGCGCTGCGCCTGCCGCCCTGGGAGGCGGACGTCAACACCCTGTCGGGAGGCGAGCGGCGCCGGGTGGCGCTGTGTCGGCTGCTGCTGTCGGCGCCGGACATGCTGCTGCTGGACGAACCCACCAACCACCTCGACGCGGAGAGTGTGGCCTGGCTGGAGAAGTTCCTGCACGACTTCCCCGGTACGGTAGTCGCAATTACCCACGACCGCTACTTCCTCGACAACGCCGCCGGCTGGATCCTGGAGCTGGACCGCGGCCGCGGCATCCCCTACGAGGGCAATTATTCCGATTGGCTGGCCGCCAAGGAAGCCCGCCTTGAACAGGAAAAGCGCACCGAGGCCTCGCACCAGAAAGCCATCAAGTCGGAGCTGGAGTGGGTACGCAGCAATCCCAAGGGGCGCCAGGCCAAGAGCAAGGCCCGCCTGCAGCGCTTTGATGAGCTGCAGTCCCAGGAATTCCAGGCCCGCAACGAGACCAACGAGATCTACATCCCGCCGGGACCACGGCTGGGGGACAAGGTCATCGAAGTCCACAATCTGAAGAAGACCTTTGGCGACCGGCTGCTGTTCGACAATGTCAGCTTCACCGTGCCCAAGGGCAGTATCGTCGGCATCATCGGTGCCAACGGCATGGGCAAGTCCACCCTGTTCAAGATGCTGATGGGCAACGAGCGGGCCGATGGCGGCGAAGTGGTGGTAGGCGAGACCGTGCAACTGGGTTACGTCGACCAGTCCCGGGACGACCTCGATGGCAGCAAGACGGTGTGGGAGGAAGTCTCCGGTAGCCAGGACATCATCCGCATCGGCAACTACGAGGTGAACTCGCGCTCCTATGTTGGCCGCTTCAACTTCAAGGGTTCGGACCAGCAAAAGTTCGTCAAGGACCTGTCCGGCGGCGAGCGCAACCGCCTGCATCTGGCGAAACTGCTGAAACAGGGGGCGAACGTGCTGCTGCTGGACGAGCCCACCAACGACCTTGACGTGGAAACCCTGCGCGCCCTGGAAGAGGCCCTGCTCACCTTCCCCGGCAGCGCCTTGGTCATCTCCCACGACCGCTGGTTCCTGGACCGTATCGCCACCCACATTCTCGCCTACGAGGACGACGGCAGCGTGGTGTTCCATGAAGGCAACTTCAGCGATTATGAAGAGGACCGTAAAACACGCCTGGGCGCGGCGGCTGCCCAGCCACACCGGGTAAAATACCGCAAGCTCAAGACCTGAGCGGCGCACCGATACCGGGCTGGGGGGCTGTCTCGCAAAGCGCGCGAGGCGGCGCTATCATGCCCGGGAACACTGACTGACTGAGAAGACCGATGCCCGAATCCCGCAGTGAACACCAGGATTTCACCTATGTCCCCATTGACCTGCCGGTGGAAGTCCACCAGGGCGGCAGTGTCTGGCACCAGCGCCTGATCGACCTCTCCCTGGGCGGCGCCGCCACCGATCAACCGGATGTCTGGGACGCGCAGTACAACGAACCCTTCACCCTGCTGATCCAGACGGGCGCGCCGGAGCCGCTGGAGCTGCACGCCTGGCTGCAGAGCGTGGACAACGGCCGCCTGGGCTTTAGCGTCGAGCATGTGGATCGGGAGAACATCGAGCCCCTGCGGGCCCTGTTGCAGGCCCACCTGGAGAATCCCGATGTCCTCGATCTGGAGATGCAGCGGCTGGAGGACTAGCCCCGTGAGCGGCGCTCCGCCCCGCTGCGCCGCGAGCCTAGAGTAAGAAGTAGCCCGCAACCGCCGCCGCGATAACCACGACCACTGCGCCAATAACCAGCGGCAACTTTGACCCGCCCGGCTTCGCACCACCCGGGCTGCCGGTACCCGTCGCGGCATGCTTGCCGACAGGGGCGGCCGCACTGCCTGATGCCGGCGCGTCGACACTGCCCCGGAATACCAGATTGACACTCCCCAGGCGAATCTGGTCACCATCGGCAAGATACGCAGTGAGGCGTTTCTCCCCGTTCACGAATATGCCATTGGCGGACACCAGGTTGACCAGGCGCCAGCGCCCACCCTGGTGAATCAGCTGCGCGTGGCGGGCCGAGACGCTGGGCTCATCAAGCATGATCTCGCAACTGTCTTCGCGGCCTATTTCCCACACATCCGGGTCGCCACTGGTGCCCGGCTCCAGCTCCATGACATCCGCAGCGCTGCCATCGCGGACCACGATAAGATGGGGCAGGTCCGAGGAGCGCCCGACATCCGCCGCGGCAGACTCTTCCAGGGATTCCATGGACAGGAACTGGGTGTGTTCCCCGGTGCCTCCCTCTGTCCAGCTGCCCGGCAGGTCGGGACTGACCGCCGCAGGCTGCGGTGGAGCGGCGGCGGGCGGCGGAGCGGCGGGGGGCGGTTCCGGGGCAGGCGGTGGCGCGGCCTCTGGCTCCAGTGGCGCCACTACGGTGGCGTCATCGCCCAGGGGACTGACCACCGTTGCGTCACCGTCGTCCGCGGGGGGCGCCAGCCCGGCTATCACCACCCGGAACTTGTATTTGTCGAACTGGACGTCGTCACCGTTCTTGAGCTCAACCGCACCGACCAGACGCAACCCGTTGACCAGGGTACCGTTGGCAGAGCCCATATCCTCCAGCAGTATCCGCGTGCCCTCGACCCGGATCGCCGCATGGTTGCGGGATACGCGGGGATCGGCAATGGTAATTTCGCATTCGTCGGTGCGCCCGACGCGCATTTCGCCGCTCAGGACATGCTCCGCACCGTCCGGCGCGACCAGGGTGGCACTAAAATCAGCCGTCATACCTCAAACTCCCTCAAGCCCCACCGATGGGACCGAATACATACCATGCCGCCGCGGCGGACAGTGCCAGCAGGGCAACGAGTGCGAGGCCCATGATGCGCTGGCGTCGCCTTTTTGCCGGCAGTTCCAGGGCAACCCGGCGCAACTTGGCCATTTCATCCGCCGACATCATCTGGGTGACCTCGGGGGACCTGGGTGCGACACGCGCCCGCCTGGGAGCCGCCGTGCGGGGCCCTGCATCGTCTGCAACCGGCAGGCCTGGCTGCACCAGCTCCGGTAAACCGTGGTAATCGCCGGAGGCGGGATCATACCGCCAGACCACATTGGGGTCGACCGCTGCGCCGGTTTCAGTTGCGGAATCCTGGCCGACCCACTGCACCAGAACCACGGTGACGTTGTCGCGGCCACCATTTTGCACAGCCGCCTGCACCAGTTCATGGCAGCGCTTCTCCAGGGGCTCATCCAGGGACAGGATTGCCGCGAGGCGGTCACAATCCACAACATCACTGAGACCGTCGCTGCAAAGCACCAGGATATCACCGGCCTTGAGATGACCACCGTTGCTGCCAACGCGCAGTTTGTCCTCGTCCTGCAGGCCGATGGCCTGGACGATGACATTCTTGCGCGGGTGGTGGCGGGCTTCGGCGAAGGTAATCTGCCCTTTTTCCAGCAGCGCCTCGACGTAGGAGTGGTCCCGGGTAAGCAATTTCAACTGCCCGTCCCAGAGGTATGCTCGGCTGTCCCCTACCCAGGCCAGCTCATACCGGGCGCCGTCGAACTGCACAGCAACCACGGTGGTTGCCATGCCAGCCTTGCCGCGGCCAGCGGCAACGGCATCGCGCACTTCCAGATTGGCCCTGCGGATGGCGGACTCAAGGTCACCGAGACGATGCACGTCCCGCGCCAGCACCTCGCAGGTCACCTGGCTGGCCACCTCGCCGGCCTGATGACCTCCCACCCCATCCGCAACGACCATCAGGCCCAGCGCATCGTCACAGAAGAACGCGTCTTCATTGTGCTCGCGCCGGCCAACGTCAGTATCGCCGCAAACCTGCCAGCGGGCGTCGGACCGTTGCGTCATAGGGCTCCCATCAGTTGCCTTGCCAGCACCGCAAACTGCTGCGGTACAAAGCGATTTTCATCCTCGACGGTATTGTACAGCGCGTCGAGTCGCGATTTCAGGCGCTCCGCATCACCCAGCGCGAGAGACAGGGTCTCAACCGCCAGAAATGCCTGTTCCGCGGCGGTGAAGTGACGGAAGCGCTCCGCAGCGGACTGGGCCAGCAGTTCCCGGCGCAGCAGGCGCTGCTGCTCGGGACCGTAGCTGCCCTTGCCGAGGCGTTCCACCAGCGGTCCGAGGCGGGCGTGCAGGACCCGGGCAGCGCTCACCACCCGCTCCCGGGATTGCCGGGAAGCCTGGTGCAGGGCATCCAGATCCCGGCGCAGGCCGGCGACATCACCGGGCGACAGGGTTTCCAGCACCGCCAGCAGGACCACCAGGCTGGCGTCATTCAGGCGCACGGTGCCCGGCGGCAGCTGATCGGGCTCCGCTGACCAGCGCAGGTCGTCCATGGGATGGTGGCAGGCGTGGCACTGGAAGAATGAGAGCTCCGGGACCAGACCGGGCTGTGTAAACCAGTCCTCCTGCAACAACTCCAGGGTGTGCATGCCGGTCACCGCGAGGCCCGCCAGCCACATGTTGACTGAAGCAATATAGGGCTTGCGCTCGCGATAGTCGGCATCCGCCTCGTAGTGGGCCGGCTGGTTGACGGTGAAGGTCTCCAGCTCAAACGCCAGCCGCGGGTGGCCGGCGCCCATGATCTCGTGGGTGGCGAACTTGTCCTTGGTTCCCAGGTGGCAGGACAGGCAAAGCCGCGCCCGGGCCATTGGGTCCTCGGTCGGGTACATGCCCCTGGCAAGGTTGTCGGCATGGCTGGTATCGGCTTCGGCATGGGACTCCAGCCAGCGCCCGCTACCGCCGTGGCAGGCCTCGCAGCCGACGCCATCGGATATCTGGAAGCGCCGACCGCGGGCCTCCGTCGGCACATTGTCCGCATGACAATCGAGACAGATCTTCGCTCCCTGGGCGCTGGGCAAGCCCAGCTTGGCCGCAATGGCCTGGGACTGGGCAGTCTGCAGGGTCCGGTAGGCCCGGGAGTGGTAATCCTGGCGCAACCAGATCCGGTACTCATTCAGCCACACAGTGGACGCCGGATCCGCGCTGACCTTGCCGTGGCAGACGCTGGTGGCGCAGCTGGCAACACCCTCATGGATGTCGCGCCCTTCCTCCGGCAAAGACTGGGCCAGGACATTGCCTGCGGCAATCCCCAGCAGCAGCGCCAGTGCTGTCAGTTTTCTACGAACCATGGCTTGCCATCTTTGTCAGTGAAGAGTTTGCGCATCTCGTCCAGATTCAGCGGCCGCGCGCCGATGCGCCCGAACACGGCTACCTGACCGCCGGTTTCGTCCACCCCGCGGTCCCGCTCCAGGCCACGGCTCAGGGACAGCGCCGGGGAACTGGTCGGGTAGCTGGCAATCAGCTCCGGCGCGGGTTCCGGCGAGAAGCCGTAGAACTTGGGCTGGCTGGAGGGCGAGGTCAGCTGGATCACCTTGAGGCCACCGGCACCGTCCGCCACATAGGCGAACAGGGAGGCATTGGTGGATCCGACCGCGACATCGTGGGCATCCACCAGGCCCTCACTGAAGGTCTGCAGCAGGCGCATTTTGTCTGGCCGGGTGATATCGACAATGGCCACACCGTCGCGGCCCGCCGCCACATAGGCATAGGTGCGCGCCAGATGCATCCGCCGCGCCTGTCCCAGGGGGATGGTGTTGTCCGCCACCAGGCTTGGCGCCTCGGGGTTGGTGACATCGATCGTCTTGAGGCCGTCGGCGTCGGTGACAAACAGGTAGCGGAACTGCAGGGCCACGGAGTGGCCGCGATTGAGCGGCACCACAGTGACCAGCCGCGGCTGCAGGGGTTGCTCGAGGCTCACCACCACCAGGCCGGCATCGGCAACGATGTAGGCGTAGTAGCCGCCCAGCACCATATGCCGGGCCCCCTTGAGCACCCCGTTCTCGTTCCAGGTGAGGTCGCGCTCGAGGAAGTTGTTGCGCGGTTCGCCGTCTGACAGGGTGTTGACGTCAGTGAGGATCAGGCCCTCCGCGGCATCGGTGACCAGCACGTAGTTGTAGATCGGGTGGAAGGGTTGTTCCAGGTTCACATCCCGCATCAGCTCACCCTGGTTGCGATCGGGGTGGATGGGCTGGTTGGTGGGCAGCACAACGCAGGTCGCGTTGGCACTGGGTATGCGGGTGTCGTGGCCCAGGGGGCTGAAGGGAGCGGTGATGACCCGCTGGGAAATACCCTTGTTGGCGATCCCGGCGATATCGTACACACGCATGCCCTTGTCACCCTCGGCGACAAAGAGGTACTCGCCGCGATGCTGGACGCAGGAGGCAGGCCCGCTGCTGTGCGGATAGCCGTGCAGGAGTTGCCTCTGGTTGGCCTGGTGCTCGGCAAACCAGTCCGGGTAGGCATAGCGGTGGAGGTAGGAGCCAATCACCGCCTGGGGCTCGTCCCACTCGGTCACCTGCACACCGGTAACGTGCTCCTCGCCGCCGACCCAGGCGTAGTAACCCACCAGGTTGACGAAGCCGGTCCCGTACATCAGCAGCTGGGCCATGATGGCGTTGTTGTCGTTGTTCTTCGACAGGTGACAGTCTTCGCAGTCCTTGGTCTCCGTCTTGCGCACGGTGTGGGCGAAGTGCGGGTTGAAGGCCTGGGAACTATAGCCACTGGCGGCGATGGGCGGCTGCTGGATATAGATCTTTTCGCGGTTGGCATTGGTCGAGGACAGCACCAGCGCCGAGGTCGAGCGTACCGGGGCGATCTTGCCGCCCTTGGCGGCTTCGCGACGACCGAGCAGGAACATCTGATCCCGGGACACCTGCGGATTGTAGGTGGCCCAGTTGCGCGAGTAGCCGCCCTCGTAGTGCTTGCGCTCGGTCTTGTAGTTGGCCTCAATCGGCAAGTGGCAGCCGGCGCAGCTGGTGGTCCAGGACGTATGGCAGGTATAGCACTCCATGTCCTCGTCGCTGTGGGCGAGGTTGTCGCTGGCCACTTCCAGGCCGTAGCCCTGCTCCGCCGTGTCCCGGCTCATGAGCTTGGCCCGGGCCGCCTTCTCGTTGTAGCCGGGGTGACTCGGGTCCACCGTATCCTTGACCAGGCTCATCTCCCACTCCAGGTCGGGGTTGAGTACCGAGCGCTGGACCAGGGTGTTGCCGTTCCACTCGAAGCGCAGGCGACCGTCCGGGTTGCGGATGGCGCCGAGGTCCGTGCCGCCTTCCAGGGCGGCGGGGCCCGAGGTGAACAGGTTGGGGTAGGCCTTGGCCGAGCCGTGACAGTCCTTGCAGTCAATCTCCACCGCTGCGGCCACCTCACCGTAGATGTGGCCGTTGCCGTGGGCGTCCTGGGCAAAGTGGCAGTCGACGCAGTGCATGCCCTTGTCCAGGTGGATGGAGGACATGTGCACCGCTTTCTTGAACTTGTCGGGATCGGTGTCCTCGACCACGTCACCCTCCGCGTCCAGCAGGTTGCCCGTGCGGTCGCGCTTGAATACGGCGCGGAAATTCCAGCCGTGGCCGTGATAGTCGGCGAACTGGGTGTCGGTCAGCGTGGGGTTGAGCTCGGAGACTTTCTCCAGGAAATCCACGTCCGCCCACTTGCCCCGCGGCGCAGCGGCCTCGGGGTTGCGCGACAGCACATCGACCTGCTCCTCGTGGGTCGGGTAGACCTGCTTTTCCGGCCACATGGAGGGCGCGTCGGACTCGTAGTCCCACATGGTGTAGCCGAGGAAGCTGTTGACGAACATGTTCGGCTGGTGCATGTGGCAGGACATGCACTGGGCGGTGGGAATGGCGCGGGTAAAGGCGTGCCGCAGCGGGTGCCCCTTGCGGTCCTTGGGTATGGTGGGGTCAAGGGTCTGGGATTTGCCGGTGTGGCCGTACTGTGCGTACTGGGCGGAATGGCGCGGGTCGCGGTCATTGGCATAGACCACGTGGCAGGACGCACAGCCGGATGAGCGGAAGTCACCGGGCTGGTCATTGGTGCCCAGGAACCAGGTATGGGGGTCGTTCAGGCGGGTCTTGGTGATATTGATGACCGGCACCGAAATCCTCGCCCCCGTGCCCGGGCCCCGATTGGACTGGCGGAAATCGGGGCGGCCCGGTTCCTCGATCCGCTGCAGCTGGCCGAGGGCGTTGGGCAGGCCCGTCTCCGGAAACAGGTTGGTGATATTGCGGCCACCGCGCTCAAACACGCGGAAGATGTCCCCGGGCTTGATCGTCTCCCAGGCCGGCAGCGGATACAGCGCCGGCAGGATGCTCTGCATGGTCATCTCCGCGGTGGGCTGGACCGGGCCGGGAATCATTGCCGGCTCCCCTTCGCGGGTATAGCCCTCCCCCAGGATGTAGCGCTTGTAGGGCAGGATGCCGTTGTTGTAGGCGGCCCCGCCCCAGAGCATGGCCGAGGTAGCCATCAGGCTGCGCTCCGCTGCCTCAATGATGGGCAGGTGGCAGGCGCCGCAGGCCTCGCGGGCTATGCGGTAGTCGGAGGGGTTGATGAAGCGGGTGAACTCCGGGCTTTCCTTGTTCAGCAGGGTGTAGGTACGCTCGGGATTGGCACTGGAGGGGTAGTGCCAGGACTCCGGGTAGCGCGGCAGTACGTGGGCCTGTTCCATGATGGCGAGGTACGCCGGGTCCTCGATCCCGTCGCCGCTGCTGCGCCGCACATCGGCATTGCCGCCATGGCAGTCGGTGCAGCCCAGCTTGACCGCCGGGTTGGCGTGCATCGTTTTCTCGTCGGTCGCCGTGTGGCAGGTAACACAGCCTGCGGACTTGGCCTCCATCTGCTCGCTGCTCTGGCTGACGGGCGCGTTGGGCGCTGTCACGTAGACGCGCTCCACCGCTTCCTCGCCTCCTGCGGCATTGACCAGGCTCACAGGCAGCGCCAACAACCCCGCCATCAGGCCCGCGGCCCACCAGTGAATGGGTTTGCCGTTCCGTCGAGTGTGATCAGGTGTGCTCATAGCGGCCACTCAGAATGTCAGTATTACGTTGCACAAAAGGGAGTAAGGGTCTTCGTCCCCATACAGGTCTTTATAGCCCTGGCCAGACAGCAGTTGCGCGTAGGACAGGCGTACCACCACGTTCTGGCTCATGAACGGACGCCAGATCAGCGCCGCAGACAGATCCATGCCGATTTCGCTGTCGACGTTGGCCTGCTGCCGCGCCACCTCCAGCACCTCGGTTTCCGCGAAGGCCAGATAATTGGCATTGAAGGACAGGCGCAGCTCGGGCAGCAAGTCAAGGTCCACGCCACCTCCCAGCAGGAAGACCCCCGGGTTGGTAAAGTTGGACTGGCCGTGCTCCTTGGAGGAGCGCAGGGAGTTCAGCACCCCGTTGCGCTGGGACAGCGCCACCCGGCCGCCACCGATCAGCGGCAGGCCCTGGCGAATGTAGTAGCTGGTATCGGCGCCGGCAAATTGCGGGTTTTCGAAGATGGCGTCGAAACCGGTGCTCTTGCCGTCGAAGGGATCATCGTCACCACTGCCGTAGAGTAAAGACAGGCGGGGACGAATCCAGTCGAAGTCCATGGACGCCTCGGCGGCG
>NZ_JAVKCQ010000162.1:0-13922 GCF_040222615.1 Haliea sp.
CGACCATCGGCACCCTGCCCAGGCCGCCGGCGGGTGCGCAGTGGGCGGATGCGGGTACTGGCACGGGGGCTGGGCGGCAAGCAGCTGGGACGTCCCTACGCGGGTGCGGATTACGCCACCGGTGGCCAGCACTTTGCGTACACTGCCGGCAGTGCCGGTGCCCCGGCGGAGCTGGTGGCGGGACGGATAGGCAGCGAACGTCGGCAGCCCTTGACCGCGCTCAATGACAATCTGCTGGGGCACAGGTCTCTCGGCGAGGTACGAGAGCTGTCCTTCAGTTCATCTCACGACGGTCGCGAAATCCAGGGTTGGGTGGTTCTGCCACCAGGCTTTGATCCGGCGCGCAAGTACCCCATGATCCTGGAAATACACGGGGGACCCTTCGCCAATTACGGGCCGCGTTTCGCCGCGGAACTGCAGCTGTTTGCGGCAGCAGGCTACGTGGTCCTGTATATCAATCCCCGCGGCAGTACCGGCTATGGCGAGGAGTTCGCCAACCTGATCCACCACAACTATCCCGGGGAAGACTACGATGACCTGATGTCCGGAGTGGACGCGTTGCTGGAGCTGGGCTACGTCGATCCGCAGCAGCTGTTTGTCACTGGCGGCAGCGGCGGCGGTACCCTGACTGCCTGGATCGTAGGCAAGAGTGATCGCTTCCGCGCCGCGGTGGTAGCCAAGCCAGTGATCAACTGGACCAGTTTCGTGCTCACGGCGGACCTGCCGAGTTATTTTGCCCGCTACTGGTTCGGCGAGATGCCCTGGGAAAATCCGGAGGCCTACTGGCGCCGGTCACCCCTGTCCCTGGTGGGCAACGTTTCGACCCCGACCATGCTCCTGACCGGGGAGGAGGACCTGCGCACCCCGATGGCGGAGACTGAACAGTATTATCAGGCACTGAGACTGCGCGGCGTCGATACGGCAATGGTGCGGGTCCCCGGCGCGGGGCACCTGATCGCCCAGCGCCCCAGCCAGCTGGTAGCCAAGGTGGCGGCAATCCTGGGCTGGTTCGAACGCTACCGGGAGCCGCCGGTGGCCAGCTGAGCCCACTGGCGCGTCAGTTCTCCGGTTCGCTGCGCCGTTTCTTCAGCGGCGCAAAGCCGTCGTTGGCTGGCTTGGGGCTGGCCTTGCCGCGGGGCTTGCCCTTGGCCTTGCGATCCCGCAGCCGGTCCTTCTTTTTTTCCTCTGCCGGCTTGCCGGACTTCTTCTTGTGGCCGGCGGCCTTGCCCGAGGATTTCATCTTCTTCGGGCCCGCGTAGCGCGCCTTCAGGCCAGGCAGGGCGCGCGGCTCCATTTCCAGGTTCAGGTAGCGCTGGATACTGATCATCAGGTTCCAGTCCGCGGCCGTTACCAGGGAGATCGCCAGGCCCTGGCTGCCCGCCCGGCCGGTGCGGCCGGTGCGGTGCAGGTAGTCATCGCCGCTGTAGGGCAGGTCATAGTTGATGACGGTGTCTATGCCTTCGATGTCCAGGCCGCGAGCCGCAAGATCGCTCGCGGTGACGATGTCGACCACCCCCTGGGTGAAGCGGCTGACAACCACCTTGCGCTCCTCGGTACTCATCTCGCCGTGCAGGCAGGCGGCGCGCAGGCCATGGTGCTGCAGCAGGCCGGACAGGCGCGCCGCCGTGGTGCGCTTGTTGGCGAACACCAGCTGCTTGCGGCCCCGGCTGTCCGCGAGGAGCGCCAGCAACAGCCGGTCCTTGTGCTCCTGGCCATCCGCGAGGATACGCTGATGGAAAATATCCTTGTGGGCGGTGCGGATCTCGCCGCAGTTCACCGATTCCGGTTCATGCTGCAGGCTGGCGCTGATTTCGCCCAGGCCCCTTGCGTGCAGGGTGGCCGACAGCATCAGGGTCTGGCGGTCGGCGGGGCAGTAGCCGGCGATCTTCAGCACATCCTCGCGGAAGCCCATCTCCAGCATGCGGTCGGCTTCGTCCAGTACCAGGATACGCAAACCACCGAGATCGGCGCGTTTCCGCTCGCAGTGTTCCAGCAGGCGCCCGGGGGTGGCGATGATGACTTCGGGATTCTTGCGCAGGAGTGACTTCTGGTATTTGAAGTCGGCGCCACCGGTCAGCGCATCGGCGCGCAGGGTGCTTTTACCCAGCAGCTGGCGACACTCCTTGAGCACCTGGCGGGCCAGTTCGCGAGTCGGCACCAGTACCAGGGCCAGTGTGCCGGCCTTGGGGGGCAGTGGGCCGGCCAGCAGCTGCTGCAGGGTGGGCAGCAGGTAGGCCAGGGTCTTGCCGCTGCCGGTGGGTGCGCTCACCCGGAGGTCCTTGCCCTGCAGCGCCAGCGGAACCACCTGCTCCTGCACGTCGGTAGCGGCGGTGTGCGCCAGCTCAGCCAGGGCGAGTTGCAGGCTGCGGTCGAGTTCCAGTTCTTCAAGCACGGTGTACGATTCCAGGGTGATGAGGGGAGCTGCCCTGCGTTGTGGCGACAGGCAGGCGCAGTGTACCACGCTCACCGCGGCTTCCCGCCCTGCAGTGCCAGATGCGCGCTGATCGTGCCTCGGGAGCGGGGGTTGTGGCACACTAGCGGGATCAGCAGGCGGTGGCGGTTACGCGAGGAAGGCGGTGCATGGGCAAGGCAGTACGGATAACGGCAACGGGTGGCCCGGAGGTCATGCAGCTGGTAGATGTCGATCCCGGTCCCCCCGGCCCGGGAATCGTGACGGTGGCCAACCGCGCCATCGGCCTCAACTTCATTGATACCTATCACCGCAGTGGCCTGTATCCGATCGCCCTGCCCAGCGGCCTGGGCTTAGAGGGGGCGGGAGTGGTCGCGGCGGCGGGCGAGGGCGCCGGGTTTGCGGTCGGGGACCGCGTCGCCTATTGCTCCGCCGGTCTCGGTGCCTACGCCGAGGAGCTGAACCTGCCCGCGTCGCGGCTGGTGCCCGTCCCGCCGGGCATCGATTTCGAGACTGCGGCTGCGGCACTGCTCAAGGGCCAGACCACAGAGTACCTGCTGCAGCGGGCCTTTCCCCTGCAGGCCGGGCAGACGTGCCTGTTCCACGCCGCCGCCGGTGGCGTGGGACTGCTGTTCGGGCAATGGGCCAGCAGCCTGGGCGCGACTGTTATCGGCACAGTGGGTTCACAGGAGAAAGCCGAGCTGGCTCGTGCCCACGGCTATCAGCATGTCATCAACTACCGCGAGGAGGATGTCGGGGCGCGGGTCCGGGAGCTGACTGCCGGTGCCGGAGTGCCGGTGGTCTACGATGGCGTCGGTCGCGACACGTTCCAGGCTTCGCTCGCCAGCCTCCAGGCCAGGGGGCTGCTGGTCAGCTTCGGTAACAGCTCTGGCAAGCCCGAGCCACTGGACCTGCAGGTCCTCGCTGCTGGGGGCTCGCTCTACGTGACCCGACCCACCCTGTTTACTTATACCGCCAGCACAGAGGAACTGCGCGCTTCCGCTGCCGCAGTCTTCGCGCAGATCCGCTCGGGTAGAGTGCGGGTCGGGATCAACCAGCGTTTTCCCCTGACGGAGATCGCCGCGGCCCACGCTGCGCTGGAAGGGCGTACCACCACGGGCTCCAGCGTGGTGCTGCCGTGAGCCTGCCGCTGGAACCTCAGGCCGGCACCCGGCCCCTGCGCGGAACCCTGGTCCGACTCGAGCCCCTGTCCCAGGGGCACGCCCAGGGCCTGTTCAACCGCGGGCGCCATGTCCCGGATTGGGAGTATATGCCGCGCAGCTGCTTTATCGACCTGGCGGATACCCGGCAGTGGATTGACGAAGCCCTTGCCGCTCCGGACCAGGTTCCCTGGGCGATAGTGGAAAATGCCAAGAACAAGATCGTCGGCAGCACCCGCTACCTGAATATCCGGCCTGAGCATCGCAGCCTGGAGATCGGCTGGACGTGGCTGGGCCAGGAGTGGCAGCGCACCGGCGTCAACACGGAGGTCAAGACCCTGCTGCTGGCGAATGCCTTCGAGCGCCTGCACTGCCTGCGGGTGGAGTTCAAGGTCGATGCCCGCAACCTGCGGTCGCAGCGGGCGCTGGAGCGCATCGGCGCCATACGCGAGGGAGTGCTGCGCAAGCACATGGTTGTGCAGGGCGATTTCTCCCGCGATTCAGTCTATTTCAGCGTCATCGACACCGAGTGGGCAGACGTCAAGCGGCGACTCGCGCTGCTGCAGGAGGGGCGTTAGCCGCGCTTCTGCCGCTGGCCTACTGCACCATCTCGTTGTCGCTGAACTTGCCCTCGAACAGGGCCGCGCTGAGGTAGCGTTCACCGGAGTCCGGCAACACCACCACCACCATCTTGCCCGCGTGCTCCGGCTCCCGCGAGATACGATCAGCGACCGCCATGGCGGCGCCGCAGGATACCCCGGCCAGGATGCCTTCCCGCTGCATGAGCTTGTGTGCCCAGGCCATGGCGTCCTCGTTGCTCACCTGCTCCACCCGATCGACCATTTCCAGATCCAGGTTGCGGGGCAGGAAGCCCGCGCCGATACCCTGGATCTTGTGCGGGGCATGGCTGGGCTCCTCGCCGGCTTTCGCGGCCGAGATCACGGTACTGCTGGCAGGTTCAACCGCAACGGTCAGTATAGCCTTGCCCCCGGTTCGCTTGATGTAGCGTGAGACGCCGGTGAGTGTGCCCCCCGTACCCACCCCCGAGACGAAGATGTCGACCTGGCCATCGGTATCCCGCCAGATCTCCGGGCCGGTGGTGGTTTCGTGGATTGCCGGGTTCGCGGGGTTTTCGAACTGCCTGGCGCCCCAGTATTTTGCCGGATCCGAGGTGATGATCTCCTCTGCCCGGGCGATGGCGGCGGGCATGCCCTTGGCGCCATCGGTCAGGATGATGTCGGCGCCCAGCGCCTTCATCAGTTTGCGGCGTTCCAGGCTCATGGTGTTGGGCATCGTCAGGATACAGCCGTAACCACGTGCGGCGGCGACAAAGGCGAGCGCGATGCCGGTGTTGCCACTGGTGGGTTCGACAATGGTCATGCCTTGGCGCAGGCTGCCATCCTGTTCAGCGGCGAGGACCATACTGGTGCCGATGCGGCATTTAACCGACATTGCCGGGTTGCGGTTTTCCAGCTTGGCATAAACGTTGCCGGTGCTTATTCGATTGATCCGGACCAGCGGGGTGCCGCCAATGGTCGCGGAATTATCCTGGAAAATATGGCTCATAAGGTGTCCCTGCGGGGCGGTTTTGCTCGTTGCAAGCGTATACAACCGGCCTTGCACTGTCCATGTGCTGCTACGGGCGATTTTTTTTACCCGGCAGTGGAACTGTGGGAACAACCGCTGGTCTGAAGTTACAGAGGTGGTGTGGCGTAGGCAATGGAGGTTTACGCCGGGTACAGCACTGCCATTGATTGCAACCGTTCAGGTCCTCAATCCCCCTTGTAGAGACTCCATCTCTAGACCGGCTTCCGAGCCGGTTTTTTTTTGCCCGGGTTTCCAGCCTGTCACGGTGCGGTCACAAAACCGCCATCTGACTGTCACAGTTTTATCTTTTAATGGCGCACCCTATAATCGGTGCACGTGTTCCAGCATCGCTCCCCGTGGGCGGGCACTATCCAGGAGAGGGCCTTGGCGGCTGATCGGCTAAGTTACCGCAGTATGGCGACCCGGATCCCGGAGTGGTTCCAGCTGGGCATGGCGTCACTGACGGAGCCCGCCAATAGCCGACGTTTGCGGTGGGCTCTGGTGATGCTGTTGTCCGTGTGGGCCCTGGCCGCGTTGGCGCAACTGTTCTGGGCCATTTTTCCGCAGCCCGACTCCCGTGCTCCCGGCGGGCAGATCATCAACCCGCCAGCACTCAGCTCCGCCGGCGGGGGCGCTGCATCCCCGGTTGATCTCAAAGCCCTGCGCGGCTGGCCCCTGTTCGGCCAGCCGGGTGCCGCAGTGACCGCCGAGCCGGAAGCGGAGACAGTGGCCGGTGTCGAGCGGGAGGGCATCGAGAAGGGCGCCAGGGAGACCCGTCTGGACCTGGTTTTGCGGGGTATTATCGCGTTCAGCGCAGACGGCACCGGCAGTGCGATTGTCGAGCACCGCGGTCAGCAGAATGTCTACAGGGTGGACGATACGTTGCCGGTATCGGGCCGCGTGACCCTGGCCAAGGTCATGCCGTTCCAGGTGGTACTGGACAACGCCGGCACCTATGAGCTGCTCACGCTGTATCAGCCCAGCAGCCTGGATGCGCAGCTTGCGGGCATGCCTCCGGTTGTTCCCGCGGGCTCCCTCGGTGCGCCACCGCCCACCGCCCGCGTCATCGACAAGCGTGCGGATGAGGTTACCACGGCCCTGGCACGCGAGTATCGCGAACAGCTGTACCAGGACCCGCAATCCCTTGCGGAGCTGGTGCGGATCGCAGCGGTGCGTGACGGAGGCGAACTGCAGGGCTACCGGTTGACGCCCGGGCGCGATCGGGAACAGTTCGAGCGCCTCGGTTTTCGCGCCGGCGACCTTGTGGTGGCTGTCAATGGCATGCCTCTGTCCGACCCGGCCAACACAATGCGCTTGTATCAGGCCATGCGCTCCGCCAGTGAAGCTTCTTTTGACCTCCTGCGCGGCGGCGAAGCAGTCGCCGTGAATGTCAGCCTCAGTGCCGGCGCTGGCGAACAGTGATAGAGTCGGGACACATCAGGTGAGGATAGTTATACAGTGAGAATCATATCGCGGGCGCTGCGGGCCCCTCTGTTGTTGTTGCTCGTTACGCTGGGCTCCGGAGCCGCGCAGGCCCAGGATTTCACTGTGAACCTGAAAGAGACCGATATCCAGGAACTGATCAAGTTCGTGGCTGAAGCCACCGAGACGACCATCGTGGTAGACCCCGCGGTCAAGGGCAAGGTCAAGGTGGTGTCCTCCAAGCCGGTGTCCCGCAGCGAGCTCTACGATCTGTTTCTCTCCATCCTGGAGGTCCACGGCTATACGGCGGTGCGGTCCGGGGGCGTGGTGCGCGTGATCCAGAGCAAGGATGCCCGCTCCGCACCGGTGACGGTGCGCGACGATGACGATCGGCGGGGCAACGATGAATATGTCACCCAGGTCATGCGGCTGCAAAATATTTCCGCCGCGAAATTGATTCCGGTACTGCGACCACTGGTGCCGCAGCAGGCACATATGGCGGCCTACGCCCCCAGCAACGCAATCATAATTTCCGATGTCGCGTCCAACATCGATCGAATCGCGGCAATCATTGAGCGCATGGACCGTACCGCGGTGCAGGAGACAGAGGTCATCAAGCTCAAGTACGGGGTCGCCGACGACGTGGTCCGGATGCTTGAGCAGCTCAACAAGTCCGACGCCCAGCAGGGCACTGAAGTGGAGGTGCTGCTGGTGGCGGACTCCCGCACCAACAGTGTCCTGGTCAGTGCGGATGAGCTGGAGCGGGCCCGCATGACACGCCTGATCCGCTACCTGGACACACCGCTGGAACAGAGTGGCAATGTGAAGGTGATCTACCTGCAATACGCCAAGGCCGAGGACATTGCCGAAGTGTTGACCCGCGTGATGCAGAACATCACCCGGGTTGACGGCGCTGAAGGCGGGCGCCAGCGCAGCAACAGCAACAGCGCCACCATTGAGGCGGACAAGCATACCAACGCACTGATTATCACGGCACCCACCGATGAAATGGCGTCGCTGGAGGCCGTAATTACCCGTCTGGACATCCGCCGGGCGCAGGTTCTGGTTGAGGCCATCATTGTCGAGCTGGAAGTTCGCGATGGTCAGGACCTCGGCCTGCAATGGCTGTTCGCCAATAACGATGGTTTCTTCGGCAGCAATATCAATACCGCCGACGCCCGCGCGCAGCGTATTGCCGGCGCGATCCTGCCGACGGATGGCAGCAGCGATGGCGCCACCACCACCGGTGATTTCGATGTGGGAGCCCTGGCAGGTGCCCTGGCCCAGTCCTCGGGCCTGTCCCTGGGCTGGGGGGTGATCGACGACGACCTGTCCATGACGGTCATCCTCAATGCGCTCAAGGAGCAGTCCAATGCCAATATCCTGTCCACACCCAGCCTGCTGACCCTGGACAACCAGGAGGCGTACATCACCGTGGGCCAGAACGTGCCCTTCGTGACCGGTTCCTTCACCAGCACCGGCACCGGGGACGGGGCCCAGAATCCGTTCCAGACCATTGAGCGGCAGAACGTGGGGATTACCCTGAAGGTGACACCGCATATCAACGAAGGCGATTCAGTGGTGCTGGAGATCTCCCAGGAGGTGTCCAGCCTGAGCAACACCTCCGCGGTGCTGGATGCCTCGGACCTGATTACCAATGAACGCATCCTGCAGACCAAGGTATTGGCGGCCGACGGCCGCGTGGTCGTGCTGGGCGGGCTGATCAAGGACGATGTCCAGGACGGCAGCCAGAAAGTGCCGCTATTGGGCGACCTGCCGCTGCTGGGGCGTCTGTTCCGGACCGATGCGGTGTCGGTGGTAAAGACCAACCTGCTGATCTTCATCCGCCCGACCATCATTCGCGATGACCAGCAGCTGGCCGGCGCCACCGCCGACAAGTACCGCTATATCCGCGACCAGCAACTGCTGCGGCGTGAGCGCGGCCTGATGTTCCTGGATGACCAGTACGTGCCGGTGCTGCCGGAATGGGAAGAGCAGATCCGGCAACTGGAGGCGATCCGGGACGAAGCGCAGGCTGCGCCCGCCGCTGCGGGGGGACGCTGATGGCCGTGGCGGGTGCCCCTGCCGCCGGCAATCGTGAGGGGTTGCGGGCGTTGCCATTCGGGTTCGCCAAGCAGTTTGGCGTGCTGGTACACGGCCGCCCCGGCGGGGTCGTGGTCAGTTGTCGCGCCCAGCCGGGGTCCCAGGTGCTGCTGGAGCTGCGGCGCTGGCTGGGTGCTCCCTTCACCCTGGAAAACGTGTCCGAGTCGGAGTTTCAGCGCCAGCTGTCCCAGGCCTACCAGCGCGACAACAACGCCGCTGTGCAAATGGCGGAGGATATCAGTGCCGATGTGGATCTCAGCCGCCTGGCGGAGGAAATCCCCGACGCCGGCGACCTCATGGACGCCGAAGACGACGCCCCTATTATTCGCCTGATCAACGCCATCCTCTCCCAGGCGGTGCGCGAGCAGGCTTCGGATATCCACATCGAGACCTTTGAGGAACGCCTCAGCGTGCGCTACCGGATAGACGGCGTGCTGGCTGAAATCCTGTCTCCCAAACGTATGCTGGCACCGCTCCTGGTGTCCCGTCTCAAGGTCATGGCCCGTCTCGATATCGCCGAAAAACGCGTGCCCCAGGATGGGCGGATTTCGGTGCGCATCGCCGGCCACGCGGTGGACATCCGCATGTCCACCATGCCTTCCGCGCACGGCGAACGGGTAGTGCTGCGCCTGCTGGACAAGCAGGCAGGGCAGCTGGAACTGAAGCAGCTGGCCATGAACGAACAGGTGCTGGCGGGCTACGAGAAGGCGCTGCACAGCCCCCACGGCATTATCCTTGTGACCGGGCCCACCGGTTCCGGGAAAACCACGACGCTGTACGCGGGCCTGTCGCATATCAACCAGACCAGCCGCAATATCCTCACTATCGAGGATCCGATTGAATATATGCTGCCCGGGGTCGGCCAGACCCAGGTGAACCCGAAGGTCGACATGACCTTTGCCCGCGGCCTGCGCGCCATCCTGCGCCAGGATCCGGATGTGGTGATGGTAGGGGAAATTCGCGACCTGGAGACTGCCGAGATCGCGGTGCAGGCGTCCCTGACCGGTCACCTGGTGCTCTCCACCCTGCATACCAATACCGCTATCGGCGCAGTTACCCGCTTGCAGGATATGGGGATCGAGCCGTTTCTCCTTTCCTCCAGCTTGATCGGCGTTATGGCCCAGCGGTTGGTGCGGCTGCTGTGCAGGGACTGCAAGCAGGCCTACGAGCCTTCGCCGGCGGAGCGGGCGCTGCTGGGGGTGGACCCGGCGGTCGGGGGGCGGCTGGAAATCTGCCGGGCCGTGGGCTGCGAGCAGTGCAATTTCGGCGGTTACCGCGGGCGCACCGGGATCTACGAACTGATCGAGATCAACGACGCCCTGCGGCTGATGATTCACGCGGGGGCGAGCGAGCAGCAGATGCTGCAGGAGGCGCGCAAACTGTACCCCGGCATCCAGGAGGATGGCCGCCGGCGGATTCTGGCTGGTGAGACCAGTATCGAAGAAGTGCTGCGCGTTACGGCAGTGAACTGAGTGCGATAGCGGGCGATGACGGCATATCGGTATCGGGCACTGAACCCGGGTGGCAAGCTGGTCAAGGGAGTGCTGGAGGGCGACTCGGAACGCCAGGTGCGCAGCCAGCTGCGCAGCCAGAAGCTGCGGCCGGTGGAAGTGGCGGTCGCCAATCGGCAGACCGCGAGCCCGTCCCGATTCAATCTCGCTTTCCTGCAACCGCGTATCAGCGTGTCGGAATTGGCCCTCGTCACCCGCCAGCTCGCCACCCTGGTGCAGTCCAACCTGCCGCTGGATGAGTGTCTGCAGGCAGCCGCAGAACAGAGTCGCAAGGGGCGTACCAAAGGGCTGCTGTTGCAGGTTCGTTCGCGGGTGGCTGAAGGCCATACCCTTGCCTACGCCATGGGGGAGTTTCCCCTGGTGTTCAATGAAATGTACCGGGCCATGGTCAACGCGGGAGAGCACGCGGGCTTCCTGGGGCCGGTGCTGGCACAGCTGGCAGACTACAACGAGCAGCGCCAGTATACGGCGCAGAAAATGAAGATGGCGATGATCTACCCCTTTATCCTGGTGGGGGTGGCCGTTGCTGTCGTCGTGGCACTGATGGTGTTTGTGGTGCCGGAGCTGATCGGGATTTTCGCCCACACCAATCGCGAACTGCCGTTGCTCACCCGGGGCCTGATTGCCGCGAGTGACTTCTCCCGAGACTATGCTCTGTGGGTGCTGGTGGCGGTGGTCGCTCTGGTCATCGGCGTGCGCCGCTGGCTGCGTCCGCCCACCCGTCGCCGGCGCTGGCACGGCCTGCTGCTGCGATTGCCCGGTGTTTCCCGCCTGGTGATCGCGGTGGATACCGCGCGCTTTGCCTCTACCCTCAGTATCCTCATGGCCAGCGGCGTGCCCCTGCTGCAGTCCCTGCACATCGCCGGTCAGGTCCTGACCAATCTGGTATTGCGAGACGACAGTGCCCGGGTGGCGGAGCGGGTGCAGGAAGGCAGCAGCCTGCACCGCGCCCTGCGCGAGAACGGCCGGTTCCCGCCGATGATGGTGCACATGGTGGCCAGCGGTGAAACCAGCGGCGAGCTGGAAACCATGCTGCAGCGCTCGGCTACCAATCAGGAACGCGAACTGGAAATGACCCTGGGGACGATGATGAGCTTGCTCGAGCCGCTGCTGGTCGTCTTTATGGGGGCGATGGTACTGGTCATTGTCATGGCCATTCTGTTGCCTATCTTTGATCTCAATACAATGGTGCGATAGCGATATGAAACAAATGACACGGACAAGGCCAGCGCAGGTCGGCTTTTCACTGGTGGAGATTCTGGTGGTGCTGGTCATCATGGGACTGCTGATCAGCGTGGTGGCGCCCACGGTTCTCAATCGGGCTGACGAGGCTCGTATCCAGAAGGTCTACGCCGATTTCAAGGCCATAGAGACCGCGCTCAAGATTTACCGGCTGGACAATTATCTCTATCCCTCCACTGAGCAGGGCCTTGAGGCATTGGTGACGCCCAGCAATCTCGATCCGCAACCCCGCAATTTCAAGGCCGGCGGCTATTTGCAGGAGGTACCGCTGGATCCCTGGGGTCGCCCCTACCTGTACATGAGCCCGGGGGAAAACGGCGAAGTGGACATATACAGCCTCGGTGCGGATGGCCTGTCCGGCGGCGAAGGCCAGAACGCGGATATCGGCAACTGGAAAGCAGAGGACTGAGCCGGTGAGCCGCCTGCCACCGGCGGCCCGAGCGGGATTCTCTTCCTCCAGCGCGGGAGGGGTGAGGGCGCCCGGGGGATTCAGCCTGCTGGAATTGCTGGTAGTGCTGTTCGTAGTGGTGATCATCACGTCCCTGGCGACCCTCAATGTCGGCTCCGGCAACCGGGAACTGCGCCTGGACGCGCAGGTGCGTGACATCCAGAACGTGGCCCAGTTTGCCCTGGATGAGGCCCAACTGTCGGGGCGCGACCTGGGTCTGCTCCTGTTCCTGGATAGCCGTGGCCCGGAGACCCTGTTCGGCTACGACTGGCGGGAGCGGCGGCCGGAGGGCTGGCGCCGGCCGCAGGTCGCCAGCGATGTCTTCGTCGAGCAGACCTTGCCGGTGGAAGTGGTTCTCTCGCTGACTCTCGAGGACGTGCCTGCAACGGAGCTGCTGCCGGCGCCGGTGGCGCCGGAGGCGGCACCGCAGGTGGTTTTCTACGCCAGCGGCGAGGTTGTTCCCGGCGAGCTGGAGCTGCGCAGCCGGGACAGCGGCGCAGTGCTGTGGCGCTTGCAATGGGACCTGCTGGGGCGGATGACGCTGCTGCGGCGCGGGGAGCCGGAAGATGGGCTTGACCGGTCCTAGCCCGCGGCGCCCGCCGCAGCGCGGCTTCACCCTGGTCGAAGTCATGGTGGCCCTGGCTGTGGTGGCCCTGGCGCTGCCGGCCCTGCTGTTCGCTCTGTACCAGCAGGTGGACGGTGCGGGCTATCTGCGCGACAAGTCCCTGGCGCAAATGGTCGCCAACAACAAACTGGTGGAGCTGCGTCTGCTCACCGTCGCCCGGTCGGGCCTATTCAGCGGTGTCGACAGCGGCGTCGAGGAGTTGGCGGGGCGGCAGTGGCACTGGCGCCTGGAGAGCAGCGCGACCCAGGTGCAGTCCTTCTACCGGGTGGAGATTGAAGTGCGCGAGGGCGAGGAGGGCGAGGGGCGACCGCTGCACACCCTGGTCTCGTTCATGTTCGCCGTCCAGCCCGCGGCCGGGGAGGTGAGCGGTGGGTAACAAGGGCTTTACCCTGGTGGAAGTCCTGATTGCCCTGGCCATTACCGCTTTCGTGGCGGCGGTATCCTACAGCGGCCTGTCGGCGGTGATCAGCGGGGTGGAAAGCACGCGGGCAGTGACCGAGCGCACGTGGGAGATCAATCGGGCCCTGATGATTGTCAGCCGCGACCTGCGCCACTTCGTCGAGCGGCCGATACGGGACGAGTTCGGTGAGGAGGAGCCGGCGCTGGTGGGCGGGCGGGCGGCGCGGTTCATGCTGAGCTTCACCCGCAGCGGTTGGCACAATTCCGCAGAGCATCAGCGCAGCAATTTGCAGCGCGTCAACTACCTGTGGCTGGAGGACGCGCTGTGGCGGGAGAGTTATCCGGTGCTGGACCGGGCCTCGGTGACGGAGCCACAGCGGGTATTGCTGCTGGCGGGTGTGACGGGGCTGCGCCTGTCGTTCCTGGATTCTGCGGAGTCCCTGCGCCCTGGCGCGCGGGGCACCGTGGTGGAGACCCGCAACTGGCCGGAGAACTGGCTGGCGGACACCAGCCAGCCAGGCGTCGCGCTGCCCCCCCCGGCGGCGCTGGAGCTGGTCATCGAACTGGAGGACCTCGGCGAGCTGAGGAGTCTGCATGCACTGCCGCCGCTCTGAGTTGCGCCTGCCGAACCCCCAGCGCGGTGTCGCCCTGGTGGTGGCGTTGCTGGTGTTCGGGCTGTCAGCGGCCCTTCTGGTCGCGATGCAGAGCGAGTTCACGCTGTTCTACCAGCGCGGGTCCAACCTGTTTGTAGCCGAGCAGGGCCAGGCCTACCTGCGCGGTGCCGAAGAACTGGCAACCATGGCGCTGGTGATGGATCACGACGCCGATCAGGCCCGGGAGCAGCCGCGGGATGATCTCACCGAGGTCTGGGCCCAGCAGGCAACGCCCTACCCCCTGGACGAGGGCGGCTGGCTGGTCGGCTCCCTGGAGGACCTGCAGGGGCGCTTCAACCTGAATACCCTGGCCGCCGGCCTCGCCGGCTTCGACGCGGGCGGAGAGAACGCCCGTTTTACCC
>NZ_JAVKCQ010000163.1:0-9931 GCF_040222615.1 Haliea sp.
GCCAAATCTACCCCAACTCGACTAATCTTCATCGCGGGTTCCTCCTCCTCGCTGGTGACTGTTGGACAGCACACTCAGTGTGGCACTTGATGCCGAAAGTGGGTGAGGAGGAGTCCATCCCATTGTTAATTGGGTAGAGCCTGTTTATCACGTAACTCATTGATTTTATTGGTGTCTTGGTACCGGAGGCCACAGCCCCGGCGAAATATCATGCAATCGCAATTTGTCTCAAAATCCTGAGAAAAATAGGACCAAAACGATCTTCGTTGTTTTAGCCCGTTTCAGGGTTTATCACCGTATCTCATCTTTTATGTTGTTACTATAGTAGTAACAACTGTAATTGGGGTCTGGAAAAGGATAGGCCCCGTGGCAAAGTGCAG
This sequence comes from Haliea sp., assembly GCF_040222615.1. GTDB lineage: Bacteria > Pseudomonadota > Gammaproteobacteria > Pseudomonadales > Halieaceae > Haliea. The sequence continues at coordinate 381 of NZ_JAVKCQ010000163.1, forward strand.
GGCCCTAAGATCTGCCCTGATTGCCGAACAGTCCAAGGCCGTCACTTGGACTTTCCTTGTTCATGGAGATTTCTAGTCTATTCTACGATGCAACTCGCGCGGCCTATGTGCGTGGCGAGCTCATGCACAAGCGGCGCAAGCCGATGGCCGATTGGGCGAAGTTCCGCGATTCCAGCAGGACCGGGAACGACGGTAAAGTGGTCGCCATTGGTGAGCGCGGCTAACGACGCCATGTTTGCAGGCGCAGACTGGCTATGGTGGGGAGATCTGCAATACAAACCGCCCCGGCAGCTTAGCTACCCACAAATGGCACTTGCCTACTAAGGTGTGATTATCGAGCGCTCTCGCCCAACACGGGCTTGTCCCTAACAGCAACGTCCGCGGGCAGGACAAACCAGCGCAGGTGTTCGTGGGTGGGTGACAGCCTCAGATTGGCGGCCATTGTCGGGCGATCCCCCCGGATTAACTCGTATTCAGCCAGTTCCAGCTGTGCTGTCAACATTTAGGTGGCTAATCAGTTCCAAGTTAGAACTCGAGAGCTTCCTGGTCTCTGTCTTATCCTCTCCAACATTCGATAGATCAAGCTGTACAACCTTTTTGTTATATTCTCGACCGCTGAAATAGCTAACCCCATCCGGCCATCATCTCCCGGTGTGGGGAGAAACCTCGACCGCTGGCTCTAGGCGGGCGAGACCTAGCGCGAGAGCGCGGTCTGTGCCTGCTCTAGTGACAGGCAGTGGATTAGCAGCTGGTGGGCGAGGCCCGCCTCGCGGTGGACGTGCACATCTCCGTAGTTCGCGCTCCCCCTAACCTTCTGGTATGCCTCGAGGCGTGGGTACTCGACGATCGCGACGCTGTCCCAGGGTGGCTCGTCGTCGTCGCCAATCACGAGCGTATTGCAGCGCCCGTTCCAGACTACGCGCCCCCCGACACTGGCAATCAGCTTCGAGACGCCTTCGACGTAGATCGCGTAGGCCTGCTCTCCAGTCAGGTCGGTCATGTGGCCGTCCGCGTACTCCGCGTGCGGCTTGAACTTCAGCAGGTTCAACAGGTATACGGGCCCGTCCGCCGGCACCTGCGTGGCGAGCTTCTGGATCTGCTCCGGACGCGGCTTTGTAGCGGGCATGGTTTCTCCTTGTTCCGGTTGGGCAACCGCCCATAAAAGGGGGGTATTAGTTAAAAAATGTAAGTATCATTGCGCAATTATAGATAGATATGAAAAAATAATGCAATACGCGCATCTATAATGTGGAAAGTTGCGCGTTATCATCGTACTATCTGGCCGGCGCTTTACTTAACTTATGCGCACAATATAAACTATATTAATGCGCAAAAAAAGTATAATATAGAAAATTATTGAAAACTGCGTAGCGAAAATTACAATCTTGAACTCGAGGAGATACACCATGAGCGAATTTGATGTAGTCATCAGAAATGGCAGCCTGATTGATGGTACTGGTTCGACGCCGCAAGCGGGCGATATCGCCTTCACGGACGGTACAATCGCCGCCATCGGCTCATTCGAAGGTAAGGGCCGGCGAGAACTTGATGCGGAAGGATTGAGCGTCGCGCCTGGCTTTATCGACATCCACACGCACTTCGACCCGCAGCTCTGCTGGGATGGGCATGCGACGCCGTCGATCGAGCATGGCATAACCACGATCGTGACGGGCAACTGCTCGCTGAGCCTCGCGCCGATCCAGGACAGGCAGGCGGCAGACAGAGTCGTCAGCTTGTTTGGCGTGATTGAAGATATCAAGAAGCGCACCTTCGACGCAGCGGTACCCTTCACATGGCACAGTTTTGGCGATTACCTCAATCATATCCGACCGAAGCTCGGGATCAATGTCGGCGCTCTGATCGGGCACTCAATGATTCGGCTGTACGTCATGGGGGCGGCCAGTCAGGAACGCGTTGCAACGCCCGAAGAGATTGAACAGATGTGCGCGCTGGTCGAGGAAGCCATGGCTGCCGGTGCGTTGGGGATATCCAGCTCCTATGTCGATTTGGATGAAACAGGAAAGCCGGTGCCCAGCCAGTACGCGGACATTGATGAAAAAATTGCGCTGGCGAAGGCCATGGCGAAGAGTGGTCGTGGCATCTGGCAGATCGCGCCGTTCCTCCCCGATCTGAACCGCCAGCTCGACAACATACGTGAACTGGGCGAGATCAGCCTGGCCGCAGGTGTGCCCTGCAGCCTGCAGCCGGTCCTGAGTTCACCCCAATACCCTCATGCCGAAGCAATTATCGCTGGTTTCGAAGAACAACAGGCCCGGGGTGCGCGTGTGTTCGGGCAAGTGATGCCGCGCTGCTTTGATATGAACCTGCGCTTGACTGAAACCACCATGATGTTCTACTCATTACCGAGCTGGAAGGCGATCATGGATCTGCCAGCCAGCGAGCGCGCCGCGGCTTTTGGCGACCAGGGGGCACGAGACAGGCTTGTCTCGGAGGTGAAAACAGACAAGGGTTTAATGACTGTTGTGATGCCGTTTCTCATCGTCGGTCAGACCACCAGCGAGGCCAATGCAGCGTATAAAGGTCGAACGCTTAAAGATATCGCAAAAGCGGAAGGCAAGGAGATCGGAGAAGTCCTGCTCGATATTGCGCTCGCCGATAATCTGGAAACAGAATTCCAGTTGAGGAACGTGATCAATGCCAACAAGCCCGCGGTTGCAGAGCTGATGGATCACCCGCTGTGTCACGTCGGCGCATCCGATGCCGGTGCTCATGTCACCCAGTTCTGTGGTACCGGCGACACGACTCACCTGCTGGAACACTACGTCAGGGAAACCGGGCGCATGACGCTCGAGCGAGCGGTTCATCGCTTGACCGGCGAGCTTGCAGCCGACTGGGGTTTGAAAGACCGAGGCACTCTTGAAGTCGGCAAGGCGGCGGATGTTGTCGTGTTTGATCCGGCGACGGTATCGGTCGGCGAGGAAGAGTTTGTCGATGATTTTCCAGGTGAAGCTCGTCGCTACGTAAGAAGGTCGACTGGATATCACAGTGTGTTTGTCAACGGCGAGCTGGCCTACGATGAAAACGGCTACTCCGAAAATCTCGCAGGCAGAATAGTTTAACCGGCTGACCGGGCCACCTCGCAAACCACACAGGGGAGAGTTTATGGAAGCGTTCGCTTATGTCGCGCCCTCCAGCATTGACGAGGCCGTCGCAGAGCTGGCCAAGCATGCCAAGAAGGGCCACCGGGCACAGGTGCTCGCCGGCGGTACCGATCTGCTGGTGCAGTTGCGAGGTGCCGATATTGAGCCCCGGATCCTGGTCGACATCAAGAAAGTAGCCGAGACCAACCGGCTGCACCTTGGCAAGAACGAGATCTTCATCGGCGCTGCCATACCCAGCGCGGTACTGAACGAAAACACGGAGCTGGTCGAGTTGCTCCCAGGGCTGCTCGAGGCTGCCGACCTGATCGGCTCCACCCAGATCCAGGGACGCGCCACGCTGGGTGGCAACCTGTGCAACGCGTCTCCTGCTGGCGACACGATCCCGGCAATGATCGCCGTGGGCGTTAGTTGTGTCATTATCGGGGGCAAGGGGCAGCGCGAAATGCCGGTGGAGAAGTTTGTCCTCGGCGTCGGCAGAAATGCCCTCAAAGCAGGTGAGTTTTTGGTTGGTCTGAAGATTCCACGTCCCAAGAGCCGCAGCGCGGACGCTTATATGCGGTTCATTCCCCGCACCGAGATGGACATTGCCGTGGCTGGCTGTGGTGTCAGCGTCACCCTGGACGCCAAAGGACTATGCAAGGAGGCGAGAGTCGCCATTGGTGCGGTAGCACCCACCGCGATTCTGGTGCCCGCGGCAGCCAGGGCCCTGATTGGCACCACGCTGGATGACGCGGCGCTTGCCGCTGCTGCTGCGGCTTGTTCGGATGCAGCATCGCCCATTACTGACAAGCGCGGCACCATCGACTTCCGGCGCAAGGTAGTTGGCGTGCTCTGTCGCCGGGCCACTGCCATTGCCCGAGATCGGGCGCTCGCTCGCAAAGCTTTAGGAGTATGAAATGAATAAGATCCAGGTCATCACTTCAATCAACCACGAAGAAGTGGAATTTCTATGCGAGCCACAGGAGACGCTGCTGGACGTGCTGCGCGAGACGCTGGGCCGCACCGGCACCAAGGAAGGCTGCGCCACCGGCGACTGTGGTGCCTGTAGCGTGCTGGTGGACGACCGATTGGTTTGCTCCTGCCTGGTGCTGGCGGCGGAGACGGGGGGGCGTGAGATCACGACCATCGAAGGCATCGCCACCGAGGAGGGGCTGCATCCCATTCAGCAGAAGTTTCTTGATCATGCCGCCCTACAGTGCGGCATCTGCACACCTGGGTTGATCATCGCCACCAAATCGCTGCTGGACCGTCATCCGGACCCGGACGAAACCACCATACGCTACTGGCTGGCCGGCAATCTATGCCGCTGCACCGGTTACGACAAAATCGTTCGCGCCGTTCAGGACGTGGCCCGAGATCTAGCTGGCCCGGCCTGAACTCACGACTTATTGGAGACTTCAAGAAAGTGTCTGAATCAATTGATTACAAGTTAGTAGGTACCTCGCCTGTTCGCCCTGACGGGGTCGATAAGGTCACTGGACGAGCGCAGTACGGTGCGGACCTGAACCTGCCCAACCAGATCCATGGCAAGGTGCTTCGCAGTCCGTATGCCCATGCCCGGATCAAGCGAATCGACACCAGCCGTGCCATGGCGATGCCCGGCGTTTACGCAGTCATTACAGGCGAAGACTTCCCTCCGCCACCTGAACATGGAGACGTTGGCGGCGAGGCTGGCGGCTCCATCGGGGATCTCGCCAGGGTCATCATGGCCCGGGACAAGGCGCTCTATCACGGCCACGCGGTTGCCGCGGTGGCGGCCCGGTCACTGCGCATCGCCGACGAGGCGCTGGCGGCCATCGAAGTGGAATACGAGGTACTCGAGCCGGTGCTTGACCTCGATGCGGCGATGGCGCCAGGCGCTCCCCTGCTCGACGAGAACTGCTTTACCAAGAACCTTCCCGAGAAGACCGACAAACCGAGTAACATCGCCGAAGTCATGGTGCTCTCCCGGGGCGATGTGGATCAGGGCTTCGAGCAGGCGGACGTCATCGTCGAAGGCGAATACCGGATTCCGATGGCCCACCAGGGCTATATCGAGCCTCACGCCTGCATCGCCAACACCAATGAAGCGGGCCAGTCTACCGTGTGGTGCTGCACCCAGGCTCACTTCGACTTCCGCGCCATAACCGCCAAGGTGCTGAACATGAACGTGGCGGATCTGAAGTTCATCGCCTCGGAGATCGGCGGTGGCTTCGGTGGCAAGACGGTGGTCTATCTCGAGCCGCTGGCGGTGCTGCTGTCACTCAAGGCACGTCGACCCGTGAAGATGAAGATGACTAGGGAGGAGGTGTTCCGCGCCACCGGGCCGACGTCCGGAACTCACTGCAAGATTAAGGTCGGGGCCAAAAAGGACGGCACCCTCACCGCCGCGACGGCGTGGATGGCCTATGAGGCCGGCGCCTACGCCGGCTCGCCGATGGGTGCCGGAGCCATGACGGTCTTTGTGCCGTATGACCTAGAGAATTTCAAGGTCGAGGGCTACGAGGTTCTGCTGAACAAGCCCAAGGTGGGCGCTTACCGTGCACCCGGTGCCCCTCAGTCGATGCACGCCATGGAGTCGGCGATGGACGATCTGGCGCGTGAATTAAATATGGACCCCTTGGACCTGCGCCTGAAGAACGCAGCCGAGGAAGGCACCCGCGCACCCTACGGCCCCAAGTTTCCGGTGATTGGCCTGAAGGAGTGCCTGCGTGCAGCCAAGGCACACCCGAACTACACTCGTGCGCTGCCCGAGGGCGCTGGCCGTGGCGTTGCCGTCGGTTTCTGGTTCAATTTCGGCCTGCAGTCCAGCGCCGAAGTGCACATTAATGAAAACGGTACGGTGACCGTGGTCGAGGGCAACCCGGATATCGGTGGCTCACGCGCCAGCATGTGCATCATGGCCGCCGAGACCTTGGGCGTGCCATACGAGAGCGTGCGCACGCTGATAGGCGACACCGAAAGCACGGGCTTCTCGAACTCCACCGGCGGCAGCCGCACGACGTTCGCCACAGGCATGGCCGTGGTGCGCGCCTGCGAGGACATCATCGCCCAGTGTCGTGCCCGTGCGGCGGTCACTTGGGGCATCGACGAAGATCAGGTGCTCTGGGTGGACGGCCAGGCGATTCCCGCATCAGGCGTCAATGACGAACTCAAGCCGCTCAGTCTGGCGGATATCGCTGAAAACGCCGCCAAGACGGGCGGGCCGCTGCTCAGCCGCGCTTCACTGACGGCAAAGGGGGCTGGCCCCTCGTTCTCGGTGAACATTGCCGATCTGCAGGTGGACCGTGAGACCGGCAAGATCGACGTGCTGGCTTTCACCGCTATTCAGGATGCCGGTCGTGCCATCCACAAGGCGTATGTAGAGGGTCAGTTGCAGGGCGGCGCTGCCCAGGGGCTGGGCTGGGCGCTGAACGAAGAGTACATCTACAATGCTGACGGAATCATGGAGAACGCTGGGTTTCTCGACTATCGAATGCCGGTGGCTTCGGATCTGCCGATGATCGACACGCACATCGTCGAGGTGCCAAACCCCAGGCACCCCTACGGCGTCCGCGGCGTCGGCGAGACGCCCATCGTCGCTCCGCTCGCCGCGACTGCCAACGCGGTGCGTGATGCCATCGGCATCCGTATCCACGATCTGCCGCTGTCACCGCCGCGGGTGCTGGCCGCCCTGGATGCCGCCGGCGACTGAGATCGTCGGAGCTGCTATGGCACATGTAGTGTTTCCAGGTCACCTGCTCGCAGTCACCGACGGCGAGGCGGAGCTCGACGTGCCCGCCTGCAACGTTCGGGAACTGCTCGCCGCGCTGGAGCAGCGTTTTCCTGATGCGGGTGACGAGCTCAGGAAGAGCACGATTGCGATTGACGGATTAATCTGCCAGGACGCCTTTCTGGAAACCCTGCGGCCGGACAGCGAGGTGTTCTTCATGCCGCGCATCGCGGGGGGGTGAGTTCGCGCCCAAGGGTCCTCTTCAGTCTCCGATCAAACAATCAAGATCACGTCCGGCCAACGGTTCCTTTGGTTCTCATGCGAGGTCGCATACTTAGCTCGAGCGCGGAAAGACTCACACTTGACTCTTCATCCTGTGCGCGGCTGGAAATAGTCGCTCAGCGCCGCTCGTGAGGTCATGTAGTGAAATGGCAGGAACCAATGGCGCCCTCGAGGGTCGATTGATGTTCTAGGGTATAAAGTGCGCAAAATAAGAAATAGTCTGTTGCGCAATTCTATACGCGTATACTATTATTAAAATAAACACGCGATATAACTTCCGAATAATGGAGGAATTGACTTGTCAACGGCACCTGAAAAGCACCCAAACCTGGATTTCGATCCGGACGCCCTGCGCGAGAAATACCGCGAGGAGCGCGATAAGCGCCTGCGGACGGAGGGCAACGATCAGTATCAGGAGGTCGAAGGTAAGTTCGCACACTTCGTAGACGACCCCTACGTGGAACCGGGTTTCACGCGCGAGCCGCTAACGGATGAGGTCGATGTCATCATCATTGGCGGCGGTTTCGGTGGGCAGCTCGCCGCCGCGCGCCTGCGCGAGGCGGGGGTTCATAGCCTGCGCATCATTGAGAAGGGCGGCGACTTTGGCGGGACCTGGTACTGGAACCGCTACCCGGGTGCACAGTGCGACATCGAGTCGTACATGTACTTGCCGCTGCTCGAGGAGGTCGGTTATGTCCCGCGCGAGAAATACTCGTTCGGGTCGGAGATCAAGGCGCACGCGGAGCGGATCGGCAAGGCCTATGACTTGTACTCCTGCGCTTGCTTCCAGACCGAGGTGAAGGAGGCGCGCTGGGACCAGGAAGCAGGGCGCTGGACGATAAGCACCAATCGTGGCGACGCCATGCGCGCGCGCTTCGTGATTATATCGGGCGGTCCATTCAACCGGCCGAAGCTGCCGGGAATACCGGGCATCGAGGACTTCCAGGGGCACACCTTCCACACCAGCCGCTGGGACTACGCTTACACGGGCGGGGACGAGACCGGTAACCTGGACAAGCTCGGCGACAAACGTGTGGCCGTGATCGGCACCGGCGCCACGGCTATCCAGTGCATCCCGCACCTGGGTCGCGCGGCGCAGCAGCTCTACGTGTTCCAGCGAACGCCGTCTTCAGTGGATGAGCGCGGCAACAAACCCACCGATCCTGAGTGGGTCAGAACACTCGAGTCTGGCTGGCAGCGCCAGCGTCGCGAGAACTTCAGTGACGTGCTTGCGGGCGTGGCGGACGTGGACCTTGTGAACGATGGCTGGACCGACATCTTCCGCAAAATGCCCAACCTGCTGGCGCCGGGCCAGACCGACGGGTCGTTGGACCCGGAGGAGGTCGCGCGCGCCGTGGAGCTGGCGGACTTCGAGAAGATGAATCAGGTACGGGAGCGCGTGGACGCCACAGTCGAAGACCGCGAGACGGCCGAGGCGCTCAAGCCCTGGTATCGCCAGTTCTGCAAGCGCCCGACCTTCAGTGACGACTACCTGCCCACCTTCAACAGACCCAATGTTCAGCTGGTTGACACGCAGGGACGCGGCGTGGAGCGCATCACGCCGCGTGGCGTCTTCGCTAATGGTATGGAATACGAGGTTGACTGCATTATCTTCGCAACCGGCTTCGAGTTCGGCACCGCCTACACGCGGCGCCAGGGCTTCGAGATATGGGGTCGCGACGAGCTGGCGCTGACAGACTACTGGCAAGAGGGTCCGCGCACATTTCACGGGTATGCAAGCCGCGGCTTCCCTAACCTCTTCCACGTGGGGCTTCTGCAGAGCGGCTTCTCACCCAATTTCACGACCGTTGCGGACGATCAGACGCAGCACTACGCCTACATCATTCAGCAAGTTCTGGAACGCGGATACGAGCGCGTGGAGCCCAGCGCGCAGGCCGAACAGGAGTGGGTAAACACCATCAAGAACCTGTCGATCGACAGCCTGGAATTCTTGGAGGCCTGCACCCCCGGCTTCTTCAATAACGAGGGCAAGCCGCGGGCCGGCAACGGACCGGTCGAGAATCAGTACGGACCGGGCATCAACGCCTTCCACCGCCTGATGGGGGAGTGGCGCGAGGACGGCGATCTCAATGGACTCGAGCTCTCATAGGTCGGTCCCGCGTAGAGAGTCAGAGCCTTGAGCCGTCGGAAGCAGCGCAAGGTTCCGGCGCGCAGCTGGCATCCTAACCATCAAGAGTCATGCGGTATTCCGAAAAAAGACACGCATAAGTAGGATAAAACATTTGCATAATTTAATACGCGTATATTATTATTTAAAAAATAACGCAAGTGATCTATCCGAATGAGGAGGAACTCACTTGGCAACGGCATCTGAAAAGCACCCAGACCTGGACTTTGATCCGGACGCCCTGCGCGCGAAGTACCGCGAGGAGCGCGACAAGCGAATTCACCCTGATGGCAACGCCCAGTACGTTGAAATCACCGGACAACTCGCG
>NZ_JAVKCQ010000164.1:0-44634 GCF_040222615.1 Haliea sp.
CAGCAGGCGCTGGATCGTGGCGGCTACGGCACTATTACCACCGAGATCCTGCCCGCCCCGCCCTTCTACTATGCCGAGGAGTACCATCAGCAATACCTGGCGAAGAATCCGGGCGGCTACTGTGGCCTCGGTGGTACGGGCGTGTCCTGTCCGGTCGGTCTGGTCACCGGTAGTGAAAGTTGAACCAGCACCGTAAAAGCGGGAAGCCGGATCGGACAGCTTCGATCCCGGTAATTTGCCGCCTTGCCGCGATATGGGAAAGACTGCTTTAATCGAGACTAATCATCGTTAGTAACGGGCGCATTCGATAAATAACAATAAGCAGAGAGGTACGGTCGATGTTGAAGCATGCTGCGGGTTCTTCGTCAGTTCTGTCCATCGCGGTCGCCGCCGCACTGGCGAGTGCGGTGCCGCTCCCGGTGCTGGCGCAGGGCATGGTGCTGGAGGAAGTGCTGGTCACTGCCCGCAAGCGTGCGGAGAGCCTGCAGGAGACTCCGCTGGCGGTGACGGCACTGGACGCAGCGGGCCTGCGCGAGGCCGGTGTCCGCAACCTGGCGGACCTGAATAGCCTGGCCCCCAATATCGATGTGGTGGAGGCCAACGGCTCGGCGCCGCTGGCGAGCGTCTATATTCGCGGTGTCGGCCAGCGCAACACCGGCGAGAATATCGATTCCGGCGTTGGCATCTATATTGATGACATCTACCTCGGTCGCCCCGACGGGGCGCTGCTCGATCTCAACGACATCCAGTCGGTGCAGGTGCTGCGCGGTCCCCAGGGCACCCTGTTCGGCAAGAACACCACCGGCGGCGCCCTGGTCTTCACCACCAACAAACCCGTAGAGGAGTTCGAGGGATCGGTCGGTTTCCGGGTCGGCAACTACGACCGAATGGATACGGAATTTGTCCTCAACCTGCCGCTGACCGACACCCTGTGGACCCGCTTCTCCGGCGTCACCCGCAAGCGCGATGGCCATATCGAGAACCTGTTCGACGGCAAGGACTACATGGACGAGGACCGGCAGAGCCTGATCTGGCAGACCCGCTGGGTCGCCAGCGACGATCTCACTTTGGACCTGAACCTGAACTGGGCCGATACAGACCAGCGCATGCGGCCCCAGAAGTGTATCAATGTGGAGGGGGCCAATGGCTGGCAGGCTGCCCTGTTCAACACGATCGCCATTGTTCCCGCCACGGGGCGCACCCTGGCAGATTTCTGTGATGACTCGGCCAAAGCGGGTGGCGGCGATCCGCGCACGATCATTTCCGACCTGGGAGGTGAATACAAGGCGGAAAACCGGGGTGCATCGCTGGTGGCGGAATGGGCGCTGAATCCCGACCTGACCCTGAAGAGCATCAGCGGCTACCGCTACACCGAGGCCTCGCAGAACGACGAGCTCGATCACACCGGAATCCCCTTTCTGCACCGGACCAATACCGTGCACCCGCAGGGCGGCGCCGGCGAGAGCGACCAGTACAGCCAGGAGTTCCAGCTGATCGGCAGCGCTTTTGATGACCGCCTGCAATACGTTACCGGCCTGTACTGGTTCGAAGAGGAGAGCAAGGGGCGCCAGAGCATCAGCTTCCTGGGGCCCTTTGATCCGGCAATCGCCAACCTGTTCTTTCTCAACATTTCCCCGGACACCCAGACCGCCAACAACGATGCCGTCGCCGCCTACGCCCAGCTGGAGTGGGAATTCAATCCCCAGTGGCGGGCGACTCTGGGGCTGCGCTACACCGACGAGAGCCGCGAGCTGAAGATCCAGGACCTGGCGATCGACCCGTCCACCCTGGACCTCAACGGCGGTCCGGCCACTCCCGTGGGCGGCGGGCTGTTTGTGGTCCAGCGCCCCGGCTTCGAGTACAACCCGGGGTTCACGCTGGTGGAGGCGGGTGTGCGGCAGCGCAAGGTCTCCAACAACGATGTCACGCCGATGGCCAGCATCCAGTACCTGATCGGTGAAAACAGCTGGCTGGACCAGGGCAGTCTGTACCTGACCTACAGCGAAGGCTTCCTCTCCGGCGGCCTGTCCGAATCACCCACCGGGGAACTGGAACGCTTCGAGCCGGAGGAAGTGGAGAACATCGAGCTCGGCTTCAAGCTGGACCTGCTGCAGCGCCGCCTGCGTCTGAACGGGGCCCTGTTCTACACGGATTACACCAATCGTCAGCTCACCACGCTGGTTATCAACCCGGAGGTGAATTCACCGTCCCCGGCCACCATCAATGCCGCGGAGTCCACTATCAAGGGATTTGAGCTGGAGAGCACCTGGCTGGCGACGGACAACCTGATCATTGGTTTCAACGCCACCATCACCGACGGCGAGATCAAGGAGTTCATGGACGAGCAGATCACCATCGCCGACCTCTCCGCGCCCCCGGCACCTGGCTGCGTGCGCGCGAACCTGAGCCTGCTTCAGGTGGACTCCTGCCCCAACGACCGCTCCGCGGAAAACCTGCCGCGGCTGGCCGACCAGAGTTACCTGCTGTCGGCCCAGTACAACCTGGAAACCGCCTATGGCACCTTCGTGCCCAGGATCCAGGCGAGCTGGAAGTTCGACATGGAATTCTGCTTTGATGCCCTCAGCTGCACCACCGGCATCTGGTTCGAGGACGAGCAGTTTGAACTCAGCGCCCGCCTCAGCTGGCTGTCGACGGACGAGCGCTGGAGTGCGGCACTCTATGGCACCAACCTCACCGACGAGGACTACATCAACGGCGGCATCGCGCTGGTGGAGTCATCCGGAACCGGTGGTTTCGCGGTCGCACCCCCGCGGATGTATGGCGCAGAGATCCAGTACCGCTTCTAAGAACGGACCTGCTGGCGATTCCGCGCGGGGGCGCCGCTTCCGCGCCCAGCGTCGCTCCATGAAAGCTCTCAGACAGCCCGCCCCAGCAGCGCCGCGATGGCGTTTTCCACGCGGAGGATGCGCGGCCCCAGCGATACCTGGCGGCAACCCGCTGCCAACAGTTTCTCCACTTCGTAGGGAATGAAGCCACCCTCGGGGCCGACCACCAGTACCGTGTCCCGTTGGAGCCCCGTGGGCGCCATGGGAGCGTCGCCGGGGTGGGCGAGGAGGGCGTCGCGGCCGGCGAGAAGGTCGGGCAGCTGGTCTTCCACGAAGGGCTTGAAGCGGGTGTGCAGGTGTACAGGCGGCAACAGGGTGTCGCGGGCCTGCTCCAGACCCTGTAGCAGGTAATCACGGATGGTGGCGGGGGCGAGCACCGGCGTTTGCCAGTAGCTCTTCTCGACCCGGAAGCTGTTCAGCAGATGAATCTCGGCGGCACCGGACTCCGCGGCCGCGCGCAGGATACGGCGCAGCATTTTCGGCCGCGGCAGGGCCAGCAGCAGAGTTACCGGAAGTTTGGCCGGCGGCGGACTGGACAGCGTTACCAGCAGTTCGGCACTGCGCCTGTCGATGGCGGTGATGGTACCCCGGCCGAGCCTGCCGCCTATTGCGCCCACCTGCACCTCGTCACCGGGCTTCGCCTGGAGCACCTGGCGCAGGTGTGTGGCACGGCGGTCGGTCAGGCACAGGCGTCCATCGGCAGTGCATTCGCCCGGGGCGAACAGCAGCAGGTTCAACTGTCAGCCTGCCCAGAGGTCGTAGTCGTCGGCAGCGGTGACCTCGGCCTCGACAAAATCTCCCGGTTGCAGGTCGGTAATCCCGTCCAGGTACACCTTGCCGTCGATTTCGGGAGCATCCGCCGTAGAGCGGCCGATGGCCCCTTCCTCGTCCACCTCGTCAATCAGGATCTCGATGGTGCGGCCCACCCTGGCCTGCAGCTTCGCAGCGCTGATGTCCTGTTGCAGGGTCATGAACCGGTCCCAACGCTCCTGCTTCACCGCCTCCGGTACCTGGTCCGGCAGGTCGTTGGCGGGTGCGCCGGCGACAGGGGAGTACTGGAAGCAGCCCACCCGGTCGAGTTGTGCTTCCTGCAGGAAATCGAGCAGCATCTCGAAGTCGGCATCAGTCTCTCCGGGGAAGCCCACGATGAAAGTGCTGCGCAGTGTGATGTCAGGGCAGATTTCGCGCCAGCGATGGATGCGCTCCAGTGATTTTTCCGCAGCTGCTGGCCGCTTCATCCGCTTCAGCACACTGGGGCTGCCGTGCTGGAAGGGAATGTCGAGGTAGGGAAGAATCTTGCCGTCTGCCATCAGCGGCAGCACATTGTCCACATGAGGGTAGGGGTAGACATAGTGCAACCTTACCCAGATGCCAAACTCAGCGAGACCTTCACACAGCGACTGCATGCTGGTCTTCATCGGCCGCCCGTTCCAGAAGCCGGTGCGGTATTTGAGGTCCACCCCGTAGGCGCTGGTGTCCTGGGAAATCACCAGCAGCTCGCGGACTCCGGCCCTGACCAGGCGCTCCGCCTCTTCCATCACTTCACCAATAGGCCGGCTCACCAGGTCGCCGCGCATGTGCGGGATGATGCAGAAGCTGCAGCGGTGATTGCAGCCCTCGGATATCTTCAGATAGGCATAGTGGCGCGGGGTCAGTTTGACCCCCTGGGGCGGTACCAGGTCGATATAGGGGTCGTGCACCTGGGTATGAGGCACGTACCGGTGCACGGCGCTGACCACTTCCTCGTAGGCGGCAGGACCGGTGACGCTGAGGACCTTCGGATGCAGTTGCAGGATGGACTCGGCATCGGCCCCCTTGCCCATGCAGCCGGTCACGATCACCCGGCCGTTCTCGCTCAGCGCTTCGCCAATGGCGTCCAGCGACTCCTGCTTGGCGCTGTCGATGAAACCGCAGGTGTTGACCACTACCAGCTCGGCATCCTGGTAGCTGGGTACGATGTCGTAGCCGTCCAGCTTGAGCTGGGTCAGGATCCGTTCGGAATCAACCAGGGCCTTGGGGCACCCCAGGCTGACGAAGCCGACTTTGTTGCGAGACATGGCGCTATTCCGGGGCTGAGCAGGGTCGGCGATTATACAGGTGCCGGGCCAATCACCCAATGTCTCCGTGGGACCGCCGCAGGGCGTGCGTCAGAAAGCGTGACTGGCGCGTTCGCTGTAGCCCAGCACGCGCAGTTGCTGGCGCAGGTGCTGCTGCAGGAGCAGTCCGTCGTCGCGACTGAGGAATTCGCCGACGCTGATGCGCTCGCCGCCGCACTGCAGGCTGAGAGCGGGGGCATCCCATGGGTGGCGCGCGGGCTCCACGCTGAGGCCAGTGCCGGTGCGGGCAAAGGTCCAGCTGTGGCGGGGCAGGTAGAAACCCTTGTCGATGCGCACGGCGTCGGGGCCGAGGGTAATGACGTGACGGTACTGGAGTTTCCAGTTCACGTAGTACAGTGAGGCTCCGAGGGCGCTGAGCTCCAGCCCGGCGAAGGGCAGGATCGGCCAGGCGCCGGCCAGGGCAAAGCCGACGGCGGCGCCCAGGGAGGGCACCGACAATGCAAGAATGACCAGCTGGTTGCTGCGCCAGGTTGCGGACTGGTTGGGTTTCGCGACGATAGTAACGGTGTCGCCATCGGTGCTGTGGATGACCACGGCGTGAGCTCCGGAATATTTCCCTGATTCTAGTACAGTCGCCGGCCGCAGGCAGCCCTGTCCGGCTTGTGTTCAAAATCAATCCCGCTCGCGCCGGCCGATGCAGGCCGCTAAACTGCCGGTTCATTGACGGAGAACGGGGAGGCGTGGCCTGTGTTGGATGCTGCTGAATTGTCCGCGCCGGTGGACGCGGTGATCATTGACTGCCGGTTCGTGCTTGGCCAGCCCGCTGCCGGGCAAGGCCAATACCTGGCGGGCCATATCCCCGGAGCCCATTACCTGCATCTGGAAGAGGATCTCTCCGGGCCGGTTGGGCGCCACGGTGGCCGCCATCCGCTGCCCGCTCCGGACAAGCTGGCGGCGAGGCTCGCCGCGCTGGGTATCGGTCTGGAGACCCCGGTGCTTGCCTACGACGATTCCCGTTTCGCCTTCGCCGCCCGACTCTGGTGGCTGATGCGGGCGCTGGGCTACCGTCCGCCCCGACTGCTGAATGGCGGCTATCAGGGCTGGCTCGCCGCGGGTGGCGCGCCTTCCACTGCGGTGCCGGTACCGCAGCCCTGCCCGCCGCCGGCTGTGGGTGACTATCGCGGTTATTGTGATATTGAAGACCTGCGGCAACTGCAGGCCGCGGGGGCGGTGCTGCTGGACTCGCGGGAGCCCCGCCGGTTCGCCGGCGTTGAAGAGCCGATCGACCCGGTGGCCGGCCATATCCCCGGTGCGCTCAACGTGCCCTGGCAGCGGGTCAGCGACGACAGCGGCAGGCTGCGTGATACGACGGCCCTCGCGGAACATTTTGCCGCGGTTCCCGATGGGGTAAAGCGCATCGTCTACTGTGGTTCGGGGGTCACCGCCTGCGTCAATCTCTATGCTCTCGCGCAGCTGGGTGATGAAGAAGCGCTGCTTTATCCGGGCAGCTGGTCGGACTGGTGTAGCCATTTGCCGGCGGCGAGCTGAGACTCAGAAATCCGCCGGACACTCCTCCTGCAGCCAGGCACCGGTGACAGGATGGGTGAAGCCCAGTTCGGTCGCGTGCAGCAGCAGCCGCGGTGACAGTGCCAGGGCTGCCTCGTGGGCATACATGTCACAGCCGAGAATGGGGTGACCCAGTTCCCGGCAGTGAATGCGCAACTGGTGTGAGCGGCCGGTCTGCGGAGTCAGCTGCAGCCGGGTGCGGTCGGTGCCGCGCTCCAGTACTTCGAACCAGGTGATGGCCTCGCGGCCGGTCTCATGGCAGATCTTCTGCAGTGGCCGCCGCTCCCAGTCGCAGACAATGGGCAGGCTGATTTCACCGCTGTCCGCCTCCACCACACCCCAGACCACCGCCTCGTACTGCTTGTACACCAGCCGTTCCTGGAACTGGCGGCTGATATGGGCGTGGGTGGGCTTGTCCAGCGGTACCACCATGATTCCGGAGGTGTCGAGATCCAGCCGGTGGACGATGCTGGCGCCGGGAAAATCCTGCTGCAACCGGGTTACCAGGCAGTCCTTGTTGAGGGGGTGGCGGCCGGGAACACTGAGCAAGAGGTGGGGTTTGCGCACCAGCAGCAGGTGCGCATCCCGGTACAGTATTCTGATGGGCTCCTGGCTGTGGGGAACCAGGTAGGGCGGCAGTTCATCGTCCATGCGGTTCCGCTCAGGCGGAGCCGGCAACGGTCTTGCCGAGGGCGCGCTGGTAGGCGGCAACGGCGCGACCCAGGCCCGTGCTCAGGGCATCCACAGTCAGGGCGTGGCCAATGGACACTTCCAGCAGCCCCGGGACCCGGGTGAACAGCGGCAGATTGTGCAGGTCCAGATCGTGGCCGGCATTTACCCCGAGCCCGACATCTGCAGCGGCCTCGGCGGCCTCGATATAGCGCCGCAGCACCGCTTCCACATCCTGGCCGGTGGCGAAGGCGCGGGCATAGCTTTCGGTGTACAGCTCGATGCGGTCGGTACCGGTCTGGGCGGCCAGGCGGATTTGCTCCGGGTCAGGGTCCATGAACAGGCTGGTGCGGATGCCCAGAGCCTTGAGTTCCGCAACCAGGGGCGCTACCGCGTCGCCGTCACGCCTCAGGTCGAAACCGTGGTCTGAAGTGAGCTGGTTGTCGCCGTCGGGTACCAGGGTGCACTGGGCCGGGCGGATTTCCCTGACCAGCGCCATGAATCCCGGGTAGTCGCTGACTCCCGGCCGGTCACTCCTGCGCGGGCCGGTCATCGGGTTGCCTTCGATATTGAACTCCACGCTCAGCATCCCGGCCAGGTCGTGGCAGTCCTGCACCCGGATGTGGCGCTGGTCGGGCCTGGGGTGGACGGTGATGCCGTCGGCCCCCGCGTCGATGCAGATTTGCGCGTGCCTCGGGATATCCGGATTGCGGGTGTCCCGCGAATTGCGGATCAGCGCGATCTTGTTGAGATTGACACTGAGAGCGGTCATAGCAGCGACTTGCGGACAATTTCCCGGATCACGATGGGCTCGCTGGGCACGTCGCGGTGGCCATTCGTCACCTGTACCGGGCTGGAGGCAATATAGTCGACCACCGTGATGCCATCGGTCACCTCGCCAAAGACCGCGTAACCTTCCTGTCCCGGTGACCAGTCCAGTTGCAGGTTGCTGCGCTGGTTGATGAAGAACTGTGCTGCGGCGGAGTCGGGATCGGCGGTGCGGGCCATGGCGATGGTGCCGCGCACGTTGTGCAGGCGGTTGCGGGACTCGTTGACAATGGGTTCGCCGGTTTCCTTCTCGGTCATGTCGGGCAGGAAGCCGCCCCCCTGGATCATGAAGTTGGGAATAACGCGATGGAAAATGGTGCCGTTGTAGTGGCCGGCATCGACGTAAGCGAGGAAGTTGGCCACGGTCACCGGTGCCTTGTCCCGGAACAGGCGCAGGGTGATGTCGCCCTCGTTGGTCTTGATCACCACCTCGGGGTTGGGCAGCGGGGTTTCCTCCGCCGCAGCAGCGGTCAGGGGCAGCATGAACAGCAGAGCCAGGCTCAGGGTGCGTAACATGGTCAATTCCTCTCGTTGCGGGTTGGCCGGCAGCTATCAGCCCCAGCCATCATTGCGTCGACGTTTGGGCCAGAGGCGGGGTGCCACCACGGCGATGACAACTCCCAGCAGCACCGCCAGAGCGCCGTCCAGGAACGCGCTGCTGCGCAGGCTCTCCTGCAGGCGCTGGTTCTCGGCGCCGAGCATATCGGCCTGGGCGCGCAGGTTCTCGGTTTCCTCTGTCAGCCGCCGGTTGTCAGCGTCCAGTTGCAGCGAGCGGCCGGAAATCTGCTTGAGCTGCGCCAGCTCCTCGGTCAGTGTTTGCAGGGTTTCGTCGGCGTTGTCCACGTCTCCCTCAAGCTCCTCGCGCACGGCCTTCAGGTCGGCGAGCTCGGTGGACAGCTCAGCGTTTTCCGCTGCCAGTTGTGCCGCTTTCGCCAGGGCCTGATCGATCTGGTTCCTGGCGGGGGTTTCTGCCATCAGGTACTGGGTCCGGACCCAGCCGCTGGTGCCGTCCGCGGTAGTGATTTCGGACCATTCGCCATTTTCCGAAACCCGGTGCACCGTCAGCCGGGTGCCGGAGGGAATGCCGCGGTGAAGGATACGGAACTCGTTGCCCGCGCCGCTGCGGACGGGGATGTACTGGGTGTCGCTGATATAGCGGGTCTCTTGCGCCTGCGCGGAGGTCGAGAGCAGGAGGAGCAAAAGGGAGGTAATCAGGGCGTACTGCAAAACACTTTCCTTCTGACTGGGGTCGAACACGGGGTTCGCGAGTCTATCACGCTGGTGCTGCTTCAGGGCAGCACACGCTTGTAGGGTTTGACGACAACGCGGCGGAAAACGCCGGCGTCGACATAGGGATCCGAGTCGGCCCAGGCGGTAGCCGCTTCCAGGCTGTCGAACTCGGCAATGATCAGGCTGCCGGTGAAGCCCGCTTCGCCGGGGTCCTCGGTGTCCAGTGCCGGGTGCGGCCCCGCGACCAGCAGGCGCCCCTCGTCCACCAGTTGCTGGATCTGGTCCAGGTGTGCCGGGCGGGCGCGCTGGCGCAGGGGCAGGCTGTTGTCGATATCTTCGCAGAGAATCGCATAAAGCATCCGGGGATCACTCCTGGTTGTTTGCGGGTTGTTCTTTCAGGTGAGGCGCCACTATCCAGGCGGTCAACCCGGTCAGGATCACGGTGAAGAGTATGGCGGAATACATTTTGTAACTGACCCAGGTGGCCTCGCTGTAGCCGTAGGCCACCACGAGGTTGAGGCCACCCACCACGGTGAAGTGGGCAACCCAGAGCAGGTTCAGGCGGGCCCAGATTCGCGCTGGCAGCTGTATCTGGCTGCCCAGGGTGCGCTCCATCAGGTTGCGCTCGCCGACGAACTGGGAGGCGCCGAATACCAGCGCCAGCACCCAGTTGAAAATGGTGGGCTTCCACATGATGAACATTTCGTTGCGCAACAACAGGGTTGCCGCGCCGAAGACGCAGGCGGCGATGCCAACCCAGAGCAGTCGCTTCTCCAGCTGCCGGGTCAGTGCCCAGGTGGCGAGGATCTGGATCACGGTCGCGATCATCAGCACCGCGGTGGCGGAGAAAATACCGTCTACTGTGTGGCTCCAGCCGTACAGGCTCACGGTGTCGCCATCCATCTGGTAGACGATGAAGAACAGCGCGATGGGAATGAATTCCAGCAGTTGTCTCATGAAAAACGACCTTGCTCCAGCATGTTAGGATGCACATTCGGCTCGGGTCTGCCGGGCCGGTAGCGGGCCTTGACAGTTGCAGCGATCACGGAGTGTAGAGTTTGTGCTGATTGACTTCCACACCCATACCACCGCCTCGGACGGTGCCCTCAGCCCCGAGCAGCTGGTGGACCGCGCCCGCAGCAGGGGTATACGCCTGTTTGCCATAACCGACCACGATACCGTGGCGGGTTACCGGGCTGCGGCGGCCCATTATAGCCCCTGCGAAGGCGAAATGAGTCTCCTGGCCGGGCTGGAATTCTCCTGTGTCTGGTCCGGTGCAACCATTCACGTGGTCGGCCTGGGCGTGGACTGCGCCCATCCGGTGCTGGAACAGGGCGTGGCCCGACTGGCAGCGGCCCGGGTTGATCGCGGCCGGGTGATTGCGGAGCGGCTGGCGAAACTGGGATTTCCAGGCGCTTTGGAGGGCGCGCGGCTGGAAGCCGGCGACAGCCAGCTGGGGCGGCCGCATTTCGCCGCCTGGATGGTGGAGCAGGGATATGTCGCCGATGTCGGGACGGCTTTCGACCGTTACCTCGGGCGGGGCAAGCCGGGGGACGTCAAGGCCTTCTGGCCGACGCTGGCGGAGGTAACCGGGTGGATCGTGGCCGCCGGCGGAGTGGCGGTACTGGCCCACCCCCTCAAGTACAAGTTGACCCGCAGCAAGCTGCAGCGCCTGGTGGCAGACTTCAAGGAGGCGGGCGGGGAGGCGGTAGAAGTGGTCAATGGGCGGCAGACACCGGAGCAGACCCGGCAGCTGTGCCGGCTGGCGCTGGAGTGCAGCCTGGAGGTATCCCTTGGCAGTGATTTTCACCGGGACAGCCCCTGGGGCCCGGAACTGGGTGTAGAATTGCGCCACCTGGGCAGTCTGCGTGGCGTATGGGAGCGCTGGCTGCCCGCTATCCGCTCACCAGGAGATGCGCTGTGAGCCAGTTTTTCCAGATTCACCCGGAGAACCCGCAGGCACGGCTGATTCGCCAGGCCACGGACATCATTCGCGCCGGAGGAGTGGTGGTCTACCCGACTGACTCCGCCTACGCGCTCGGCTGCCATATCGGCGACAAGGCGGCGCTGGACCGGATTCGCCGTATCCGGCGCCTGGACGACCGCCACAACTTCACCCTGGTCTGCCGCGACCTCTCGGACATTGCCAACTACGCCCGGGTGGACAACACCGTCTATCGCAGGCTCAAGGCCAGCACCCCGGGGCCCTACACCTTCATCCTGCGTGCCACCTCCGAGGTGCCGCGAAGGCTGATGCATCCCAAGCGCAAGACCGTTGGCCTGCGCATTCCCGACAACATCATCGCGATGGCTTTGCTGGCTGACCTCGGCGAGCCCATGATGAGCGTGACCCTGATCATGCCGGACGACGAGTTTCCGCTGATCGACCCCTACGACATCCGCGAGGTGCTGGAACACGATGTCGACCTGGTTATCGACGGCGGCTACTGCGGCCTGGAGCCCACCACCGTGGTGGATCTGGCGGATGAAGTTCCCATCGTACTGCGGGCCGGCAAGGGCGACGTGGCGCCATTTGACTCCTGATCGGGTATACTCGCGCCCTTGATGAGTACAGGATAGCCCGTGAACGATACGCCGCCGGTAACACCGCCCGCAGGCACCGAGGCCGCTGCCGGCCAGCGCCCCCAGCAGGGCGAGATGCCCTTTGCCGTGGTCCTGGGTAAAGCCATGACCGAGCTGCCCCGGGACCTGTACATCCCGCCGCAGGCCCTGGAAGTGTTTCTGGAGGCTTTCGAGGGTCCGCTGGACCTGCTCCTGTACCTGATCCGGCGCCAGAATCTGGATATCCTCGAGATAGACGTCTCGGAAATTACCGCCCAGTACATGCGCTATGTCGAGCTCATGGACGCCATGCAGTTCGAGCTGGCGGCGGAGTACCTGCTGATGGCGGCGGTGCTGGCAGAGATCAAGTCCCGCATGTTGCTGCCGCGGGCCTCCGACGTCGAGGATGACGAGGAGGATCCGCGGGCGCAGCTGATACGCCGCCTGCAGGAGTATGAGCGCTTCAAGAAAGCCGCCGAGGATATCGAGGAGCTGCCCCGGCTGGAGCGGGACACCTGGGTGGGCAGCGCCGAGCCCCCGGACCTGAATCGGGCCCGGCCAGACCCGGATGTGGACATGCGCGAGCTGTTGCTGGCTCTCAGCGAGGTCCTGCGCCGGGCCGACATGTTCGAGAGCCACCACATCCAGCGCGAGGCCCTGTCCACCCGGGAGCGCATGTCGGAAGTGCTGGAGAAGCTTTCCGGTCGCCAGTTCGTGCCGTTCGTGGCGCTGTTCTCGGCGAAGGAGGGGCGCCTGGGGGTGGTTGTCACCTTCCTGGCGGTGATGGAACTGATCAAGGAGTCCCTGGTGGAAATAGTGCAAACCGAGAACTTTGGCCCGATCCACGTCAAGGCAAGGTCCGAGTAAAATGACCGAGATCAATTCCACCCTGGTGCAGATCGTCGAGGGCGCTCTGCTGGCCGCCGGCAGGCCGCTGACCCCGGCCCAGTTGGGAGAACTGTTTGAAGAGCACGAGCGGCCCTCGCCGGCCGACATCCGCGAGGCCTTGGCTGCCGCGGCCGAGCGTTGTGCGGACCGCGGCTACGAGCTGCGCGAGGTGGCGGGCGGCTTCCGCTACCAGGTGCGCCAGTCTCTGGCCCCCTGGGTGGCCCGCCTGTGGCAGGAGCGGCCGCAGAAATACTCGCGTGCCCTGCTGGAGACACTCGCGCTGATTGCCTACCGCCAGCCCATTACCCGGGGTGAGATCGAGGAAATTCGCGGCGTGGCGGTGAGCTCCAATATCATCAAGACCCTGCACGAGCGCGAGTGGATCCGCGTGGTCGGCCACCGCGATGTGCCCGGGCGACCCGCAATGTATGCGACTACCCGCCAGTTCCTCGACTATTTCAATCTCAAGAACCTGGACCAGCTGCCGGCACTGGCCGAAATACGTGACCTCGAAACCCTGAATGCCGAGCTGGGGTTCAACGATCCCCTGGAATCCGCCGCCAATGACGCCAGCGGCAGCGAGTCGGCCGCGGCAGGTACACCGGACCTCAGCCTGGTCCCGGGGCTCGCCGCTGAGGCGGGCGCAGAGGACGACGAGTCAGCCGAGCAAGCCGCTGACAGCAATGCATCGCCACCCGATTCGGATCAAATCCATTGAGTAAACGCAAGCTAGAAGCCCCCTCCGCTGTGGCCGCCGTCCCCGGGGAAGCCGTCGTTGCGGGAGAAAAACTGCAGAAAGTCCTGGCCCGTACCGGTCTTGGTTCACGCCGGGAAATGGAGCGCTGGATCGAAGAGGGTCGCGTGGAGGTGGAGGGCAAGCGCGCTTCGCTGGGCGACCGGGTGACCGAGCGCGACCGCATCAGTATTGACGGCAAGCTTCTGGAGCCGGCCCCCGCGGAGCAGACCCGGTGCATTCTGTACCACAAGCCCACCGGCGAGGTTTGCAGCCGCAAGGATCCGCAGGGTCGTCGCACGGTGTTCGAACGCCTGCCCAAACTGAAGTCCGGGCGCTGGATCTCCATCGGCCGGCTCGATTTCAACACCTCGGGGCTGCTGCTGTTCACCACCGACGGCGAACTGGCCAACGCCCTGATGCACCCCTCCGCCAATATCGAGCGGGAATACATGGTGCGGGTGATGGGCGCAGTCGACGAGGACGTGCTCGCGCGCCTGCTGGAGGGGGTAATGCTGGATGACGGGGTCGCCCGCTTCTCCGACATTCAGGATGGCGGCGGCGACGGGATCAACCACTGGTACTACGTGGTACTGATGGAGGGCCGCAACCGCGAGGTGCGGCGCCTGTGGGAATCCCAGGGGCTCACCGTTTCTCGCCTGAAGCGGGTGCGCTACGGCAACGTGTTCATTCCCTCCAAGGTCAAGCAGGGCCAGTGGGCGGAGATGGACCCGAAAGAAGTGAAAGGCTTGTACCAGCTGGCGCGGCTGGAACCGAAGAAGATCAAGCGCAATACCATCAAGGAAAAGGAAGTCATGGAGCGCCAGTTCGGCAAGCGCAAGGGGCCGGTGCCTACCGCCCCGGGCCGGCGTTCACCGCGCAAGCCCGGAAAAAAATGAGTCTGCCGGGGTCAGGGCTGGGCGTCGAACGCCTGCTTGGTCACCCCGGCACTGTCATTTCCCATCAGGTACAGGTACGCCGGCATGATTGCCGCCGGTGGCGGGTTCTCCGTGGGAGTCTCTGCCGGGTAGGCACCGCGGCGCATGGCGGTGTTGGTGGCGCCGGGGTTGAGGCTGTTCACCCGGATCCGAGAGGTGTTCTCCAGCTCGTCCGCCAGTACCTGCATCAGTCCCTCGGTGGCGAACTTCGATACCGCGTAGGCTCCCCAGTAGGCGCGACCCTGGCGGCCCACGCCGGACGAGGTAAAGATCACCGATGCCTGCGGCGCCTGCTCCAGCAGCGGCAGCGCGGCCCTGCTCAACAGGAACTGGGCGTTGACGTTGACCTGCATCACTTCCGACCAGGCATTCCAGCTTGCGCTGGCGATGGGGCGCCGCTCCCCCAGCAGGCTGGCGTTGTGCAGCAGGCCATCGAGGCGCCCGAAGGTGCTTTCGAGGGCCTCGGCCAGGGTGCCGTAGTCGGCCTCGGTGGCTGTGGCGAGGTCCAGCGGGAACAGGGCGGGCTGGGCGCCGCCGGCGGCTTCTATTGCGTCGTAAACCGCTTCCAGTTTGGCCAGGGTGCGACCGAGCAGCACGACCGTGGCGCCGTGTGCCGCGTAGCTTTCCGCCGCGGCGCGGCCGATGCCGTCACCGGCGCCGGTGACCAGAATAACCTTGTCCCGCAGCAGGTCTGGGGCCGGGCTGTAGTCGGCGGGGATAGTGTGGATGTCCATGGGTGCTCCGTTGGCGGTCAGTGGGGGGCCAGGATCAGGTCCCGCAGATGGGTGCTGCAGGCAGCGCTGGCATCGGCGCCCCACAGGGCCGGGTCATCGTCCGCCTCAATATAGCCGTACAGCGCCGCGATGGTGAACATCCCGGCGCGCAGGCCGGCTTCGATATCGCGCTGGTGATCACCGACATAAATGGCCTGCCCGGGCTGGCAGCCCAGTTCGCGGCAATTGCGCAGCAGCGCCTCCGGGTGGGGTTTGCGTTCGGCGACGTCATCGGGGCAGACCAGGCTGCCCATGGGTGGCTGCAGGGACAGGCGGCTCATCAATGGCGCGGCGTAGGCCCGCGGTTTGTTGGTGGCGACGCCCCAGCCGATACCGCGGCTAGACAGTTCTTGCAGCAGCTCCTCGATGCCGGGGTAGGGGCGGGCACTGCTGCCCAGTACTTCACTGTACAGGTCCAGCAGTCGCAGCCGCTGCTGTTCGAACGCCGGGTCCGTCTCCAGGGTGCCCAGCGCGAGGGTAACCAGGGCGCGGGCGCCATTGGAGACGCTGGCGCGGATGCGTGCGGGCTCCAGCGGCGGCAGGTCGAATTCCGCGCGCAGTGCCTGCACCACCACGACGAATTCACTGGCGGTATCCACCAGGGTGCCATCGAGGTCGAAGATGACCGCCCTCAGCGCGGCCGGATCCGGGCGCTTCATGCTGCCGCGGGCTTCACCGCCCGCACCATATAGTTGACCGAAACGTCCCGGGGGTGCAGTCGATATTGCTTGCTGAACGGGTTGTAGACCAGGCCGGTCATCCCCTCCAGGCTCAGCCCCGCAGCCCGAATCCAGGCCGCCAGCTCCGAAGGCTTGATGAACTTGCTGTATTCATGGGTACCTGCCGGCAGCAGTTTCAACACGTACTCGGCGCCCACGATCGCGAACGCAAAGGCCTTGGGGTTGCGGTTGATGGTGGAGAAGTACAGCGAGGCACCGGGAGCCGCAAGCGCGGCACAGGCGGCGACCACCGCAGCGGGATCCGGGACATGTTCCAGCATCTCCAGGCAGCAGACCACATCGTAGTGAGCCGGCTGTTCTGCGGCCAGGTCCTCCGCAGTGGTCTGGCGGTAATCCACATCCACCCCGGATTCCAGCTGGTGGATGCGCGCCACTGCCAGCGGTGCCTCGCCCATGTCGATGCCGGTCACCCGGGCGCCGCGGTGGGCCATGGATTCCGCCAGAATGCCGCCGCCGCAGCCCACGTCCACCAGGGTCTTGCCGGCGACTGCCGAATGCTCGTCGATATAGTTGGCGCGCAGGGGGTTGATGTCGTGCAGGGGCTTGAACTCACTGTTGCGGTCCCACCAGCGCGAGGCCAGCGCCTCGAACTTGGCGATTTCCCTGGGGTCGACGTTCGCTTGTGCGGTCATGCATGGGTTCCTGTAATACGTTGCTGCCAGCGTCTGCTACGCTGGCCCAATGCTTCGAGATCAAAGCCGGTCAGTTGCCGGTCGCGCAGTTTCAGGTCACCGCCGATCCAGCTGTGGGTCACCTGGCTGCCGTTGCAGGCGTAAACGAGTTGTGACAAGGGGTTATAGAGCGGCTGGGTCTCCGGGCCGCTGAGATCCACGGCGATCATGTCCGCCAGCTTGCCCGGCTCCAGGCTGCCGATCTGGTCGTCCAGCCCCAGGGCGCGAGCGCCGCCGAGGGTGGCCATGGCCAGTGCCCGGGCGGCGGGCAGGGCGCTGGCGTCACCCGTACCCAGCTTGGCCAGCAGGGCGGCGGTCTGCATTTCCCCGAACAGATTCAGGTCGTTGTTGCTGGCGGCGCTGTCCGTGCCCAGGGCGACGTTGACCCCGGCTGCCAGCAGCTTGCTCACCGGGCAGCTGCCCGAGGCCAGTTTCATGTTGGACTGCGGGCAGTGCACCACGTGGGCGCCAGTCTCGGCCAGCAGGGCGATGTCCTGGTCTCCCAGGTCGGTCATGTGCACGCACTGGGTGCGCGGCCCCAGCAGGCCCAGGCGGTGCAGGCTGTCCAGTGGCCGCTCGCCGTTGGCCTCCACCGCCTGCAGCACTTCGCCTGGTGTTTCGTGCAGGTGGATCTGCACCGGCACATCCAGCTCCGCGGCGAGGGTGGCGACGCGGGCCAGGGTGGCCTCGCTCACCGTGTAGGGCGCGTGCGGGCCGAAGCCCAGACTGACGAGGCTGCTGTGCTTGAGGGTGTCCCGCAGGGCCAGGCCCTTGCTGATGTATTCGTCCGCATCCCGGGCCCAGGGCGTGGGAAAATCGAGGATCGGAAAGGTGATCTGGCAGCGCATGCCCCGGGCCTGGGCCACCCGGGCACAGGCGTCGGGGAAGAAATACATGTCGGAGAAGGTCGTGGTGCCGGCCCGCAGCATCTCGGCGATGGCGAGCTCCACCCCGTCGCTGACAAATTCGTCGCTGACATGCCGACCTTCCGCGGGCCAGATGTGCTGCTCCAGCCAGGGCATGAGCGGCAGGTCGTCGGCGTAGCCCCGTAGCAGGCACATGGCCGCGTGTCCGTGGGCGTTGACCAGGCCGGGCAGCAGGGCGTGGCCCGGCAGCTCGAAAACGTCGCGGGCGGCAATGGCGGTCGCCTCCCGGCGTGGCACCAGGGCGACGATGCGACCGCCGCTCACGGCCAGGCTGTGGTCCACGAGCACGCTGTTGGCGGGCGCCATGGGCAGGATCCAGCCCGGGTGGATGAGGGTGTCGACAGTGTCTGGCAGCGCGGTCATGCAGTCTGGGCCCGGGGTGATGGTGAACGCTGTCGGCGCCCCTTCAGGCAGGTGTTGGCCGCCGCAACTCGCGAGTTCGCAAGTATAACCGGAAATCCCCGATCACTGCCCGAACGGTCGCCAAAATCTGCAAAAACATGGCGGCAGCCGGGCTTCTTCCGTATAATTGCGGGTTTGCGTCGGGCGCTGGCTGAGGTCCGCAACCGGCCGCCGGGCACCCGCCCGGAGACGTTCCGCAGAGCGCGCGCGGAGCGCTCATCGCAGGCATAAAAGGAAGCAGTAGTACATGGGTGAGTTAGCCAAGGAAATTCTTCCCGTCAACATCGAGGACGAGCTCAAGCAGTCCTACCTCGACTACGCCATGAGCGTGATCGTTGGTCGCGCCCTCCCGGATGTGCGCGACGGTCTCAAGCCGGTACACCGGCGCGTCCTGTTTGCCATGAACGAACTCAACAACGACTGGAACAAGGGCTACAAGAAGTCGGCGCGGATCGTCGGTGATGTGATCGGTAAATACCACCCCCACGGGGATTCAGCGGTCTACGACACCATTGTCCGCATGGCCCAGTCCTTTTCCATGCGCTACATGCTGGTGGACGGCCAGGGTAACTTCGGCTCCGTTGATGGCGACTCCGCTGCCGCCATGCGCTACACCGAAATCCGCATGCGCAAGATTTCCCACTCCATCCTCGCGGACCTGGACAAGGAAACCGTCGATTTTGTAGACAACTACGACGGCACCGAGCGGATTCCGGCGGTGATGCCCACCCGGGTCCCGAACCTGCTGATCAACGGCTCCTCCGGCATCGCGGTGGGCATGGCCACCAATATCCCGCCGCACAACCTGCGCGAGGTGGTCAGCGGCTGCCTGGCCCTGATGGGTAACCCGGACCTGACGGTCGACGAGCTGATGGACCATATTCCCGGTCCGGACTTCCCCACGGGTGCGATCATCAACGGCCGCGCGGGCATTATCCAGGCCTATCGCACCGGCCGCGGCCGCATCTATGTCCGGGCCAAGGCGGAGGTGATCCACGAGGAGAAGAAAGGCCGCGATGTCATCATCATCCACGAGCTGCCCTACCAGCTGAACAAGGCCCGCCTGATCGAGCGCATTGCCGAGCTGGTGAAGGAAAAGAAGATCGAGGGAATTTCCGAGCTGCGCGACGAGTCCGACAAGGACGGCCTGCGGGTGGTTATAGAGCTGCGCCGCGGCGAGATCGGCGATGTTGTCCTCAACAACCTCTATGCCCAGACCCAGCTGCAGTCCGTGTTCGGCATCAACATGGTGGCCCTGGTCGATGGCCAGCCGAAACTGCTGAACCTGAAACAGATCCTGGAAGCCTTTATCCGCCATCGCCGCGAGGTGGTGACCCGGCGTACGGTCTACCTGCTGCGCAAGGCCCGCGAGCGCGGCCACCTGCTGGAAGGCCTGGCGGTGGCGCTGGCCAATATCGATCCCATTATCGAATTGATCAAGGCCTCCCCCAGCTCCGCCGAAGCGCGGGAGGGGCTGATCGCCCGCTCCTGGTCGCCGGGGGACGTGACTGGCATGCTGGAACGCGCCGGGGAGGACGCCTGCCGCCCGGATGAACTGGAGCCCCACTACGGGCTTCGCGACGGCCAGTACTACCTGTCGCCGGCACAGGCCCAGGCCATTCTGGATTTGCGCCTGCACCGCCTGACCGGCCTGGAGCACGAAAAGCTGCTCAACGAGTACGATGAAAAACTGCGCGAGATCGCCGACTACCTGGAAATCCTCGGCGATCCGGAGCGTCTCAAGCTGGTAATCCGCGAGGAGCTGGAGGAGATCGTCACCGAGTTTGGCGACGATCGCCTGACCGAGATCAGCGCCTCCCAGCACGACCTCACCGTCGAGGACCTGATCACCGAGGAAGATCGGGTGGTCACCATCTCCCACGGCGGCTACGCCAAGACCCAGCCCCTGTCAGACTACCAGGCCCAGCGCCGCGGCGGCACCGGCCGCAGCGCCACTGCGGTAAAGGACGAGGACTTCGTCGAGCACCTGCTGATCGCCAGCACCCACGCCACCATTCTCTGCTTTACCAACATGGGCAAGGTCTACTGGCTGAAGGTGTACCAGATTCCGTTGGCCGGGCGTAATTCCCGCGGCCGGCCGATGGTCAACCTGTTGCCGCTGGAAGACGGCGAGCGGGTGACCTCCATCCTGCAGGTCAACGAGTACACCGAGGGCTGGTATATTTTCATGGCCACAGCCAACGGCACGGTGAAGAAGACCGCGCTGACCGATTTCTCCCGCCAGCGCAGCGTCGGCCTGCGGGCTTTGGAGCTGGACGAGGGCGACGTGCTCGTCGGCACCGCGATCACCAATGGCAACTGCGATGTCATGCTGTTTTCCAGCGAGGGCAAGGCAGTGCGCTTCCGCGAGGAAGATGTGCGCGCCATGGGGCGCACCGCCCGCGGCGTGCGCGGTATTCGCCTGGGTAGCGACCACCTGCTGATCTCCCTGATCGTCCCGCGCGAGGGCGGCCGCATTCTTACCGTGAGTGAAAACGGCTACGGCAAGCGCACCGAAGCGGCGGAGTTCCCGACCAAGGGTCGCGGCAACATGGGCGTTATCGCCATGTCCACCAGCGAGCGCAACGGGCGCCTGGTAGGCGCCGTGCAGGTGTTCGATGGCGATGAACTGATGCTGATCTCCAACCAGGGCACCTTGGTGCGCACGCGTGCCGAAGAGGTGTCCCTGCTGGGGCGGAATACCCAGGGCGTACGCGTGATCCGCACCCGGCCGGACGAGTTCCTGGTCAGCGTTGAACGTATCGCCGAACCGGAAATCGATTCTACTGATGGGGCGGACGACGTCACCGAGTGAGGCGTCCGGCGCTCCCGCCAATCTGAGGAAAGA
This sequence comes from Haliea sp., assembly GCF_040222615.1. Classification (GTDB taxonomy): domain Bacteria; phylum Pseudomonadota; class Gammaproteobacteria; order Pseudomonadales; family Halieaceae; genus Haliea. Next base: position 20,678 of record NZ_JAVKCQ010000164.1, read on the forward strand.
CCCGCAATGACCCGTTTGTACAACTTTTGCGCCGGCCCGGCAGCCCTGCCTGTGCCGGTGCTGGAAACCGCACGCAACGACATGCTGGACTGGCATGGCCGCGGCCTGTCCGTCATGGAGATGAGCCACCGCAGCGCCGAGTTCGTCGGCATTGCCGAGCACGCCGAGGCCACCCTGCGCGAGCTGCTGGCAATCCCCGACGACTATGCGGCGCTGTTCCTGCAGGGTGGTGCCAGCACCCAGTTCGCCGCCGTGCCGCTGAATCTGTTGCCGGAGGGTGGCAGCGCCGATTACCTGAATACCGGGCAGTGGTCGAAGAAAGCCATCGCCGAGGGCAAGCGTTTCGGTACGGCCAGGGTCGCTGCCAGCGCCGAGGACACCAATTTCAGCACCATTCCCGCCCGCGACAGCTGGCAACTGGCCGCAGACGCCGCGTACCTGCACTACACGCCCAACGAGACTATCGGCGGGGTGGAGTTCCACTGGGTGCCCGAGGTTGCGGCGCCGCTGGTGGCGGACATGTCGTCCACGATTTTGTCGCGGCCACTGGATATCTCCCGCTTTGGGGTCATCTACGCCGGCGCCCAGAAAAATATCGGTCCCGCGGGCCTGACCCTGGTGATCGTGCGGCGCGAGCTGCTGGGCCGCTCGCGTGCCAGTTGCCCGGCCATGCTGGACTGGAAGACGGCGGCTGACAACGATTCCATGTACAACACGCCGCCAACTTTTGCCCTGTACCTGGCCGACCTGGTGTTCAGCTGGCTCAAGGATCTTGGCGGTCTGGCAGCGATGGCGGAGATCAACCGGCGCAAGGCGCAGAAGTTGTACGCCGCGATTGATGACAGCGCGTTCTACGCCAATCCGGTGGAGATCCCCAGCCGCTCGTTGATGAATGTGCCCTTCACCCTGGCGGACGCCGCCCTGGACAAGGTTTTCCTCCAGGAGGCGACAGCGGCTGGTCTGCTCAATCTGGCCGGACATCGTTCAGTGGGCGGAATGCGCGCCAGCCTCTACAACGCGGTGCCGGAGGAGGCAGTGGATGCCCTGATTGCTTTCATGCAGGATTTCGAGCAGCGCAAGGGCTGAGGCGGCGGGCGGGTTGATGGCAGATACCAGGGATCTCGATCAGGTCAGGGCGGATATCGACGCCATAGACCGGGAAATTCACGCGCTGATCCAGCGCCGAGCCGCCTGCGCCCAGCGCGTCGCCGAAATCAAGCTGGCGGAGGTACTGGCGGCCCAGGAGCGGGGTGAGGCCGCGACCGAAGTGGTTTACTACCGGCCGGAGCGCGAGGCACAGGTCCTGCAGCGGATTATCGATCGCAACGAGGGTCCGCTGGCCGGGACCGCGATTGCGCACATTTTCCGTGAGGTCATGTCCGCCTGCCTGGCGCTGGAGCGGCCCCTGCAGGTCGGCTACCTCGGCCCCGAGGGAACCTTCACCCAGGCTGCTGCCCTCAAGCATTTTGGCCATGCCGCCATCTGCGTGCCCCAGAATACCATCGACAGCGTATTCGCCCAGGTCGAGTCGGGGGAGTGCAACTACGGAGTGGTGCCGGTGGAGAATTCCACCGAGGGCATGGTCAGCCATACCCTCGACAACTTCATGGATTCGCCGCTGAAGATTTCCGGCGAGGTGGAAATGCGCATCGTTCACCACCTGTTGGTGGCGCCGGGTACCACCGAGGAGTCGGTCACCCGAATCTGTGCCCACCAGCAGGCGCTGGCCCAGTGTCGCAACTGGCTGGACAGCCATTGGCCGAAGGTCGAACGGGAGGCGGTCAGCAGCAACGGCGAAGCCGCGCGGCTGGCGGCGACCACCCCCGGCGTTGCCGCGGTGGCGGGAGACATGGCGGCGGAGCTGTACGGGCTGGAAAAACTGGCCGAGCACATCGAGGATTACCCGGACAACACCACCCGGTTCCTGGTGGTGGGCCGCGAGGAGGTGCCCCCGAGCGGGCGCGACAAGACGTCACTGATCGTCTCCAGCCGCAACAAGCCTGGAGCCCTGTTCACCCTGCTGGACCCCTTCCGCCGCGCCGGTGTCAGCCTGACCCGGATCGACACCCGGCCTTCGCGCACGGAGAAGTGGGCCTATGTATTCTTTATCGAATTCGAGGGTCATATGCAGGACGAGGCCATCCGCGGCATCGTGGCCGAGCTGGAAGAACAATCCATTCTGTTGAAGCCGCTCGGTTCCTACCCCAGGGCGGTGCTCTAGCCATGGTCGAGCCGGTATCGGAGCAGGCGGCGAGCAACCCCACGATCGTTGTGCTGGGGCTGGGGCTGATTGGTGGCTCGCTGGCGGCGGCCCTCCGGGGCAACGGCTTTTGCCGTCGCTGCATCGGTTGGGGCCACCGTGAAGTCTCCCTGCAGCGGGGCGTCGAGCTGGGGATTATCGACAGCTACACCCTGGACCTGGAAGAGGCGGTGGACGCCGCCGATATCCTGGTAATAGCCACCCCCACTCTGGTGGCGGCGCAGATGCTGGAACGCATACTGCCGCGTTTGCAGGGGCGCGCCCAACCGCCGGTCATTACCGATGTCGCCAGCGTCAAGGGCAATCTGCGCAGCGCCGCCGAGGCAGCCTGGGGCGGTATGCCGCCGCGGCTGGTGCTGGGCCATCCGATCGCCGGGTCGGAGCGCAGCGGCGTGGACGCGGCCGACGCCGGGCTGTTCGTTAACCACCGGGTCATTCTGACCCCGGTTGCGGGCAACGACCCTCTCGCGGTGGAGCTGGTGCGGGCCATGTGGGCCAGCACTGGCGCGGAGGTCATCGACATGGCAGTGGAGGAGCACGACCGGGTCCTGGCAGCCACCAGTCACTTGCCCCATGTGCTCGCCTATGCGCTGGTGGACGCACTGTCCCGGAGCGACGCCAGCGCCGACATCTTTCGCTTCGCCGCCGGGGGCTTTCGCGACTTTACCCGCATTGCCTCCAGCGACCCGGTAATGTGGCGGGACATCGCCATTGCCAACCGGCCAGCGCTGCTGCAGGCTATCGATCTGTTCAGTGACCATCTACAGCAGCTGCGCGCCGCCATCGATGAGCAGGACGCGGAGGCTCTGTTGGCAACCTTCAACCGCGCCAAGGAAGCCCGCGACGCCTTTGCCGCAGAGCTGGCCGCCCGCGGCCAGCGCTCCGCCTGACTCCACCCACCCCAGAGAGAGCCCAGTCATGGAATTCCAGTTAATGCCCGGCGGTGTCATCAGCGGCGAAGCGCGGGTACCCGGGGACAAGTCCATTTCTCACCGCTCGATCATGCTCGGCGCGGTCGCGGAGGGCACGACCCGGGTCAGCGGCTTTCTCGAAGGGGAGGATGCCCTGGCGACTGTGGCGGCATTCCGGGCCATGGGCGTAGCGATAGAAGGTCCCGAGGATGGCGAGGTGGCCGTGCACGGCGTTGGCCTGGGCGGTCTGCAGGCGCCGTCCGCGCCGCTGGATATGGGTAATTCCGGCACCAGCATGCGCCTGATTGCAGGTCTGCTGGCGGGGCAGGCCTTCGACAGCGAGTTGACCGGCGATGCCTCCCTGCGCAAGCGCCCGATGGGGCGGGTGATGGACCCTCTGCGGCTGATGGGGGCGAGCCTTGAGGGTTCGGCCGAGGGTCGGCCGCCGCTGCGGGTTCACGGTGGCCAGGCCCTCCGCGGTATCCACTACGACCTGCCCATGGCCAGTGCCCAGGTGAAATCCTGTGTGCTGCTGGCGGGCCTGTACGCGCAGGGCAGGACCTCGGTGACCGAACCGGCGCCGACGCGCGACCACACCGAGCGTATGCTGCGTGGCTTCGGCTATGCCGTACACAGGGAGGGCGGCGTGATCAGCCTGGAGGGCGGTGGCCGCCTGCGGGCGACGGAGATCGATGTGCCCGCCGATATTTCCTCGGCGGCGTTTTTCCTGGTCGCGGCCAGTATCGCTCCGGGCTCCGATCTGCTGCTGACTCACGTCGGCATCAACCCAACCCGCATCGGGGTAATCAATATCCTGCGCCTGATGGGTGCCGATATAACCCTCAAGAACCACCGCGAGGTCGGGGGGGAGCCGGTCGCCGATATCCATGTACGGTATGCGCCGCTGCACGGTATCGAGATTCCCCGCGACCAGGTGCACCTGGCCATTGACGAGTTCCCGGCCCTGTTCATCGCCGCTGCCTGCGCCAGTGGCCGCACCGTGCTGCGTGGCGCCGAGGAGCTGCGGGTCAAGGAGAGCGACCGCATTGCTGCCATGGCAGAGGGCCTGACCACGCTCGGCGTGCACAATGAGGTGCTGGAGGACGGGATCATCATAGAAGGCGGGGTCCTCGGGGGCGGGGTCATCCACACCTACCACGATCACCGGATCGCCATGTCATTCGCCGTCGCGGCCCTGCGCGCCAGCGCCGAGATCCGCATCCTCGACTGCGACCATGTGGGCACCTCGTTTCCGGGTTTTGATGCCCTCGCCCGGGGCTTGGGTCTGCAGATCTCGGCCCGGGTCGATTGATGCCTGCAGTGCCGGTGATCACGGTGGACGGCCCCAGCGGCGCCGGCAAGGGCACGCTCAGTCATCTGCTGGCGGATTCCCTGCGCTGGCATTTTCTCGACAGTGGCGCGCTCTATCGCGTGACCGGCCAGGCCTGCGTGCTGGAGGGCATCGCCTGGGAGGATGCGCCGGCGGTGACGCAGGTGGCCCGCCACCTGCAGGTCGAATTCGTCACCGATGCCAACGGCGAGGTGCGGGTGATCTATAAAGGCATGGACGTCAGCCGTGAAATCCGCACCGAAGAGGGCGGGAGGGGGGCCTCCACGGTGGCGGCCATTCCCGCAGTGCGTGAGGCCCTGCTGCAGCGCCAGCGCGAGTTCCTGCGCCCGCCGGGCCTGGTGGCGGACGGCCGCGACATGGGCACGGTAGTGTTTCCCGAGGCCCCCCTGAAAATCTTCCTCACCGCCAGCGCTGCAGAGCGGGCACAGCGCCGCTACCGGCAGTTGCTCGAAAAGGGAGAAAATGTTAGTCTCCCGCGCCTTCTTCGGGACATCGAGGAGAGGGACGCGCGCGACAGCGGCCGCGCCGTATCCCCGCTGGTCCCCGCAGAGGACGCCATTGTCATCGACAGCAGTCACATGCCGATTGCCGATGTATTCACCGCAGTAATGGCAGCGGCGCGTGAGAGGGGCCTGGCCTGATCTCACTCGCCGTTGATTGCCGAGGCGACAATGGCTTGCAAGTACTGCCCCGGTGCCGGGTCCAGAAGTGGCACAGGGGTGGTTTAACTGGATGACCCGTGCCAGCTGGAGGCGCGGCAAGGCGGATTTCCGCCGTAATCTCACTGACAGGTAATGTGTAATGAGCGAATCCTTCGCTGAACTGTTTGAAGAAAGCTTGAAAACCGTCGAAATGGAGCCCGGCAGCATTGTTACCGGCGTGGTCATCGACATCGATAACGAGTGGGTCACCGTCCACGCAGGCCTGAAGTCTGAAGGCGTGATTCCTCGTGCCCAATTCCTCGACGCCGCCGGCAATTGTTCGCTGAGCATTGGCGATGAGGTCCAGGTCGCCCTGGAAACCGTGGAAGACGGTTTCGGTGAGACCAAGCTGTCCCGCGAGAAAGCCAAGCGCGCCGAGTCCTGGAAAGAACTCGAAGCCGCGCACGAGGCGGACGAAGTGGTCAAGGGTGTCATCAACGGCAAGGTCAAGGGTGGCTTTACCGTCGATATCAACACCATCCGCGCGTTCCTGCCCGGCTCGCTGGTCGACGTGCGCCCGGTTCGCGACACCGCGCACCTGGAGAACAAGGAACTCGAATTCAAGGTCATCAAGCTTGACCAGAAGCGCAACAACGTGGTGGTTTCCCGCCGCGCGGTGATGGAAGCGGCCAACAGCGTGGAGCGCGAGGCCCTGCTGGAGTCACTGCAGGAAGGCATGTCCGTCAAGGGCATCGTCAAGAACCTCACCGACTACGGTGCGTTTGTGGACCTCGGCGGTGTCGACGGTCTGCTGCACATTACCGATATGGCCTGGAAGCGCATCAAGCACCCCTCCGAGATCGTCGAAGTGGGCCAGGAAATCGACGTCAAGATCCTCAAGTTCGACCGCGAGCGCAATCGCGTGTCCCTCGGCCTCAAGCAGCTGGGCGAGGATCCCTGGGTGGAAATCACCAATCGCTACCCCGAAGGCAGCCGCGTCAAGGCGCGCGTTACCAACCTCACCGACTACGGCTGCTTCGCCGAGCTGGAGGAAGGTGTGGAAGGCCTGGTGCACGTGTCCGAGATGGACTGGACCAACAAGAACGTGCATCCCTCCAAAATCGTCCAGCTGGGCGATGAGGTCGAGGTCATGGTCCTGGATATCGACGAGGAGCGTCGCCGCATCTCGCTGGGTATCAAGCAGTGCCAGCAGAACCCCTGGGACGCATTTGCCTCGCAGTACAGCAAGGGCGACAAGATTGCCGGCAGCATCAAGTCGATTACCGACTTCGGCATTTTCATCGGCCTGGAAGGCAACATCGACGGCCTGGTCCACCTGTCCGACATCAGCTGGAACGAAGCGGGCGAAGAGGCCGTGCGCAACTACAAGAAAGGCGATGAAATCGAGACGGTTATCCTCTCCATCGACCCCGAGCGCGAGCGCATCTCCCTGGGCATCAAGCAGCTTGAAGACGACGCCTTCTCCGGCTACGTGGCGGAGAACGATCGTGGCTCCATCGTCACCGGCGAAGTTATCGAGGTGGACGCGAAGTCCGTGACCGTCAAGCTGGCGGACGAGGTCGAGGGTATCCTCAAGGCCTCCGACATCAGCCGTGACAAGGTCGACGACGCCCGCAGCCTGTTCAAGGTCGGTGACAGCGTTGAAGCCAAGATCATCTCCGTCGACCGCAAGAACCGCGGCCTGGCCCTGTCCATCAAGGCCAAGGACTTCGACGACGAGAAGGACGCGGTCAAGTCGCTGAAGGACCAGGAGGAGTCCTCTTCCCCGGGTACTATCGGCGACCTGATCAAGGCCCAGATGGAAAAGTAGGCTCGCCTCTGGCGGCGTCGAAAGGCTCACCCTCGGGTGGGCCTTTTTTCGTTATAAAATAACAACTTGCGCTATTGTCCCGGCAGCGTCACAATAATTGCAAAATGGCGTGCACCGGTGGCTGAGACCCGGAATGGTGCTGGGGCGGAGGTACAATGACCAAAAGTGAACTGATCGAGGCGATCGCCGCCCGGCAGACCCAGCTGTCGCTGAAAGATGTGGAGCTGGCGGTCAAAACCATTCTCGAACACATGTCGGAAGCGCTGGCCGCCGGTGAACGTATTGAAGTTCGCGGCTTTGGCAGTTTTTCCCTGCACTACCGCGAGCCGCGCCGGGGCCGCAATCCCAAGACCGGGGACACCGTCGAGCTCACGGGCAAGTACGTGCCCCATTTCAAGCCCGGCAAGGAGTTGCGCGAGCGGGTGAACCTGGGCCTGCAGGCCGGGTTCTGAACGAGGGCAGGGTGTAGAAAGGGAGCAGGCTTATGAACGTGTTGCGCAAGGTGATTGCCCTGCTGGTGATCCTGGCGATGGTGGCGGTGGGCGTGCTGTTTGCCCTGCAGAATCACCAGCCGGTGGCCCTGGATCTCCTTGTCCACGAGTTCGCTCCCCGCAGCCTGGCCCTCTGGCTGCTGGCTGCGCTGGCCCTGGGTGGCGTGTTGGGCTTGCTGGCCTCGAGCATCATTATCCTGCGCCTGCGCGGTGGCCTGGCGATTGCCCGGCGCAAGCTGGAGAAATCCAAACTGGAGCTGGACAGGTTGCGGGTCGCCGGAATCAAAAACGGTGAATGACCTGCTGGTATTCCTGCTGCTGTTTGTTGCGATCGGCATCGGCTGGTGGCTGGGACGGCGCAGTGTCCACATCGCCACGACCGATCTTCCCGGGCAGTATTACAAAGGCCTGAACTACCTGCTGGACGGCCGTCCGGACGGCGCGGTGGACGCCTTTATCAACGCCCTTGAGGTCAACACCGAGACTCTGGAGACGCATATCGCGCTGGGCAACCTGCTGCGCAAGCGGGGCGAGGTGGACCGCGCCATCCGTATTCACCAGAACCTGTTGGCCCGGCCCAGCCTGCCGCGGCAGCAGGTGCACCAGGCTCACCTCGAGCTGGCGCGGGACTACATCAGCGCGGGGCTGTTTGATCGCGCGGAGCGCCTGCTGCTGGACCTGGTCAAGGATTCGCCGGAGCAGCGCCGGGCCAGCCAACGCCACCTGCTGGAAATTTTCCAGAGCCAGCGTGAGTGGGCCAACGCCATTGAGGTTGCGACCGCGTTGTTGCCGCGCAAGTCCCTGCTCAGCCAGACAGGGCCGGTTCCGCTGGGTGCCAACCGGCAACCGGTAGCAGTGGCACTGGCGCACTACCACTGTGAGCTGGCAGCTGAGCTGCTCAAGCAGGGCAGTGTCCAGAGCGCCCGCAAGGAATTGCAGCAGGCGCTGCTCCACGACCGGCTCTGCGTGCGGGCCTCGTTGATGCTGGGTGAACTGGAATGCCAGACGGGAAATCACCGGCAGGCCATCAAGGCCCTGCGCAAGGTCGGACAGCAGGATCCCGACTACATTCCCGAAACCATTCCCACCCTGCAGGAAGCCTACCGTGCGCTGGGCGAAGAACACACCCTGCGCGAGTATCTCGAGGAGTGCCTGCAAGCCAATCCGGCAGCTCCCCTGGTGCTGGCGGTGGCCGACGACATCCGCGACAGCACCGGCGTCGAGGCATCGGCCACGTTTCTGTCAGAGCAACTGGCGAAATATCCCTCATTGCGCGGCCTGTCCCGCTTGATTGCCCTGCAGATGGGCAATACTGAAGGGCAGATCAGGGACAACCTGAGCCTGTTGGCGCGCCTGGTGGAGCGCCTTCTCGCGGAACGTCCCACCTATCGCTGTAGCCACTGCGGCTTCGCCGGGCGTCAGCTGCACTGGTTCTGCCCCGGCTGCAAGCACTGGGGTACCGTCAAATCCATCCGCGGCAACCGTGTCGATTGACTGCTGCCGCCCAAGACCAAGGTAGAGTGAGCATGGATTCCCCCGTCCTGGTGGCGTTGGATTACGCCGAGGCTGCCGCCGCACTGGCGCTGGCCGAGCAACTGTCCCCCGACCTGTGCCGGCTGAAGATCGGCAAGGAACTGTTCACCCGCGCCGGCCCCGGTCTGGTCAGCGCGCTACAGGACATGGGCTTCGATATATTCCTTGACCTCAAGTTCCACGATATTCCCAACACCGTTGCCGGTGCCGTGCAGGCCGCCGCCGATCTCGGGGTGTGGATGGTCAATGTGCATGCCAGCGGAGGGCGCCGGATGATGGAGGCGGCGGCCAACGCCCTGAAATCCCACGGTCAGCCCCCCTTGTTGATTGGCGTCACCGTGCTGACCAGCATGACAGACGAGGACCTCGCCGAGCTGGGCTACGTCGAGACCGCACTGCAGCGGGTGCAGCGCCTGGCCGCGCTGGCCGCCGACTGTGGGCTGCAGGGGGTGGTCTGCTCAGCGGTGGAGGCGCCGTTGCTCCGGCGCCAGCACGGCAGTGGTTTTTGTCTGGTGACACCGGGGATTCGCCTGGCGGGGGATTCTCCGGGAGATCAGCGCAGGGTGGTCACTCCGGCCGACGCCCGTGAGCTGGGGGCCGATTACCTGGTCATCGGTCGCTCAATCACCGGGGCCAGGGATCCGCTGGCAGCGCTGCAGCGTGTGCGGTCCGAGCTAGGCCTCGCCCCCGCGTAGCATCAAATGCGGCCATTGGCGTTCGTTTACTCCTGGCGCTTGCTACACTGATTCCCGATACGGATGCGCAAGGATGCCGCCTCGTAAACGGAGATTACGCCATGACATACCTCGAAAAATCACCTCAAGCTGTTGCGGGGGCCGGCTTGGCCGGTCGCCCGCTGAAACTCCGCTGCTGCGCGCCGTTGCTGGCCGTGGTCCTGGGTCTGGGCCTGGCGCCCGGTCCGGTGCTGGCGGAAATCGCCACTGAGCCTCCCGTCGTCGCCGCAGCGGGCGAGGCCCGGACGGTCAACATCAACACCGCGGACGCCGCCAGCCTGGCGGCCGGGCTGCAAGGGGTTGGCCTGTCCCGGGCGGAAGATATCATTCGCTACCGGGAAACCTACGGCCCCTTTGGGGCCGTGGAGGAGCTGGCTGATGTGAAGGGCATCGGCCAGGCGACGCTGGACAAAAACCGTGCTGTTATAACACTGGAATAGGCTGTGGGCATCCGTATCATAAGGGGCCTCAGGCCCCTTTTTCATATCCTTTCGCGGCTCGCCCGCCGGGCCGGGCAGCGAGTCAGGCAACAGGAATCCAGGCAACATGTCGTCGGCGGTGCAGGTGTTCACGGTGAGGTGGGTATGAAAGCGCTGGTGACCGGTGCGACAGGATACATAGGCAGCGAACTGTGTCGGCAGTTGTCGGCTGCGGGGCTTGCCTTTGTCCCGCTGAGCGCCGGTGGCGGCACGCTCGCGGGCGGACGTGCGACCCTCTCCGTGGACTTCCGCCAGGGCGCCGTAGCCGCGGAGCTGCTGGAGGGTGTGGATGTGGTCTACCACCTCGCCGGTATTGCCCACCAGCAGGCTCCCGCGCAACTGTATGCGGAGATCAACTACCGGGCAACCCTCGCCCTGGCCAGCGCCGCGGAGCGTGCCGGAGTCCGACTGTTTGTCTTTCTGAGCAGCGTCAAGGCAATGGGACCTGCCGCCGGGTGTGCCGCCCGGCAGGAGAGCGAGGTCGCTACCCCGGTGGGAGCCTATGCACTTTCCAAGTGGCGCGCTGAATGCGCACTGCGGGAACAGTTTGCGGGCAGCGCCATGACCGTGGTAATCCTGCGACCCGCGCTGGTCTATGGTCCCTGTCCCCGTGGCAACCTGCAGTGGCTGCTGCGGGCAGCCCGCTGGGGTTTACCGCTGCCGCCCGAGGGGGGTGCCCGCTCCATGGTCAGTAACCAGGATCTCGCGGAGCTGTTGCTGCTGCTGCCGCAGGAGGTGCAGCAGGGGGTGCACACCTGGATAATCACCGATGGGGAGGCGTACACCACGCGTCAGGTGTATGTGTTGTTGCGCGAGGCCCTGGGGCGCAGTGGCGAGCGCCAGTTGCCCGCCTGGTGCTGGCGGGTCCTGGCCGCGGTGCTGGATATTCTGCGGCGCCAGCCGCCGGGCAGCAGTTTTGGCAAGCTGTTCGGCGCTGAGCGGTATGACAATCATGCCCTGCTGCGGGAAACCCGGTGGCGGCCCCGCCAGACCCTCGCCAGCGTGGCTCCCGCGATGGTCGCACGCCCGGTAGCGGCGCGATGATCCCGGCAATCCTTGTCGCGCCACTGGCCGCGGTCCTGTTGTGCGGCCTCTGGCTGCGATTGGCGCGGCGCGGGGCGTTGCTGGACCACCCCGGGCATCGCAGCTCGCACACCCGGGCAACCCCCAGTGGCGGCGGCGTGGGTATTATCCTTGCCCTGGTACTGTCGGTTGCCGTTGCCGGCGGCGGCGGGGTCACCTGGTCGGCGCCATACTGGTGGCTGCTGATCCTCTCCCCGGTGCTGATGCTGGTGGGCCTGGCCGACGATCGCTTTAACCTTCCGGCTCGTTTGCGGCTGGGAATCTATGCGGCTTGCTGTGCCGCGCTGCTCTGGGGCCTGGGGCCGGATCTCATCGCGTTTGCGCCAATCCCCGGCTGGCTGATGTGGCCGGCACTGCTCGCGGGCCTGCTGTGGTTGTTGAATCTCTACAACTTCATGGACGGGATGGACGGTCTGGCGTCTCTGCAGTGCTTGCTCGCCGCGGGCAGTGCCGCTCTGCTGGCTTTTTTCGGCGGTGATCCGGTGTTCGCACTGTTCTGTGCCTTGCTGGCCGGGTGCCAGCTGGGATTCCTGGCCTGGAACTGGCCACCCGCGCGGCTGTTCATGGGCGATGCCGGCAGTATCCCGCTCGGCTTCCTGCTTGGTGGCCTCGCCGTCTACGGCGCCGGCTCTGGCGCACTGCCGCTGGGCTGCTGGCTGGTTCTGCTGGCTGGATTCATCTCCGATGCCAGTTGTACCCTGCTGGCTCGATGGTGGCGGGGTGAGCGATTACTGGAGGCGCACAACGAGCATGCCTATCAGCGCCTGGGCAGGCACTGGGGTTCGCATCGGGCGGTCGACTTTTTGCTCATTGCGCTCAATGCAGCGTGGTTGTTTCCTCTGGCGTGGACGATCTGGCGCTGGCCGGAATTCCAGCTTTTCTTGGTAATTTTGGCATATCTTCCGCTTTTGCTTGGCATGGTCAAATTGAGGGCTTTGCCGTAGTATTGTGCATCGGGGCCTGGACCAGAAAATCCGGTTGCAAACGGGCCTGTCACGACCATCCGAAGTGGGAGGAAATTTGCTGAATCGGCTTGGCGATGGTGTGCTGCAAGCGATTTCCCGGGTGATGGGAACCGTACGTGATGCTCTGGAAAAACTCGTAGAACTTCCCCGCAATATCAAGCAGGCGCTGCTGCTGGCGCTCGATATGGTGTTTGTCAGCGCCGCCATGTGGGGCGCAGTTGCGTTGCGCTACAGCGACAGCCACTTTGCCCCGGGTGCCATCGAGCTCCTGTGCGCTGCCGTGACCATTGTCATCAGCGCAATTATCTTCTTGCGGCTTGGCCTCTATCGGGCGGTAATCCGCTTCATGGGGCAGCAGGCGATCTGGGCGGTTATTACCGCGGTGACCTACTCGACCCTGATCCTGGCGTCCACCGTGTTTCTGCTGCAGGCAGACGTCCCGCGTGCCATGCCGTTTTTCTACTGGGTTATCGCTCTCCTGCTGATCGGTGGCACACGCCTCACTGTGCGCGCCTACTACCAGGCGAAGCTGAGATCCCTGTCGCGCAACGTTATTATCTACGGCGCCGGTGATTCCGGGCGCCAGCTGTTGACTGCGCTGCACCACGGCGACCAGTACCGCGCCGTGGTGTTCGTGGACGACGATCCGCGGTTGCAGCACTCGGTAATCAACGGCCTGCAGGTGGCCAGGCCCGAAGAGATCAAGCGCCTCATCGGCGAGCACAACATCACCCAGGTTCTGCTGGCCATACCCTCTGCGTCATCCGAGCGGCGGCGGGAGATCATCAATTCCCTGGTCGGTCTGCCCGTGCATGTGCGTACGGTGCCCAAGATCAGTGAGCTGGTGGCCGGTCGTGCCAGCGTCAACCAGATCCAGGATATCGACCTTGATGACCTGCTCGGACGCGACCCCGTGCCGCCCCACCCGGAGCTGATTGACCGCTGCATCACCGACAAGGTGGTGATGGTAACCGGCGCCGGCGGCTCGATTGGCTCTGAGCTCTGCCGCCAGATTCTGACTTCCGGTCCCCGGGAGCTGGTGTTGCTGGACAATTCCGAGTACGCGCTCTACAGCGTGGAGCGCGAGCTGCGCGACATCGGGCAGGCCGTGGGCTCCAATGTGGAGATTGTTGCGCTGCTCGGTTCGGTGCAGGACCAGCGGCGCCTGGAGACTGTTTACCGTACTTTCGCCGTGCAGACGGTCTACCATGCGGCAGCCTACAAACATGTTCCGATGGTGGAGTACAACGTCGCGGAGGGCGTGGCCAACAACGTGTTCGGCACCTGGTTCGCCGCCGAGGCCGCACGCAAGGCCGGCGTGGAAACCTTTGTGCTGGTGTCTACGGACAAGGCGGTGCGCCCCACCAACATCATGGGGGCTTCCAAGCGTTTTGCGGAGATGGTGCTGCAGGGCCTGGCGCAGCGGGAGACCCGCACCCGTTTCTGCATGGTCAGGTTTGGCAATGTGCTCGGCTCCTCTGGCTCGGTTGTGCCGCTGTTTCGGGAGCAGATTGAATGCGGCGGCCCGGTGACGGTCACCCATCCGGAGGTTTCGCGCTACTTCATGACCATACAGGAAGCGGCTCAGCTGGTACTGCAGGCTGGAGCCATGGGTACCGGCGGCGATGTGTTCGTGCTGGACATGGGCGAGCCGGTGCGTATCGTTGACCTGGCGCGGCGCATGATCCGCCTGAGTGGGTATGAGATGCAGCACGACAGTCACGCCCATGATCATATACAGATTGAGTTCATTGGTTTGCGCCCGGGTGAAAAATTGCGTGAGGAGCTGCTGTTGGGCAGTAACGTCACTGGAACCGGCCACCCCATGATCATGCGCGCCGAAGAGGAGTGCCTGTCCTACGGCCAGATCCACCGCATGCTGACCGAGCTGAAACAGCATTGCGACAGCATGGATTGCGCGGGTATTACCGAAGTGCTCAACGCGGTGGTCAGCGGTTTCAATAGTCACGAGGTGCGTTACGACCACGTCTGGCGCAAGCAGGGTTTGGCCGGTCGGCCCCTGCTGACCAAGTCCAAGCCGAAACCCAAGATCGGCTCGGTCGTTGTCGGTCTCTCCAACGTCCAGGAGCTGTTCCCGGAAAAATCCTGAGGTTCTCTACTAAGGTTATCGAATGCAACACTACGACGTCTTCAACGGCGACGCCGACGGAATCTGCGCGCTGGTGCAGTTGCGTCGGGCCCAGCCCCGCGATGCGGTGCTGGTGACCGGGGTCAAACGGGATATTTCCCTGCTGCGGCAGGTGAAAGCCGGGCAGGGCTCTCAGGTCACGGTGCTGGATGTGTCCCTGGACAAGAATCGGAGCGATCTGGAGCGCCTGCTTGAGGCGGGTGCGGATGTGTTCTACTGCGACCACCACTTTGCCGGTGAGATTCCCCGGGACGCGCGACTGAAAACCCTGATCAATCCCGCCCCGGATGTCTGTACCAGCCTGCTGGTTAACGGCCATCTCCACGGTGCTTTCCCGGCCTGGGCCGCGGCGGGTGCCTTTGGCGACAACCTTCGGGACAGCGCGCTGCGCCTGGCGCGGCCGCTGGGGCTCGGCGAAACGCAGTTGCTGCAGCTGGAGCAGCTGGGTATTTACATCAACTATAACGGCTACGGGCCATCCCTCGAGGATTTGCATTTTGCACCGGCGGACCTCTATCGCCTGCTGAGCCAGTTTGACGACCCGTTTGCGTTCATGGCCGAAGGGCGGGCACACTTCGAGCGTCTTGAGACTGGCTACCGGGAGGATATGGCAGCGGCGGCTGCTCTCGCGCCCGAGTACCGGGACGCAGCAGCGGCGGTGTACCTGCTGCCTGATGCCGCCTGGGCGCGGCGGGTGAGTGGCGTGTTCGGCAACGACCTGGCCAACAGCGATCCGGTCCGTGCCCATGCGGTAGTGACCCTCCGGCAGGATGGCAACTATCTCGTCAGCGTGCGCGCACCACTCAACAACAAGTCCGGTGCGGATGTCCTGTGTCGGGAGTTTCCCACGGGCGGAGGTCGCGCCGCGGCCGCGGGAATCAATGAACTGCCAGCGAATCAGCTGCCGCAGTTCATCGCCCGCATTGCGGCATTCTATGCCTGACCGGTAGCCGGGTCAGAGGGTTCAGCCTGTTTTCGGGGGGAACACCATGGACTGGGATGATATGAAAGTCCTGCTGGCGCTGGCGCGGCGTGGTTCCGCGCGAGGCGCTGCCCAGGAGCTCAAGGTCAGTAATTCCACGATTACCCGCCGCCTCGACGAGCTGGAGCGTGCGCTTCGAGCACAGCTGTTTGATCGGACACCCGATGGTTACCGGATGACGGCAGCGGCGGAAGCCCTGTTGCCGACGGCGGAGCATATCGAGGAATTGGCGCTGGCCGCTGAGCGCCGGATCACCGGGGCCGATCAGGACCTGGAAGGCAGCATCCGCCTGACCATGCCGGACCGGGTGGAATTCCTCATGGCGCGGCTGGCCCGATTCGCGGAAGAGTACCCCGGGATAGAGCTGGAGCTGGTGCCAGGCGGCATCCCGCTGGACCTGAGCCGGCGGGAGGCCGATATCGCTATCCGCGTAATGCCGGCGGCCAGCAAGCCGCCAGACTACCTTATTGGCCGCCTGCTCTGCCCGCTCAGTGCCTCGACCTATGTCCATCGCGATCTGCTGCGCACGGACGACCCCGGTGATGTTTCCCACCTGTCCTGGGTCGGTCGTTATCCGGCGGGGCAGCGCGAGACCTGGCTGCAGCAGACCCAGCACCCGGATCTCCCCGTGCGCCACTCGATCAGCGACCTCAGTCTGATGCAAATGGCGGCCAGGTGTCGTATGGGCCTGGTGTTCATGCCGTGTTTTCTGGCCTACGGCCAGCGGGACCTGGTTAAAGTGCCGGGAGCCTCCACAGTGCACAGTACCAACATCTGGGTGCTCACCCACCGCGACCTGCGTTTGAGCGCCCGTTTGCGCCGGTTGCGCGAGGTGATCGCCGAAGAGTTCGCCAAGGTGGCCCCGCAGCTGGATACGCGCTGAACGTCGGCAGGTTCAATCACTGCCTGGACTCTGGATACCCCCTGTCACAGCGATACGCATGGCTTCCTCAACGCTGATATCCAGGCGCTGCAAATTCTCCGCAGGGAGATAGACGGTGTAGCCACCCAGCTGGTAGCTCATCGGCAGATACACGCCGACGATGTTTTCTCCATGTGCGCCCCGCAATTTCCCCGGCGGAAACCGGGCGGTCACGAACCCTATCAGGCGCATGTTCTCCTGCAATTCCACCAGCACCACCGAGTCCGCCTGCTTTTTGTCCACGATGCTGAAGGCGCGCAATACATCCTGGATGGCCCCGTGCACGGACTTCACCAGCGGGATGCTGCTGAGCAACGTATCGCCGAGCCGGAGCAGATGGCGGATTGCGTAGGCATTGACCAGCAGGCCAACCAGTGCCAACAGCATCAGCGCTGACAGCAATCCCAGGCCCGTGAAATACCAGTCCCGAGGCAGCAGCGTACGCAGGGCAGTCCCCGCGATACTCTCCATGGTCAGCAGCAGCCAGTAGATCAGGTACACAGTCAGGCCCACCGGTAGAACTGCCACCAGTCCCTGCAAGGTAAGTGAAGCCAGGCGTTTCATGGTCTGTTCCTGCACGCGAATGAAGCTGGCAGTGTACAACACAACCATGCCTGCGGCGGCAGCCGGTGACTCGCCATCCTGCCCAAAAATGCAGCGCTATAGAGCAATATCGGGCAGTTCCGCTAAAAATGGGTAGGTGTAAGATAGGTCCCATAACCCTGAAGGAGGGAATTTTATGAAAACGTTGACAGCAATGATTATGGGTATGGTTCTGGCTTCTACTTCTTTGGCGTCCCTGGCGGCGCGGGATGACAGCCGCGGTCTCGTGTTGTGCAAGGCCGGTATTGAGGCGGCTCTGGGAGACAGTGCGCGCAGCAAGCTGATCGGAATCAAGCGTCGCAAAGGCCCCGATGAGATGCGTATTATGGTGGTGCCCGCGGAGGGCGAGAGGCTGGTCGTCAGCTGCCTGGTGGAGGGCGATGCGGTGCGCTTCCAGGATCGGAATGGCCTCGCCCTGCACCTGGGCGGCTTTGAGGGAATCGACACGGTGATGCTGAATCACTGAAGCCGGTCTGGATACGGGCATGACCCGCTGCAGCCGCCCCCCGAGGGCGGCTTTTTTGTCGCCGGTTCAGCTTCGCTGCTGCAGTAACTCCCGGAACTCCACTTCCGGCATGGCCCTGGCCACCAGGTACCCCTGGATCGCGTCGCAGCCGTTGTGGCGCAGAAAGTCGCTTTGGGGTTGGGTCTCCACCCCTTCGGCAATTGTTTTCATGCCCAGGTTGGCGGCGAGTTCCAGCATGGCGTGGACAATCTGGTTGCCTTTGTCCGAGCAGCCGATATCGTCGACAAAGTGTTTGTCGATCTTGAGTACGTCGATGGGCATGCTGGTCAGGTAGGCAAAGCTGCAGAAGCCGGTTCCGAAGTCGTCCAGCGCAATTTGCAGGCCCATGGCATGCAACTCATCAAGGGTTTGGACCACTTCCTGGGGGTGGGCCATGAGGGCTGACTCGGTAATCTCGAGACCGATATCGGCGGTGTCCAGTTCGTATTTGTGCAACATGTTCCGCGTCAGGGTGACCAGGTTCTGGTCCTGGAACTGGCGGGCTGCGACATTGATGCAGACAGGGATGGTGGCCAGTCCATCGTCGCGCCAGTTTCTTATCTGACGACCGACCGCGTCGATGACCCACGCCCCTATGTCGTTGATCAGCCCGGAGCTTTCGGCCAGGGGGATGAAGCGCGCAGGCGGTATCAGGCCGATATCCGGTTGTTCCCAGCGCACCAGCGCTTCCGCGCCGATAATGCGGCCACTCTCCATGCAAAATTGTGGCTGGTAGTGCAGCAGCAGCTGGTTCCGCTGGATGCCGAGGCGCAGCCGGGTGATCGTATCCATGCGCTCCACCGCGGAAATCCCGAGGTCCTCGGTGAAGAAGCAGAACCGGCTGTTGCCCAGGCTCTTGGCCCGGTACATTGCCGTGTCTGCACTGCGCAGGAGTTCCTCCCAGGTCTCGCCGTTTTCGGGAAACACGCTGATTCCGATGCAGCACTCGGGAAAGAACTCGCGGCCGTTGGAGAGAGTGTAAGGGCTGGTGATCGAGGCGATGAGGTCATTGGCTTTTTGCGCAACTGCCTCGGTGGATTCCATATCTTCCATCAGGCAAACGAACTCGTCACCGCCAAGCCGCGCCAGGGTGTCTGACTTGCGCACACCAAGCTGCAGTCGCTGCGCCACCTCCACCAGAACTTCATCACCGATGACGTGGCCATAGCTGTCATTGACGGTCTTGAAGTCGTCGAGATCCAGAAACAACACGGCCAGCTGTTGCTGATTGCGACGAGCGCGCTCAATGGCGTGCTCCAGACGCGAGATCAGCAGTAGTCGGTTGGGAAGGTTGGTCAAAGCATCGTAGTGTGCCAGGTGCACCAGGTCCTCCCTGAAGCGTTTTTCCTGGCTGACATCGCGACAAATCAGCACCCGCTTGTGACCATCCGACACCGTGCTGGGAACCACGCTGGCGGTGACTGCCAGTGGGATCTCGTACCCAGCGGGGTGATGAAAAGCAATCTCCCCGTGCCACTGCCCCTGTTTGTCCAGCATGTCCATAACATTGCGAAAACCGGTATTGACACCGTCGCCGTCCAGCGCATCGATCATCTGCCCGTGCAGGTCCTGCTCGCGCCGACCGCATATTTCCGCGAAAGCATCATTGCAGGACAGTATGTTGTGATCCTGGTCGACGATAAGCACGCCTTCCGACAGCCCGGCGATCGCGGCGGCATGGAGATCGCGGCGCTCCTGCTCCTGCCGCGACTCGGTAATATCCACCCAGCAACCGACAATATGGACTGCACCCTGTTCTCCGGCCGGGAGCGCCAGGTAGCGTGACGTGTTGCGGATCCAGCGCAGCTGGCCACTGCCATCAGCCACCCGCAGCACATTGGATACCTCGCTCCGGCTTCCGTCCCGCAGCTGCGCCAGCAGTTCACGGGCGACAGGCAGGTCATCCGGGTGGATATTCTCCTGCCACCAGTTGCTGCCGACAATCGCATTTGCCTCCACCTGCAGGATGCGCTGCACATTCTCGCTCACCCAGGCCACGCGATGGCGGTCGCCCTCGACCTCTATCGTGTAGGTAATGGTGGGACTGGCGGCAAGGGTCAATTGCAGCCGATGCTCCAGAGACCTGCCATACTCCCGGGCCTCCTGCAGCCCGGTTATATCGGTCAGGGTGCCTTCGTAGCCACAGTAGATTCCCTGTTGGTAGCGGGGAAGCGCACTGTCCACGAGCCAGCGGGTGGTATGTTCGCCGCGCTTTTGCACGGGGTACTGGGCGAGAAAACGGGTCTTCTCCGCCAGGGCGGTACGCCACCTGTGGTGTATATCCTCGCGGTATTGGGCCGAGGGCAGTTGCCGGAAATACCGGTCGCCGCGGTCGTCGCCGCGGCGCAGTCCGGCAAGTTGCTCGGCTGCCTGGTTGGCGTACTGCAGCTGACCCTCCGGGTCGGTCTCATAGATTCCAACCTCCAGTCTTGCCAGTCGCTGCAGATGGTCCAGCTGGACCTGATTCAGTGCGGTCTGGATAGCGGCCTGGCGTTCCAGTGCGCGGCGGACAAGCAGGCTCAGCAGCAGGCTGGTGAGGAGGACGAAGAGCCAACCCTTCCAGGTTTGCAACGCCGAGATACCCGTTGCGGTAGCGTTGGGAGCGAGGAGCAGCAGCACACGATCAGACAGCAGGATCCATACAGCTCCTACTGTGAAGTAGGTCAGGGTAAGCCTCGACGTCGCCCTGCGGACCTGGTCCGGGCTCATGCCGTGTCGGGAGCCTGGTCTGCGATGACAGCGGAATCGCCGCCCATATTGCACGATCGCACCTGATTGTCCCCCTTGCCGCCGGGTCACTTTCGCCTGCCCCGGAGAATATTCATATGGGTCTAGCGTATTACAGCGAGGCGGAAATGACCATGATGGAATCTCTGCGCGGGAAGTGAGCATGCTGCTTCCCGCGTCCGGGACCATCGTCCCGGTCGATGCGCGCGCAAGGGGCGTCGGACAAAACGGTCAGTCGGGCGTTCTTGCGCTGAAAGGCTCCAGCTCCGCTGTCCAACCAAACCGGGCTGCCAGGGAATCGAACTCAGCGCCAGGTGGCGCTCTGAGGTGCAGTCGCTGCCCGGTGTGGGGGTGTGTGAATCGGGCCGCAACGCTTGCCAGCAGCAATCTATCGCAGCCCAGAGCCTGCTGGAAAAAGCGGTTGTGCACGCCCTTGCCGTGGTTGGCATCGCCGATGATCGGGTGGCTTATGTGCTTCATGTGACGGCGCAGCTGGTGTCTGCGTCCGGTTAGCGGGCGCAGTAGCACCAGGCTATAGCGCGTTCGCGGGTAGCGATCCACCGCGACATCCAGCTCGACACAAGCCAGACGTTGATAGTCGGTAACCGCCGCCTGTACTTTCGGTGCTCCCCGGTGAGCGGCCGTATCCGCCGCATCGGGTTGTTCTCGTAGCGGGTGGTCTATGCGTCCCTGCTCCGGGCACCATCCGCGAACGATTGCGAGGTAGGCTTTTTCCACGCTGCGGTCGGCAAACTGGGCTGCAAGGATTTGGGCGGTAGTGGGGTCCAGAGCGAACAGCAGCAGGCCCGAGGTTGGCTTGTCCAGACGATGCACAGGGTAGACCCGCCGCCCCAGCTGATCGCGCAACAGCTGCAGGGCAAAGCGGGTTTCATGTCGATCCACAGGGCTGCGGTGTACAAGCAGGCCGCCGGGCTTGTTAATCGCTACGATCGAGTCATCCCGGTAGAGGATGTCGATCGCAGTGGGGACGCTGGGAATATCCAGGCGGGGTCAGTCAACGATTTCGCAGCTTTCGCGGCTGTTGCCTGCGTCAAAATATTCCCGGAAAACCCTTGGGGTGCGGCCGCGACCAGACCACAGGTATTCCCTGCCATCAATTTCCAGCCGGTAGCGGGGCGGTATTCTGGCTTTCTTGGCGCGCTTTGCGCTAGCCTTCCTTTTGGCGCCGGCCTTGCGCGGGGCTTTCTTCAAGTCTTCGGGTTTCAAACCGCTCTCGGCGAGAAGATCGTTGACCTTTTGAATGGTCGCCAGGCGATCCTGTGATTCCTTCTTTTTCAGTTTTGCTTTCTCGGTGGCAAGACTGGCATTCAGGTTGGCAATGAGTTTTTCAAGTTCCGCTATCGACAGGCGGCGCGCCTCGGCACTGGTTTTGGCCTTGGATTTTGCGTAAGCACTGAATACTGAATTCTTTTCTTTCATATATTGCCCCTGACTGAAAACACGCGCTTATTATATTTGCCTCAAAAGCATAAGCAAAGTAAAACCCTGAACGTATCTTGCCCCGAGTTCTGCTAAAAACAGCTCCAATATCGCACCCGTGCCAGAGTCACCGGTAGCGCAAAAATCATGCTCTTTTTTCAGCTGCCTGCCAAAACCATGAAGCCGGAGACTGGCATTGCCTCGCTGGACCGGACGCTGCCTTCGCCAAAGGCATTCATCCAGTTTCATCACGGCCACAGGTGATGGAAGTGCGTGTCTGTCAGGGGCGAGTTTCGACAAGTTGCACCCAGTTTTCGAGCAGTTTGCTTTGGTCGGCTGCGATTTTGAGACAAACCAGCAGCGGCATTGCCAGCAGTGCACCCATTGCGCCCCACAGCCAACCCCAAATCAAAAGCCACACAATAATCACCAGGGGGTTGAGCCGCATGTTGCGGCCAAGAATCAGTGGCGTGACGAATTGTGCCTCGAGCAGGTTGATACTGAAATACACCAGCGCCGGCACCGTAGCCCCGGCTACGGCGCCATACTGGACAATGCCGACGAGCAAAAGAATGATCACCCCGAGCAGCGGGCCAACATAAGGCGCGAAGTTCAACATTCCCACCAGTACACCCCACAGCAAGGCATCCTGGACGCCGAGTAGCCTCAGCGCGGCGGCGGTGGTGAGGCCGAGGCAGGCGTTGATGATGCTGATGGTTACTATATACCGCGACAGGGCGACCTGTATGGTCCGCACCAGGGCGATACTTCGGCGCTTGTCCTGTATCCGGGGGAAGACGTTCACGAAGCTGACGAACAGGCCGGGGCCGAACACCAGCAGGAAAAGAATCAACATCACTGTCATCAGCAGTTGCGCGATCATCACCGGCGTACTCGCGAGCATGGTCAAAATCAGCTCCAGCCCGCTCTGCTTTATTTTTTCGCTCACCCGATTATCGTCTTTTTCCTCAGCTCCGCGGGAGCCGGTCTCGTCTGCGTCAGCATCGCCGCTGTCTCCGAACAGGCCGAAGAATGTGAAGCCTCTGGCTTCGGGTGCGGGCACGGGTTCGGGTTCCGGTGTAAGGGAGTTGGTCAGTTCATCGACCCGTTGCGTGAGTTGTTCCGTCAGCTCCGGAATGGCTTTGGCCCAGCGCTGCGTTGGCTCAGCGAGCTGGCTGGCAAGTAGAACCAGTGGACCTCCAATCAGGCTCAGAAGCAGTACCGCCGAGAGTGTGCGGGGAATGTAGAAACGCTTGCACAGTTTGACCAAGGGGCTGAGCAGCAGTGCGAAAAGTAGCGCCACAACGAAGGGTATTAGCAGTGACCTGGCGAAATAAAGAGTGTACAGCAGCGCCAGCGTCAGCAGGCAGCGAAACGCCAGCGATGATTTCGGTGAGCCATTGGCTGCGCGCTCTGTCGCAGCTGGTTCGCGCTCGGGTGATACCGACCTGTTCACGGCGTGCCACAGCTGGAGGCCATGACGGCCGTTTTTCTGGCCGCTAGCAGTGGCCAGAACTGCGCCATGATCTTCAATGACGATTTCGTGCCGACCTCTCCCAGTAACACGTCGAGCTGCTGTACCAGAACACCTGCGAGGAATCCGCTGCCAATCAGCCAGAGGGGATTCTGCGCACGCAAGTGATCAATCTGTCGCGCCGCACGTTGCTGCAGCAGCTGTCGTTGCGATACAAGCTCAGCCTCTGCAATTTGCAGCTCAAGAATGTGTTGTCCTCGTCCCATTATTGTCACCTGTTGCGGTCATCGCCCTTAGCTGGCGCCTGGTGGCTGGCAGTCCCAGGCTGCGCTGGAAAATACGCGCAGCCCTCCAGAGCAGGAGTAGCGCCATGAGCTGTACCAGCACAAACCCGATCATGGCCAGCGCCACTTTGCCGCTGGCGATGAAAACCAGCCACGCGAACAAGACAGACAGCCCAAGCCACGCCAGGATAACCAGCGGGACCATGGCCAGGAGTACCCACAACAAGCGCTGACCGTCAGCCACGGCAAGTCTGAACTCGAGCTGCACCAGTGTCGAAAGCTGACGCGCAGTAGCGAGCGCCTGTTGTATCAATTTGAGCCAGGCTTCCAGTTGGGCGTCTGTCGCGGTTGCTGCGGCTTGTTCCTCGTGGACGTTTGACTCCGGCTGTGCCGCCTGTTCCGTGGTCTCCGATTCTGCTTGTTCGAACTGCGCAGGATCAGGTTCTCTGGTCGCGAGTTATAACCGAAAGTGGTGTTTGAGGGTTTGAAAAAAGGCGGCGTATCTGGTTGATTTGTTATCGCCAAACAACCAATCAGCCAAAGGGATACGCCACCATGGTAAAGAGTAACGTTGTTGAACTGGAAGGTCGAG
>NZ_JAVKCQ010000165.1:0-55725 GCF_040222615.1 Haliea sp.
TCTGTCTGGTCGAAGAAGGTAAAAAACAGATCATTGAATGAGGGGAAGAACCCTTGCTGGCTGGGTCGCACCGAGTCACGGCTGACCGCGCGGTCGCGGGCGAAAGTCGCGGAGCGGTCATAGTAGTCCACCAGCGCCATCAGGTGATGGCGCTCGTTGCCGGCGCCCGCCAGCAGATTGAGATTGCGCCGGCTGTCATCGGTGCTTTCCCAGGAGTCGCCGTAGGAACCGGAAATCTCGATGCCCTCGTAATCCCGACGCAGCACGTAGTTCACCACCCCCGCAACAGCGTCGGCGCCGTAGGTGGCGGAGGCGCCGTTGGGCAGGATCTCGATCCGCTCAATGGCCGCGGCGGGGATCGAGTTGATGTCGATAAACGAAGCCTGGCCGTTGGCGAAGGCGCTGACAGAGGCACGGCGGCCGTTGATCAGGGTCAGGGTTGAGCCGGTGCCGAGACCGCGCAGGGACACCGAGGAAGCACCCACCGGGGTGTCCCCGGAAAGCGCGCCCGCGGTAGAGGTGGAGAAGGTGCCGGTGCCGCCACCGGTGACGGTCAGGTCCTGCATCAGTTCACCGATACTCTCCGCCCCGGAGGTGAGAATATCCTCGCGGTTGATCTGTATGGCCTGTACCGCGCCTTTCAGGTCCAGACCCTTGATGTGGGTGCCGGTGACCAGCACCTCTTCCAGCGCTGGTGCCCCGGACTGGGCTGTGGCTGGCAGGCTCAGCGCCGCGGCGGCAAGACTGCAGGCGATGGCGAGAGGGCGCGGACTCAGGTGTCTAGGTGTGCGTTGCATGGGTAGGCTCTCCGGAAAGTCAGGATTGAACGGTAATGGGAGTCACGGTGAGGTCGTTGTCACGCAGCAACCACTGGCCCCGGCACATGACATCGTCGAGGCGCCCGGTTGCGGGGTCGAACAGCAGCAGGTCGGCGTCCGCGCCGGGGGCAATACAGCCCTTGCGCGCAAGGCCCAGAGCGCGGGCGGGATTCGAGGTCATGGCCGCCAGCACCGGCTCAGGATCAGTCACGCCACGCCGCAGCGCCTCGCGCAGCAGCGCCAGCAGTGCCCCCGGTCCAGCCTGCTGCAATCCGCACAGCTCACCGGCCCGGTACAGGGGCAGGGATCCGCCGGCGTCCGAAGACAGGGTGATGCAGGCGGGATCCACGCCGGCCTCCAGGGCCTGCAGCAGGGCGTCCAGTGCCGGCACTTCCCCGGCAGCGATAAATTCCGGGGTGGTCGACGCGGTAAAGTCGATCGTGGCCCCGTGGCGAGCAAGGTCAAACGCTTCCAGCAACAGTGCCTGATTTCGGTTGCAGTGGGTTGGAATGAAACTGTTCGCCGGCAGGGCCGAGTCCGCCAGCGCCGCACGCAGGGGGCCAAGACGCTGTTCGCCCTCGCCCACATGCACCAGTACCGCGCCCCGCTTGCCGGCAATGGTCGCGCCGAGGCGGCTTTCCGACGCCAGGCGACGCAGCTCCGCCGGGCTGGGCTGGGTGCCGCGGTGATCAGCGATGGCAACCTCGCCGACGCCGATCACCGGCTCGATCAAGACCAGGTCCCGGGCCACATCCCCGGTCAGGGTGACCGGCGGCACCCGGTAGGAACCGCTGTACATGTAGGCATCCAGTCCGCGGACGCGCAGTGCCATGACGCTGGCATACAGCACCTCCAGACTGCGGCCCAGGGCATCGGTCCCCAGCGCGCCGATGGGGCAGGTGACCCCGGCGCGGACAAAGTCCGCCAGCGACACCTCGGCGGTGCGGTTGCCAAAGCCGCCCTCACCACCGCCGCCGCAGGGGTGGGTCAGCAGGTCGACGAAGCCGGGCAGCAGCCAGCGACCGCCGGCGTCAAGGCGCCGCACCGCTGCACCCTGAAGATCAATCTGCGTGGCAACCGCGGCGATGCGCCCGTCGGCGACCAGTACCTGCTGCAGGCCCAGCGGCCGGGGTGCGTGAACCAAAGCGTTGTCAATCAGAGTAAGCATCAAATCTCCAAACCGGAATCGCTACTGGTAGCCAATGGCGCTGGCAACGAGGATTGCCACGCTCGCCAGCACTAGCAGCACCAAGAGAAACACTGCGCTCGCTCGCAGCCACTGCAACCAGTCCACGCGCGCGGCGCCGAGGCTGGCCATGAGCCCTGCCGAGGTCGGCACCGCGATGTTGGTCAGCCCGTCCCCCAGCTGGAAGGCCAGCACGGCGATCTGGCGGCTGACGCCCACCAGGTCGGCCAGCGGTGCCATCAGCGGCATGGTCAATGCCGCCTGGCCCGACCCGGAGCTGACGAAGAAATTGAACAGGCCCTGGCCGAGCAGCATCAGCCAGGCTGCTAGCATTGCCGGCAGCCCGTCGAGCGCCGAACTGGCGTGGTGTAGAAAGGTATTCAGCAGGCTCGGCGCGGTCGGGTCGTCGCCACCGAGCAAGAACACCATGCCGCGGGCAAAACCGACCACCATCGCCGCCGGCAGCAGCTCCATGGCGCCGCGGCGAAACGCCTCCACAGCGGCGTTGGCGGTGAGATCGTTGAGTCGAAAGAGACAGCCGAGTGCGCCGGCGAGAATACCCAGCACCGCGAACTGGGTTGCGATCTCGGGCAGGTAGTAGCCGGCGGCGACCACGCCCCAGATCAGCCAGGCGATGGTCAGGAACAGGGCCGCGAGAACCCAGCGATCACCACGCTGGAGGGGCACATCGACATTGTCCGCGGTCACAGCCAGCCGCAGTTCCGGTTTGGCCCGGTGGCGGGCGGCATAGCGCAGGGTCAGCAGGAGGCCACTCGCGGTAAACACGGCCCACAGACCAAGGCGGAATTCCATGCCACTGAGTAGCGGCAGATCCGCGATACCCTGGGCGATGGCAAGGCTGAACGGATTCATCCAGGAGGTGGCAAAGCCAATCTGGGTCGCGACATAGGTCACCATCACGGTGGTCACACCGCCATAGCCCAGGCGCCGCATAACCGGCAGCAGCATCAGCACAAAAGGGGCTACCTCCTCGCCCATGCCAAACACCGCACCGCTCAAGGAAAACACCAGGAACAGGCTGCTCAGGAGCAGCTTGCTGTTGTCACCACACAGTCCGGCAACCCGGCCGATGCCGCGATCTATAGCACCGGTAGCCATCACCACGCCGAAGGCACCGCCGGTAATCAGAATAAAGGCAATGATGCCCACCGCGCCGCCGCTGCGACTGCCAGACACCAGCCCCTCATACAGCGCGTTGAACAAGCCAGGCTGGCCATCGCTGGCAAACAGCGGCAGGCCGCCACCGGGGACGCTGCGAAAGCTGTCCGGTTCAATCAGGGAAACGACCCGACCATCGCGGAGCACTTCCTCAACCGCGAACACCCCGCGATCAACCAGAAAACTCAAAGCGTACACCAGCAGCGCAATGGCACCCAGAATCAGGTAGGTATCGGGCATCCGCGAGGACGCATTGCTCCCCGCATCACTCGCCATCGACGACATTGCTCCCCTGGTCGAGTATCCGATTGATACGGGACAGGGCCTCCACCGCCTCATCCTTGTGATGACTGCCGATTTCCACGATCAGGGCATTGAGCAGAACGTCTACGGCAGCAGTGGTGCTGGTAAAGGTCATGCCCTGCGCGGATACCAGCAGCGGATGGGTGGCGAGTGCAACCGCCGGCGCTGTCGCGCGGTCGGTAATCGCAACCGTTGTCACGCCACGCTGCCCGGCTTCCTGCAGCACCTCAAGAGTGTCTCGCGAGTAGGGAGGGAAAGAGAATGCCAGTACGACATCCGTTGCCCGCAGGGTAGCGAGCTGCTCCCGCGGTGATGTGTAGCGGGTTCCTAAGCTGTTGGCACGCAGGCCGTGCTCGGTGAACAGATAGGCGGCGAGATCCGCCAGATGGGCAGAGATACCCAGACCAAAGGTGAAAATATGGTCGCCGCGAAACAGGGCCGTGGCCGCGTCGCGGAATTGGGTCCGATCCAGTTCCTCCACCGTGCGCCCGATATTGTGTACCGCCAGCCGTGCAACAGCCGCCAGAGCGTCCTTGTGAATATCTTGCCCCTGCGGAGCCGCAGTACCGGGCACCTGCAGGGCCCGCTCCTCCCGCAGGGTTTCGACCAGCGCCATCTTCAGGCGCGCGTAACCGCTGTAGCCAATGCGCTGGGCAAAACGGACTACGGTCGCCTCTGATGTGCCGGTAGCTTCGGAGATCTCCAGAATCGACAGGAACGGTGCCTCCGAGAGGTGATTGAGCAAGTAATCGGCGATGACTCGCTGCTGCCGGGTCAACTCGCCGGAGTGCTCAAGGATGCGCTGGCGGAGCCCGCCACCATCCTCTTGTCGCATCTTTTTTGATGGTTTATTTTTCATAGATTGATCCTATATGTAGTTTTTATTTCAGTCAAAGAAATTATCGCTTCAGGTTAATATCTTATATTTCATTTATTTCCAATGTGTTACAGACTTTTATTAATTTATTTTGTCATTATTAAAGGCGGAAATATGC
Organism: Haliea sp.; assembly: GCF_040222615.1. GTDB lineage: Bacteria > Pseudomonadota > Gammaproteobacteria > Pseudomonadales > Halieaceae > Haliea. Next base: position 4,482 of record NZ_JAVKCQ010000165.1, read on the forward strand.
CAAAATACTGAAATTTCTATTTCAATATTGGCCGTAGAAACCGATGGAAACCGCCAAAAGCACTGATCCGGTGAATCCCGAATGGGGGACCGATGGGCTCAGTCGGGCAGCAGTAGGCCCACTTCACTACCCTCGTACACTACGGGCCAGGTCCTGAGATGTCGGCAGGGCTCCTCCGGGGCGTGCAGGAGCCGCCCGTCCGCAAGCGAGAAAAGGTAGCGGTGCAGTGGACACTCCAGCACACCGGCCTCGATGCGGGCGCTGTCGAGCGGGTGTTCGCGATGGGGGCAGCGGGGTTCGATCAGGTACAGCTCACCGTCGTGCTGCAGCAGCAACAGCGCCAGTGCGTCAAACCGAAACTGGCGCCGGTAGTTATCATGCAGGTTGATCAGTTTTTCCAGGGGCTGGAAACGCATACTGGTGAATCCGCTAGCATACTGCTGTTGAGCATAGCAGCTGGGCGCAACCTAGAGCAGGTCAATCAGCCGTCGTGCCGCCAGATAGGGGGTGGTAATGCCCTCCTCCACCGCCTGCTCCAACTCGGGCAACAGGGACCTGATGCGCGGATTCTGCTGCAGGCGCTGCAACAACAGCTCGTTCAGCAATTGCCGCATCCAGTCGCGGTTCTGGCGCGCCCGCTTGCGCTGGAACGCTTCCGCCTTCAGGGCCTGGAAATAGTAATCCACGATCATGCCCCAGACCGCATCGATTCCCTGGTTTTTCAGCGCCGAGCAGGTGACCACCTGCGGCGTCCAGAAGCTGCTGTGGCGCAGCAGGTGCATGGCGGACAGGTAGTGCTGGCGGGCCTGCTTGGCGAGCATCACGCTGTCACCGTCGGCCTTGTTGATCACCAGGGCGTCCGCCAGTTCCAGAATGCCCTTCTTGATCCCCTGCAGTTCGTCACCGCCGCCCGGCAGCATCAGCACCATGAAGAAGTCGACCATCCCGGCAACCTGGTACTCGGACTGCCCGACCCCGACAGTTTCCACCAGGATCACGTCGTAGCCTGCGGCCTCGCACAGCAGCATGGTTTCCCGGGTTTTCTGCGCCACACCGCCCAGGGCGCCGGCGGACGGCGAGGGGCGAATAAAAGCCTCATCGCGTCGCGACAGCTCTTCCATGCGGGTCTTGTCACCGAGAATGGAACCGCCTGCAATGGGCGAGCTGGGGTCTACCGCCAGTACCGCGACTTTCTTCCCCTGGCTGATCAGGTAGAGGCCGAAGGTCTCGATAAAGGTCGACTTGCCGACACCCGGCACACCGGAAATGCCCACCCGGATACTGTTGCCCGTAGCGGGCAACAGTGCCTCCAGTACTTTCTGGGCCTCCTCCCGGTGGGTTTCCAGGGAGCTTTCCACCAGCGTGATGGCTTTGGCCAGGGCGCGGCGGTTACCCCCGCGCAGCGCTTCGAGATCAATACCGGCCACGGTCTCAGGCCGCGCCCTGGGCCTCGTTGACAGCGTCCAGCACGTCCCGGGCACAGACCGGGATCGGGGTGCCGGGGCCAAAGATGCATTTGACCCCGGACTGGTACAGGAAGTCATAGTCCTGGCGCGGAATGACACCACCCGCGATGACCACGATATCTTCCGCACCCTGCTTGCGCAGTTCCTCCACCAGCTGGGGGATCAGGGTCTTGTGCCCGGCGGCAAGCGACGATGCGCCGACCACGTGGACATCGTTCTCGATCGCCTGCCGCGCCACTTCCTCCGGGGTGGAGAACATGGGCGACAGGTCAATGTCGAAGCCAACATCGGCAAATGCGGTGGCCACCACCTTGGCGCCACGATCGTGGCCGTCCTGGCCCATCTTGCACACCAGCATGCGCGGGCGGCGGCCGTATTTGGCGACAAACTCGTCGATATCCATGCTGATTCCCTGCCAGTTGTCGTCCTGCTGGAAGGCAGAGCCGTAGACGCCGGAAACGGTCTGGGCCTGGGCGTTGAAACGGCCGAACTCACGCTCCATGGCAAAGGAGATCTCCCCCACCGTGGCCCGGCGCCGGGTCGCCTCAATGGACAGTTCCAGCAGATTGCCTTCGCCGCTGACGGCGGCCTGGTAGATCTGCTCGAGGATGTCTTCTACCGCTGCCTCATCGCGATTCTCGCGGACCTGCGCCAGCCGCGCCAGCTGCGATGTACGCACTGCGTCGTTGTCGATCTGCAGCACGTCCACCTGGCTGGCGTCGTCGGTGCGGTACTTGTTGACCCCGACGATAACGTCCTCGCCCCGGTCAATACGGGCCTGCTTGCGCGCCGCCGCTTCTTCGATCCGCAGCTTCGGCATGCCGGTCTCAATCGCCTTGGCCATGCCACCAGCCTGCTCGACCTCATCAATGAGCTCCCAGGCTTTGTCGGCGATGGCCTGGGTCAGACTCTCCATCATGTAGGAGCCGCCCCAGGGGTCGACCACCTTGGTGATACCGGTCTCTTCCTGGATGATCAGCTGGGTGTTGCGGGCGATGCGCGCGGAGAACTCGGTCGGCAGTGCAATGGCCTCGTCCAGCGCGTTGGTGTGCAGCGACTGGGTGCCGCCAAAGACTGCCGCCATGGCCTCGATAGTGGTGCGCACCACGTTGTTGTAGGGATCCTGCTCGGTCAGCGACCAGCCTGAGGTCTGGCTGTGGGTGCGCAACATGGAACTCTTCGGATTTTTCGGCTCGAACTCGCTGACGATCCGCGCCCACAGCAACCGCGCCGCGCGCAGCTTGGCGATTTCCATGTAGAAGTTCATGCCGATGCCCCAGAAGAAGGACAGGCGCGGCGCAAACTGATCGATATCCAGGCCCGCCGCGAGAGCGGTACGGATGTACTCCTTGCCATCGGCCAGGGTATAGGCCAGTTCCAGCGCCGCGTTGGCACCGGCTTCCTGGATGTGGTAACCGGAGATGGAAATGGTGTTGAAGCGGGGCATGTTGCGGGAGCAGTAGGCGATGATGTCGCCGATGATCTTCATGCTCGGCGCCGGCGGGTAAATGTAGGTGTTGCGCACCATGAACTCTTTCAGGATGTCATTCTGGATGGTGCCCGCCAGCTGCTCCTGCTTCACACCCTGCTCTTCCGCCGCGACGATGTAGCCCGCCAGGATCGGCAGCACCGCGCCGTTCATGGTCATCGACACCGAGACCTGCTCCAGCGGAATGCCGTCGAACAGTATTTTCATGTCCTCCACCGAATCGATGGCGACGCCGGCCTTGCCGACATCGCCGGTCACCCGGGGGTGATCGGAGTCGTAGCCGCGGTGGGTCGCCAGGTCAAAGGCCACCGACACGCCCTGGCCGCCGGCCGCGAGGGCCTTGCGGTAAAAGGCGTTGGATTCCTCGGCGGTGGAAAAGCCTGCGTACTGCCGGATGGTCCACGGCCGGCCCGCATACATGGTGGCCTGGGGGCCGCGCAGATAGGGTGAGAGCCCCGGCATGGTGTTGGTGTACTCGAGATTTTCCAGATCCTCGGCCGTGTACAGGGGCTTGACGTCGAGGCCCTCCGGCGTGTTCCAGGTCAGCGCCTCGATGCCTTTGCCCTTCAGGCCCTTCTCCGCTTCAGCGCGCCAGCTCTCGGGGTTGGCGCTGGCCGGGTCGTAGATCTTGTCGCTCATGGTAAAGTCTCCGCGGGGCCCGCTCAGTGTTCGTCGGCGGGCTGGTTGATTTCGATCAGGACGCCGTCACAGCTCTTCGGGTGAATGAAAATTACCCTGGAGTTGTGCGCGCCGGGGGTCGGTGCATCCGACAGGAACTGGTAGCCCTTGGCCTTCAGCCGTGCCACATCCTCCTCAATGTTGTCGGACCGAAAACACAGGTGATGCAGACCGCCGCCGCGCTTTTCCAGGTAGGTGGCGATAGGCCCCTCGCCGTTGAGCGGGTGCACGAGTTCGATATTGGTCGGGGGCAGCGGAAAAAAGGCCGTGGAGGTCTTGGCCGGTGCCACATCCTCGGTGCCCTCGAAGGGCAGGCCGAAATCCTCCATGAACCGCTTGATGGCCTTGTCGAAATCCGGCACTGCAATGGCGATATGGTCCAGCGCTGTAATCATGGTCTGCCTCTCAAAGTACTTGCTGCAGGAAGCCGGCGGTGAGCTCGCGCTTGCGGGCGGCGATCTGTTCCGGGGGTACGACTTCGATTTTCTCGTCCGGGGTGATCTTGAACAGGGGCTGACCCTTGTGAATGATGACCCCGTCGGACTCCACCAACACCTTGTCGATCGTGCCGGCAAACGGTGCGTAGACCTTGTTGAACATCTTCATGACCTCAACGATATACAGCGGGTCGCCGGCCTCGAAATGCTCACCCTCGGACACATACAGTTCGTGCTGGGGCGACTCGCGGCCATAGAACATGCCGCCACTCTCGGCCAGGATCTCGTCGCCACGGGCCGCCACCGGCGGCACCAGTACCTTGGCCATGCGGGCCTGGTGTTCGGGATCCAGCAGGTCTTCCGGGATGTGGATACTGAGGTCATCGTTCACAGATAGCTCATAGTATCCGGTGGCCTCGGCGATACTGGGCAGGACCGCCATGATGTCGACACCGGCCTGGAAACCCAGGTGTGCAGAGCGCACCTGGCTCCAGCTGGCGTCGGTAAAGCCCGCGGGCGCGATGTCGTTTGCCAACAGGGATTGCAGCGCGATCCAGTCGGGCGCATCGACCCGGTTGTTGAGCTCACTGTAGAAATCCAGCGCCTGCTGCAGGATATCGTGGTCGTGGTCCCAAATCATGCTGGCGGCAGGAGCGCCCGGGATATAATCCATGTGCAGGAAATGGTAGGTGTCCGCCAGCAACTCGATGGGGTTCTCATTCCAGCTCAGCTTGCCGTCGATCACGGTGTAGCAATCGCGGTTGATACTGAGCCAGCCACTGAGCACGTGGGGTTCATCCAGCAGACGGTGCAAGGGCCGCAGCATCAGGGTCTGCTTCAACTCCATCGCGCTGTGCAGCGCCTTCGCCGCCGCTTCACCGAGACCCTTCAGCCTGGCGCGGGAGATCTCCCGCCAGGCAAAATCCAGGTCGATATTGTTGGCCTGGTCCTTGAGCTCACCGACGGCGGTCAGGTAGGGCACGATGAAACGCGTGGTTGGCCGGGCGTTGATGTTCTGGCCGATAAACCAGTTCACCAGACCGTAGTGGAATTCCAGGTTGGTGGCGAGATCCTTGCCGCGCATGCGCGTGCGGCGGATGGTTTCCGCCATTTTCTCGTAGGTTTCGAGGCGGGTTTCGCCTACCGTCAGCAGCAGGGCAATATTGGAATCGTAGGCCCCCGCCAAGGTGTATTTCATGAACACATCGGTGTCGGGGTTGTGCAGGCTGATGCCCTGGTCGTCGCGGATTTCCCCTTCCACGGCATCGCTCCAGTACTCGATCACGCCGCCGGCGGAAGGCTGCAGTGCCTGGTTGGTGGCGTTGAGGCGCGCCTCCACGCTGTCATCATGGCGCAGAACCCGGGTCGGTTTCGGCAGTTTCGGCCCGTGGGCAGCCAGCAGCACCATGGCTTCCACCAGGGACTCGACGACAAAACTGTCGTTCGCATCGTCGGGATTGCTGAAGCGCAGCGCATAGCACAGCTCGGTTACCCGGTGCTCGACCTGGATGCGGGTATTCATCTCCATGAAGAAGTGCTTGTCACCGTCGACGATGCACTCGAACGTGGACACCGAATCGAGACCGACGGCAGCGCCAAAGCGGGCGGCTTCGTCTTCCATTTCTTCCAGGGTCACCAGGTCCTGGCGCAACACCCTGGCCTCAACATCCTGGCCAGCGGCCTCGGCCTGCTCTACCGCCCGGCGCAGGGATTCCACCGTGACGGACACTTCCAGCAACTTCTGCTCGTGCATCTGTAGCGAGCAGTCGCGACCACCCATGGTGATACACCAGTCACCGTTGCCGATGACCTGGATTTCCTGGTGACGGGTCGTTTCAATATTCAGCTCCACCAGCACGTTCTTGTTGTCGCCAACGCCGGTGGTCTTTACTTCATTGAGAATCTCCCGGACCAGTTCCGCAGTGCGCTCCGCCTGACCGATGCCGAGAATGCGCTGACCTTTGCCGCCGCCACCGCTGATGGCCTTGAGCCGCACCCGATTGCGCGGATAGTCCGCCTGCATGCGGCCCACGGCCTCGGTGAGCGTTTCGCAGAGTTCATCAACCGTGTACAGGTCAATGCCCTTGCTGTAGGACGCGGCCAGCACCTTGTCGGCCTTGTCTTCAATGCTGATGGACTCATCGTCGAGAATTTCCGGGGCAACCGCCAGGCCTTCCGCCTCGCACAGGGCCGACAGCGCAGCGACGTCCGGGTATTTTTTCAACAGGGTCAGGGCCGTGCCATTGTCGATCCCGGGCGTAACCGAAACGCCGGATTTGAGCGCGGTGCGCTTGGCTTCATCCTTCAGGCCCGCGTCGTGTACCGTACGGGAGCATGGACCGATGAAGTTGAGACCGGCGCGCTCCATGGCCGCAACCATGGTCTCGTCCTCGGCCATGAAGCCATAGCCGGCGAAGATCGCATTGTAATTATTGTCGCGGGCAATGCTGATGATCTGCGCGATGCGCTGGTCGCGCTCTTCCTTGTTGGCACCGGTGTAGTCCGGTACCCGGTGCACCCGGTCAGGCTGTGTCAGGGAGCGCAGCTCTGGGGCCAGTGCGTTCTGGTAGACGATGGAATCCTTCTCGGACAGCAGGATGCCAAAATGGGAGATTCCCATTTCGCTGAAGACATCCATCGCCTCCTTGCGGATCGGGCCCCGGCAGATGATCAGCGGCCGCAGGTCGCTGCAGTCAAACTGCGCCACCCAGGGTGAAGGCTGCCGCGCGAGGCGACGGTCGCGGTGAATCAGGGGGTTGCGCAAATAATATTCGTTGGACACGCGATCTTTCCTCAGTCTGTCTTATTGGAGCGGGCTTAGTGGAACTCACGCTGCACGGACGTGAGCGGCTCCGGCGTATAGTGGCGCAGGCAGAAATCCATGTGCTCGGCAAGCACCTGACGCAGGTCCGATGGCATCACGATCTGGGAAATGGAGCCCAGGCTGAGGGCCTCATTCGGATTCATCAGTTCCTGCTCATAGCGCTGGGCCAGCAACTGTTCCTCGGAGCGCACCCAGGCATTGACCAGCTGGGTGGCGGCAGTTTTGGCCTGCTCCGGCGCCAGACCAGCACTTACCTGTGCCCTGGTCTCGGCGGCGATCTTGTCCGCCACACTGGCGCGAATCTTGCGCAGTTCATCCTTGTAGACGTACTCGACACCCGCCGGACCCATCACCGCCACCCGGGTGGTCGGCAAGGCGACAACAAAATCTGCCCCGGTGGGGTAATTGTTGTAAGAGGCGTAGGCGCCGCCGAAGGCGTTGCGGACCAGCACCAGGAAGCGCGGCGTGCGCAGATCGACGATCGCATCCAGCATGGCGCGGCCAGCCTGGACGATACCGCCGGCCTCCTGTTCCTTGCCGGGCAGGAAGCCGGTGGTGTCTTCGAGGAAGATGATGGGGATGTTGTACAGATTACAGAAGCGAATAAAGCGCGCGTTCTTGTAGGCAGCGGCAATGTCGATCTGGCCCGAGGCCACCGCCGAGTTGTTGGCCACAAAACCGACCACGTTGCCACCCAGGCGACCGAGCGCGGTGATGGTGTTGCGTGCGCGCTCGGCCTGGATTTCGATAAAATCGCCGTGATCGCACAACTGCTGGATCAGAATGCTGATGTCGATCGGCGTGTTATAGCCGGTCGGTGAATTGAAGGCCTTCTTCAGCAGGATATCGATGTCCCAGGTCTTGCGACTCACGGGATCCGACGACGCCAGAAAAGGCGCCGCGCTGCTGTTGTTGTCGGGCAGGTAGTTCAACAGGGCGCGCACCTTGCGCAGGGCCGCGACTTCGTCCGGAACCACGAAATCGGTTACGCCACTCTGGCTGTGCACGCCGGGGCCACCGAGTTCGTCCGGGGTCACGTCCTCGCCGAGCACGGATTTCACTACACCGGGGCCAGTGAGTCCGAAAAAGGTGTCATTGGGCTGGATCAGGAAGCTGCCCTGGCGCGGCAGATAGGAGCCACCACCGGCATTGAAGCCGAACATGCACATAATGCTCGGGACCACGCCGCTGATCTTGCGCAGGGCAGTAAACGCGTCGGCATAACCGTCGAGGCCGCCGACGCCCGCGGGAATGTAGGCGCCCGCCGAATCGTTCAGGCCGACCAGGGGAATTCTGCGCTTCGCCGCCAGCTCGAACAGGCGCGCCAGTTTCTTGCCATTGGTAGCGTCCATGGAGCCGGCGCGCACGGTGAAGTCATGGCCATAGATAGCGACGTCGCGGCCATTGACCTTGATCAGGGCAGTAACCAGGGAGGCGCCGTCGAGATTGGGGCCCCAGTTCTGGTACAGCACGGTGGGTGCCTCATCCGCCAGATGGTCGATCCGCTCCCAGATCGTCATCCGGTTCTTCTGGTGCTGGCGCTGGATATTGCGCACACCCGCTGCTCGCAGTGGCCGCTGCTGCAGCTCCCAGCCAGCCTTCAGCGCCTTCTCATAGAGACCGGGCTCCGACGCCAGCTGGCCCGGCACCTTGAACTCCCGCTCATCCTCGGTGGCAAACGGGTTGTTGAGAGATGCAATCAGGTCGGTATCAGTGCTTGTCTTCATTTTGTTTTCCATGCTGTTGCAGGGCCGGCTTGTGGCAAGCCGGCGACTGCCTTTACCCTCTTGTCGAGGTTCCCGGGTTTACATGTGACGGCGGCCGGGCTTAGGATGAATCCCCGGCTCAAATTCGGCGCACCACATTAATTCCAAGGCGTGGGAATGTCAATTTAACGGCCCGCTAACGCGACAGCGAAAGATACTGCATATGCCCTGCCTTTTACCCTCCCACCCCGCGGATTGCGTAGTTTTCCGGCGCTGTAATTACGCAAATAATCAGCGTCAACATTGTGCTGCGGTGACACCCCCTGCCGGTGACGGCCTGTGAGCCTGCACTTCGATGAGCTCGCCTGGCAGCCCGACAGCGCGCGCCTGTTCACTGCCCTGCGCGACCTGCCGGTTCCAGCCTGGCTGGACAGTGCCCAGCCCTGGGCCGGCAATGGCCGCTATGACATCCTGGTCGCAGACCCCGGGTCAGACACCCCGCTGGCACCGGCCGCGGCGGCCCCCGCAGCAAGCTGGCGCAGCTATTTTGACGATCTGGCCCGCTACCACCGGGAACGCTATACCGGAATCGCGCCGGCGGGCCAGCGCCTGCCCTTCTGCGGCGGCCTGCTGGGCTACCTGGGCTACGAGCCCGGCAACGCCCTGCACGGGATCGAGCACCCGCAGGCCAACAGCGTATCCACGGCTGCCGCCCACATCGGCGCCTACGACTGGTGCATCATCCAGGACCATCTGCTGCAGCGATCCGTGCTGGTTTCCCTGCCCTGGGTGAGCGCCGCGACCCGCAGGGAGCTTCGCCAGCGGCTGGCATCCGCACAGCCTTTCGGTGACGATGACACTTTCCGGCTGCAAGGGGGCTTTGTCACCGGGATCACCCGCGACGATTACCGGGCGGCGTTTGCCCGGATCCAGGCTTATATCCAGGCCGGGGACTGCTACCAGGTGAACCTGGCGCAGCGCTTCGAGGCCCCCTGCAGCGGCGATCCCTTTACCGCCTACCGGGTGCTGCGCGAAGTCGCCGCGGCGCCTTTTTCCGGCTATCTGCAATTCAACGCGCAGCAGGCTCTACTGTGCCTGTCGCCGGAACGGTTCCTGTCCCTGCAGGGCCAGCAGGTGGAAACCCGTCCCATCAAGGGCACCCGCCCACGATTCGCGGATGCGGATCGCGACCTGCGCAGCGCCCGGGAGTTGCGCGAAAGCCCCAAGGATCGCGCCGAGAACCTGATGATCGTCGATCTCCTGCGCAACGATCTCGGCCACAGCTGCGTGCCAGGCAGCATTCGCGTCGACCAGCTGTTTGCCCTGGAAAGCTACCCCACCGTGCACCACCTGGTCAGCACTATTCGCGGCGAACTGGCGCCGGATCGCAGCCCCTTCGACCTCCTGCGCGACAGCTTCCCCGGCGGCTCCATCACCGGCGCACCCAAGCGCCGCGCCATGCAGATCATTGCCGAACTGGAGCCCTACAGCCGTGAGGCCTACTGCGGCTCACTGCTCTATATCAGCGCGGACGGCCACATGGACAGCAACATCGCCATCCGCAGCCTGGTCGCCGACAACGGCAGCCTGCGCTGCTGGGGCGGCGGCGGGATTGTGGCGGACTCTGAGGCGGACCAGGAGTATCAGGAGACCTACGACAAGGTCGGGCGATTCCTCAGCACTTTGGAGCAGCGGTTCAGGTAGCTGCGGGTCGAACCCGGTAACTCCTGGTTGGTGGAAATACAATTCGACAGTCCGAAATTCAGACTCCGGATCAGGGCGCCCTGTGGGTGAGGGCCGCCCTCTATCACCGAGTACATCGAACCGGAAAAAATCGCCGTTCCGCACCGATCTCAAGGTTCGCCACCGAAAATCCTGAAGCAACTACTGTAGTGAAGCGCTGTGGCTGCTGCTGGTTCGCTGGACCGTTGAGCGCATGGATGCGCGATACGAGCCTACATGGATGTACTTGCGGCGAGTCCAGCGAACCAGCAGCAGGCATAGTGCGACTTCTGAGCGCCAGGCGCTACGCGCCGGTAACCCGGCCCGGCCCGGCCCGGTCAGGTCAGGTCAGACTGCGAGGGGCCTGTTGCTGGCATCCACGAACGCCTGCTTCAGCGCCGGAAAGTCGTGCACCGCCTGGAACTGCGGAAACTCGTCGATCACGTTCTGCGGCGCGTGGAACAGGAGGCCGACATCGGCCTCGCCCAGCATCGTGGTGTCGTTGTAGGAATCGCCGGCGGCGATGATGCGGTAGTGGAGACTGTGCAAAGCCTGCACGGAGGCGCGCTTGGGGTCTTTCTGCCGCAGCTTGTAGTCGACCACCCGGCCGCTGTCGTCCACCTCCAGCCGATGACAGAACAGGGTCGGCCAGCCAAGCTGGCGCATCAGTGGGGCGGAGAATTCGTAGAAGGTGTCGGAGAGAATGATCACCTGGAAACGCTCGCGCAGCCAGTCAAGGAAATCGGCGGCACCGGGCAGCGGTTCCAGGGTGGCGATGACCTCCTGGATGTCGTCGATCCTGAGGCCGTGCTGGTCGAGGATACGCAGGCGCTGTTTCATCAGCACGTCGTAGTCGGGAATATCCCGGGTGGTGGCGCGCAGCTCGGGGATACCGGTGCGTTCGGCGAAGGCGATCCAGATTTCCGGTATCAGTACCCCTTCGAGGTCCAGGCAGGCCAATTCCACGTGTCGTTCTCCCAACTCGGATGCGAAAGCGGGACAATCTACCCAAGGGGGCCAGCCGCCACAAGCCGGACGAGCGAAAAAATCAGTAAACCGGCAGCTCGATGTGGGAAAACAGTTCGTCGAGCTCGGTCTTGCTCGGATGGGAGAAGGCCTGCTGCACCACTTCCCGGGTCAGGTGCGGAGCAAAATCCTCAATAAAGTCATACATATAGCCCCGCAGGAAGGTGCCGCGGCGGCAGCCGATCTTGGTCACACTGCTGGCAAACAGCCTGGTCGCGTCCAGGGCCACGAGGTCGGCATCGGCGCGCTCATCGTAGGCCATGGCGGCCACGATCCCGATCCCCAGGCCGAGCCGAACATAGGTCTTGATAACATCGGCATCGGCGGCGGTGAAGACCACCCTGGGAACCAGCCCGCGGGCGACGAAAGCCTCATCGAGCTTGGAGCGACCGGTGAATCCGAATACGTAGGTCACGATCGGGTGCTCGGCGACGTCCTCCAGGGTCAGCTCCGAGAGCTGGGTCAGGGGATGGTTGCGCGGCACCAGCACACAGCGGTTCCAGCGGTAGCAGGGCATCATGATAAGGTCGCTGAACAGCTCCAGCGCCTCGGTGGCGATGGCAAAGTCGACGGTCCCATCCGCTGCCATCTCGGAAATCTGCATCGGCGTGCCCTGGTGCATGTGCAGCGACACATCGGGGTAGCGTTCGATAAAGGAGCGGATGGTCGCCGGCAGCGCGTAGCGGGCCTGGGTATGGGTCGTGGCGATGGAGAGGCTGCCCTTCTTCTCGTTGGAATACTCCTGGGCCACCTGTTTGATGCTCTCCACCTTGCGCAGCACCTCCCCAGCCGCCTGCAGGATCGCCTCTCCGGCGGGAGTAACGTGGGTCAGGTGTTTGCCACTGCGGGCAAAGATCTCCACCCCCAGCTCGTCCTCCAGCAAGCGGATCTGTTTGCTGATGCCGGGCTGGGAGGTGTACAGGCTCTGCGCGGTCGCGGAAACGTTGAGCTCATGGTGGGCGACTTCCCAGATATAGCGCAATTGCTGCAGTTTCATGGCCTGACAGTCTCCCCTGAGCGCGGCCCGCAGTTGCGGTGGGCCTGTGACGCTTATGAAGAATAGTATTTAGGAAGAAGATTTGCCAACAACAATGGAATAACGGATGGAAATTTGCCTCAGTTGTTCGCCACCCCATGGGGCACATGCCCGGTGGCGATGTGGGGACTGGCCAGCTGGCAGTGGGTTTCCTGATCATCGAAGAACACATCCGCCTGGTAAGCGCGCAGGAACTCGGTCTTGTTCAGCCCCCCCAGAAAGATGGATTCGTCGATGCGGATATCCCAGGCGCGCAGGGTGCGGATAACCCGCTCATGAGCCGGCGCTGAGCGGGCCGTCACCAGTGCCGTGCGAATCGGCGCCTCGGTGGCGGGAAAGGCCTGCTGCAGACGATGCAGCGCGGCGAGGAACGGCTTGAAAGGGCCGCCGCTCAAGGGGGTCCTGGCCGCAGCCTGCTCGCTGGCCGTGAACGCCTCCAGGCCCTCCGTCTTGAAGACCCGCTCGGCTTCATCCGAGAACACCACCGCGTCACCGTCGAAGGCGAAGCGCAGCTGGTCGGAACTGCTGTTGCCACCCTTGTTGGATACCAGGGTCGCCGCGGCCACCCCGCAGTTCAGGGCGTAGCGGACATCCTCCGCTTCATTGGACAGGAACAGTTGACAGCCAAACGCGTTGATGTAGCGCCAGGGGCTCTCCCCGCCGCAGAAAGCGGCGCGGCTGATTGGCAGCTCATAGTGCTGAATGGAATTGAATACCCGCAGGCCGGTGTCGGCACTGTTGCGCGAAAGCAGCACCACTTCGACCTGGCCGTCCTCACCAAGCAGCGTATTCAGGCGCAACAGCTTTTGCACGAGGGGAAAAGCCTCTCCCGGTTCCAGCGGCTGTTCCTCGCGGGCAATCTGGTATTCGGAGTAAGCCTGCAGGCCCTCCTCCTGATACACGCGGTGGCTCTCGCCCAGATCGAACAGCGCCCGGGAGGAGATCGCGATAACCAGCTTGTTGTGAATGTCTTTCACCATGCGCGTGAGTGTACCCCTTGCGGCATGCACAGCCTAGCCGGGGCGTCGGTGGAACTACTCGGCCGGGGGTGCTCCCGGCATACCCGTGGACGCCAGCTCCGGCGCAGCGGCCTCAGCGCGCTCGGCTTCGTGCTGCTCCAGCATGCGCTGGATGCGCTCGCGCAGCAATGCCTCGTGCAGCTCGGCCTGGCGATGCTCGTTCCGCAGCGACTTGAGCAGGGACACCGCCAAAAATATCATCAGCACCATGAAGGGGAAGGCCGCCACTATGGACATGGTCTGCAGGGCGGCAAGCCCTCCGCTGAGCAGTAGCACACCCGCCACCAGCGTCTGCACCACACCCCACGTCAGCCGCAGCCAACGCGACGGCGTCAGGACACCGTTACCAGTGAACATGCCCAGGACAAAAGTGGCGGAGTTGGCAGAGGTGATAACAAACAGCACTATCAGCACCAACACCAACAACGCCAACGCATCCGCTCCGGGGAGCAGCTGCAACATGAGAAACAGCCCTGAGCTGATCTCTTCGCTTACCGCCGCGGCAATACCCGGCACCCCGAACAGTTCCTGATACAGAGCGGTGCCGCCAAAGGTGGCGAACCATACCGCGCTCAACATTACCGGCATACCGATAACACCGAGTACAAACTCCCTGATCGTACGGCCGCGTGAAATACGGGCGATGAAACTGCCTACGAACGGCGCCCAGGACAGGCCCCATGCCCAGTAGAAAATCGTCCAGCGCTCGACCCAGTCCTCGCCGGTGTAGGGGGTCATCAGCAGACTCATCCCGATAACGTTTTCGAAGTAGTCCCCGATCGCATTGGTCAGGGCAGCAGTAATGAAATCCGTGGGACCGGCAAAGAATACGAACAGCAGCAGACCCACGGCCAGCAGCATGTTGGCATCACTGATGTAACGGACGCCACTCTCCAGCGGAGTCAGCGAACACAGCAGGAAGATCGCCGCAATGCCAGCCAGAATCGCAAGCTGGGAGCTGGTGCTGAAGTCGACACCCGCCACCGACATCAGGCCACTGTTGATCTGGATAACCCCGAGCCCAAGGGTGGTCGCCACCCCGAATACCGTCGACACCACAGCAAGGACATTGATCGCGTGCCCCCAGCCACCATCAACCCGATCCCCAAGGCTGGCGCGAAAAGCCTCGCTGATCAACCCTGGCCGCTGCTGGCGGAAGCGCACATAGGCTATTGCGAGACCCACCACCGCAAAGTTCGCCCACTGGTGAAAACCCCAGTGAAACAGCGAATAACGCATGCCAAGGCTGGCAGCTTCGGGGGTACCGCCAGGCGCCAGTCCCAGGGGTGGTGCGTTGTAGTGGGTCATCGGCTCGGCCACGCCCCAGAACACCAGGCCGACACCCATGCCGGCTGAAAAGATCATCCCCAACCAGGTGGGATAGGGAAACTCGGGCACCTCCCCATCCGCCCCCAGGCGTATACGCCCATAGTCAGACAGCGCAACCGCCAGGCAGAACACGAGAAATCCGGTGGTCGCGAACAGATACAGCCAACCAAAATGCTCGGTAGTCATTTGCAGCGCCTGCTGAGCGCGCATTGCCAGCGCCGATGGCGCGACCACACCCAGGGCGACAAATGCCAGCAGTAGCAGCAGGGAGAGGTAGAAAACCCAGCCCGGACGACGGGACATCACGATCCGGTCTTGAAGTATTCCCTGCTGATGCGGAAGACCAGCGGTCCGAGCAACAGCAGCGCGATGAGGTTGGGGATAGCCATGAAGGCGTTCAGGGTGTCGGCGATCAACCACACCATCTCCAGTTCTATGAGCGTACCGACGGGAATCGCCGCCACCCACAGCAGGCGGAACGGCAGACTCGCCCGCACCCCGAACAGGAATACCGCGCAACGCTCACCGTAGAACGACCAGCCGATCATGGTGGTGAAGGCGAACAGGCACAGGCCCACGGAGACCACGTACTGGCCACCGGGCATGCCGCCGGCAAACGCCATGGAGGTGAGACTGGCGCCACTCACACCGGAGGGCAGCACGTCCATGATCACGATCACCAGACCGGTCATGGTGCAGACCACCAGGGTATCGATGAAGGTGCCGAGCATGGCGATCATGCCCTGCTGCACCGGCTGGTCAGTGCGGGCCGCGGCATGGGCGATGGGCGCGCTGCCCAGTCCGGCCTCATTGGAGAAGACCCCGCGGGCAACACCGAAGCGGATCGCTGCCCAGACCGTGGCGCCGGCAAAACCACCAGTGGCGGCGGACCCGGTAAAGGCGGACTCCACTATCACGGCAACCGCCGCCGGCACCGCACTGAGGTGAGTGATGATGACAATCAGGCCCATGAGGATATAGCTCAGAGCCATGAAAGGGACCAGCCAGCTGGCAACCCGGGCGATGCGCTTCACCCCACCGAGAATCACCGCCGCCACCAGCACCATCAGCACCAGACCAGTGGCCAGCGGCGGCACGGCAAAGGAATCCTGCAACACCTGGGACACGGAGTTGGATTGCACGGTGTTGGCGATGCCGAAACCGGCCAGGCTACCGAAGATCGCGAAGGCCCAGGCCAGCCAGTGCCAGCGCTTGTGCAGCCCGTTGCGGATGTAGTACATGGGGCCGCCACTGTAATTGCCTTCGGCATCCTGTTCCCGGAAACGCACGGCACAGACTGCCTCGGCATACTTTGTCGCCATGCCGACCAGGGCGGTGATCCACATCCAGAACAGGGCTCCTGGACCGCCCAGCACCAGGGCAGTTGCCACCCCGGCAATGTTACCGGTGCCGATGGTGGCGGACAGGGACGTCATCAGGGCGCTGAACGGGGAAATATCACCTTTACCATGCCCTTGCCGGCCGCCGAACAGGAGCGCAAATGCCCGCGGAATATTGCGCAGGGTCAGGAAGCGCAGACCGATGCTGAGATACAGGCCTGTTCCCAGTAACAACACCAGCATCACCGGCCCCCAGGCCCAGCTGTTTACGGTTGTTATTATTTCGCTCATTGCACCCCCCCCCGGGGTTCAGCCGCGCGCGCCGGCGCTGCCAAGGTGAAATTCTGCGCCTGCGGGAAAACCCCGAAGACGCCGCCTGTGTGCAGGAAAACGATATCGCGGCAGTCGCGAAAACGCCCGGCCTCGAGTTCGGTGAGCATGCCCTGGAAGGCCTTGCCGGTGTAGACCGGATCCAGCAGCAGGCCCTCCAGAGCCGCCAGTTCCGCGATCAGCGCGAACACCGCCGGCCCGGCGACACCGTAACCCTCCCCCACGTAGCCGTCCAGTACCCGGATTTCCGGGTCTACGGCCGGTACTGCCGGGAAACGGGTACGCCAGTCAGCGCTGTCCGCCGCCACCTTGTCGAGGAAGTACTGCTCGTCGTCGCAGACATTGACGCCCCACACGGTCACGGGCAGATCATGGAGACTGGCACCGAGCGTCAAACCCGCCTGGGTACCGCCGGAACCGGATGCGGTCACCAGATGGGCGCTGGCGATTTCCGCAGAGGCCAGATCTGTCTTCAGCTCTTCACAGGCGGCGATGTAGCCCCAGGCACCGAGCCCGTCGCTGCCGCCCGTGGGGATCACCAGCGCCTTGCGCCCAAGCCCGGCATAGTGTTTCTGCCACCGGGCAAGCAGGTCAGGCAACTCGCTGACGTACTGGCGTTTGGGATAGCAGTTGATGGTTGCGCCGGCCAGCTGGTCCAGCAGGAAATTACCCTCGCTGGCAGCGGGCTCATCTCCCCGCAGCAGCAGGTGTACCGAGAGTCCCATCTGGGCGCCCGCGAACGCGGTGGCGCGGCAGTGGTTACTTTGCACACCGCCGCAGGTAATCAGGGTATCGCAGCCTTCCGCCAGGGCGTGGGCGACAATGAATTCAAGCTTGCGAACCTTGTTGCCGCTGAGCAGGCAACCACTCAGGTCGTCGCGCTTGACCCAGAGCCGGTGACCCTGCCCCCAGCGCTCGCTGGCCCGGGCCAGGTATTGCAGCGGGGTGGGCCGACGGGCCAGTTCGACCCGCGGCGGGAATTCAAGCGCGGCCATCAGCCGATGGACTTGAGCGTTCCCTTCGGCAATACGGCGTGGACATGAATACGCTGGAACTTCATTTCCACATTGTTGGCGACGTTCAGCACAATGTAGTTGTCATCCAGGCTGGTGATGCGGCCCAGAATGCCGGAGCTGGTGACCACCTCATCGCCCTTGCCCAGCGCCGACACCATTTGCGCGTGTTCCTTCTGGCGCTTGCGCTGGGGCCGGATCGCAATGAAATAGAACAGCGCAAAAAGGCCGACGAGGAAGACAATCTGGAACATTTCGCCGCCACCGGCGGCGGCACCTTCGGCCTGGGCGTGGGCGCTGGCAATGAACAAACTCATGGGAACTCCTTGTTGGCGGGCAAAGCGGGAAGGTACTTGCGCGAGCTTACAGACAGGCGCAAATGTACAGTGAATCCCCTGCCCCTGCAATGCGGGCGCTCGGCGCGCCGCGGTCAGGCACGCAGCTCGAAGTCGTACTCCATGATCTGCGGCGCGTGGTCGGAAAAGCGCTGGGCCTTGTAGATATCCGCTCTCTTTACCGCGGAGGCGAGCCCCGGCGTGATCAACTGGTAGTCCAGGCGCCAGCCCACGTTCCTGTCCCAGGCCTGGCCACGATTGGACCACCAGGTGTACTGGTCCGGCTCGGAGTTGACCAGGCGGAAGGAATCCACGTAGCCCAGCTCATCGTAGACCTGGTCCAGCCATGCGCGCTCCTCGGGGAGAAATCCAGAGTTCTTCTGGTTGGCCCTCCAGTTCTTCAGGTCGATGGGCTGGTGGCAGATATTCCAGTCGGCGCAGATGACGAACTCGCGGCGCTTGCGGCGCAGCGCCTGCAGGTGCTCATAGAACTGTGCCATGAAATCGTACTTCTTCGCCTGCGCCGCATCACTGCTGGAACCCGAAGGCAGGTACAGGGAAATAACGCTGACGCCGTCATAGTCAGCCTGCAGATAGCGGCCTTCAGTATCAGCCGACTCCCAGCCCAGACTGGTTACGACCTGCCGCGGCTTGACCCGTGAATACAGCGCGGTGCCGCTATAACCCTTCTTGACCGCATCGTTATAGAAGCAATGATAGCCCTCGGGGCTGAATACCGGGTCCGCGAGCTGTTCTTCCTGGGCCTTGGTCTCCTGGATACAGACCACATCGGCGTCCTGTTGCGCCAGCCAGGCGAAAAAACCCTTGCGGGCCGCGGCGCGAATGCCATTGGTGTTACAGGTGATAATAGTCGCCACAATCCGTCCCGATCCCTACGCAGCGGCGCAGTGTAACGGAATGGACCAGCCCGCTTCAATTCGCCGCGCCCGGCCAGCTACCCTGCCCCCGGACAGCACCCTTGTGTATCATCCGTGCAGTTCCACTGCCTGCCCTGCAACCTGACGACGACCGGGAGACCCCAGATCGCCATGAATGAAGTCGCCGCAATCACTACCCGCCTGCGTACCGCCTGTGAGCAACTGACTGCTCCGGGAGCCCCCTTCGAAATGGCGTCCCGGACAGTCAACGGCGCCGAACTGCGCTGCTACCGCAATGCGCCAGTAGACCTCCGTACCGCCCTGGATGCCGGCCGTGCGCATGGCGACAGGATCGCCATCACCTATGAGGAGGAGCGCTACAGTTTCACCGAATTCTTTACCGCGGCCGACCGCTTTGCCCACTACCTCGTCAATACCGCGGGCATCAAACCCGGGGACCGCATCGCCATCGCCATGCGCAACTACCCGGAGTGGATGTTTGCCTTCGTCGGCGCTGTGTCGGTGGGGGCGGTAGTGGTGCCCCTGAACAGCTGGGGGCGGGCAGAAGAACTGGGCTATGCCCTCGGCGATGCCGGCGCCAGCCTCGTCGTGTGCGACCCGGAGCGGTTGGACCTGATACGTTCGCGTCTGCCGGCACTGGGCTGTGCCGCCATCGTGGCCCGCAGCGCCGGCACCGACACCCGTGGCGCAGACCCCTGGGAAGTCACCCAGACAGGCCCGGCAGAGTGCCCCCAGGTGGCCATCAGTCCGGACGACCTGGTGATGATCATGTACACCTCCGGCACCACCGGCAAACCCAAGGGCGCCGCCTCTACCCACTTCGCCATCGCCCAGGCCCTGTACAACTTCGAACTGATGGCCTATATGTCGGCGATGGCCAACCCGGACATCATTGGCAAGATGATGTCCTCGGGTTTCGAGCCCTCGACCCTGCTCTCGGTGCCTCTGTTCCATGTCTCGGGCTGTTATGCCGTATTCCTGCTCAACCTGCGGGGCGGACGCAAGACCAGCATCCTGTACAAGTGGGACCCGGTGGCGGCGCTTCAGGTTATCGAACGCGAGCGTATCACCGTCTTCACCGGGGTGCCGGCCATGACCATCGCCATGCTGGAGTCGCCCGAATTCGAACGCACGGATACCAGCAGCCTGTATTCCCTTGGCGCCGGTGGCACTGCCTGCCCGCCGCACCTGAAGGACCTGATCTACGGCAAGGTTCCCCACGCCTACCCCGGCACTGGCTACGGCATGACCGAAACCAATGCCACCGGCAGCAGCTGCACCGGCGAGGCCTATCGGGTCTGCCCCACCGCCGCCGGCACCCTGTCGCCCATCGTTGACCTGCGCGCAATTGATCCCGACGGCAACATCCTGCCCCCGGGCCAGGCCGGTGAACTGATGCTGCGCAGCCCCACCAATGCGCGTGAATACTGGAACCTGCCCGCCGCAACGGCGGAAACCTTCGTCGACGGCTGGGTGCGCACCGGCGATATCGGCTACATGGACGAGTACGGCTTCGTCCATGTCGTGGACCGGATCAAGGACATGGTGATCCGCAGCGGGGAAAACATCTACCCGATTGAAGTGGAGGGCGTCCTCACCGCCCACCCGCGGGTGCGCGAGGCCTCCGTGTATGGCCTCCCACACCCCGAGCTGGGGGAAGAACTGGCAGCGACGGTGTACGGCGATCCCGGCCTGAAGCCGGAGGAGCTGACTGCCTACCTGAAGGAGCACCTGGCGGGATTCAAGGTGCCTACCCAGTGGTTGCTGACCGATGAGCCACTGGCCCGCAATGCCACCGGCAAACTGCTGAAGCAGGAAATCCGCGCCCGGCACCTGCAGCAGTGGCCGCATTCCTGAGGCCACGGTTGCCGGCAGGCGCGCTGCAGCAACAGGATCGGCGCCTCAGCCCCCGGGGCCTGCGCCGGTCACCATGGAGCGGGCCCGGCGTGAAAACGCCTCCGCATCCTCGGTTTTCCTGGCATCCATGAGTTCGGCGATATCCACCGGCACCTTGACTCCGGCGCGGGCACGGGGCCGGTCGGAAATCGCCCCCATCCAGCGGGAGAGATTGTCCAGGCCCTCTATGGAGATGCCTGACCAGCGATGTGTCCTGACCCATGCCCAGTTCGCCATGTCGGCAATGCTGTAGTCCCCGGCGAGGAATTCGCTCTCGCCCAGGCGCCTGTCCAGTACCTCGAACAGGCGCCGGCCCTCGGTCTGGTAGCGGTCGATGGCGGGCTGGATTTTTTCCGGGAAGTAGCGATAGAAGACATTGGCCTGGCCCATCATCGGGCCTACCCCGCCCATCTGGAACATCAGCCACTGCAGCACGCGAGAGCGTCCTCGCACATCCGTAGGCAGGAACCTGCCAGACTTCTCCGCCAGGTAAATCATGATGGCCCCGGACTCGAACACTGCAAAGTTGTCTTCATCGCGGTCGGTGATGGCGGGGATACGACCGTTGGGGCAGATGCGGAGAAACTCCGGAGACCTCTGCTGCCCGGCGCTGAGATCAATGGTATGCACCTCGTAGGGCATTTCCATTTCCTCCAGCGCGATGGAGGCCTTGTAGCCGTTGGGCGTCGGTGCCGTGTAGAGGTCGATCATCCGTTTGCCTTCAAAGGTTCATGAAATCCGGCGCATTGAATATCCAGCTTTTTTCCTCCACGCGGCGACTGATTCGCCAGCCAGCCGGCGTACGGCGGTATTCATCCACGTACCACAGACCGATCAGGAAAACCTGCTGGCCACCGTCCGGGAGGTTCATTTCCATTGGATTGAAACACATTACGCGACCCGTTGCGCTGTCGCCGTTTACCGTGAACTGCAGATTGGCGTTCAAATGCTGGGAATTGGGGAAGATCTCGTCGGCCACGGCCTGCTTCAGGTAGGCAATAGTCTCCTCCAGGTTACCCACCGAGCCGCCAAAGGCGGAATAGTCGATGTGGGCATCCTCTGTAAACACCTCGCGCAGCGTATCGAACGACTTGCTGTCGATCAGGTGGGAGTAGAAATACACCAGATCCTGGAGTTCCAGGCGGTCGGAGATATCCTGTTGTGACAACATGGCAGCTTCCTTTTTATAGTTGCTTGACTCAGAAAACCAGCGGCAGCTTGATGTGCTGCTGGTACATGCGGTCCCGATGCGCCAGCAGGCGCGGGGTCAACCATTGCGCCATCTCCGCGGCACCCGACTCGTACATGCCCCGCAGATAGTCGGGCATGGGGTTGACCTCATGCGGCAGGGGTTTGACCATGCCCGCGAAGTTGGCCCAGTAGAAATCCACGGCGCTGACCGCCTCGCCCACGAACCACTCGCGCCCCGCTGCTTCCTGCGCGGCGAGGCGCTGATCCAGCAAGCCGGCGATGGCAGCCAGTTTGGCGCCCGCTCCCGCGGCCGCGTCTGCGCTCCAGGCATATTTGGCTGCCATGCGCACAATCCCCAGGGGCGGCTCCGGAAGACTCATGCCCGGTATGAACAGCTGCAAGCGACGCTGCCAGCCAAATCCGTCGACCCCGGCTATCAACGCCGACAAGCCCAGCACCTCGGCCCGCAGCGCGGGATCGGCGGGCAGCAGGGCCGGTTCCGGCGCCAGGCGCTCTGCCAGATGCAACAGATCCAGCCAGTGACAGACGGGGGGCAAGTCGTTGTAGACCGCCACCGGTGCCGAAGTCTGCCCGGTCCAGGACTGCAGCGCAGCATTTTCACCACCGGCCTCCTGGCGCACGGGCAAATAGCTGAGTCCCTTGAAATCGAACAGGGACTTGGCGGTTTCGCCCCAGGGCCCGGGCACACCCGCCGTCAGTACCAGGCGCAAGCCGGGAGCATCAACCGCGTCTTCAACCTCAGCATATTCCATCACAATACTCCTTCTCAGGTATCCAGTTTAAATACGCGGATCGCGTTTTCCCGCAGGAACTTCGGCCAGACTTCATCGCGGAATGGCACCTCGGGCATCTCGCTGAAAATGCGGTCCAGGGACAGGCCCATGGGGAAGTAACCCGCATACATGACCTGATCGGATCCGCGGGTGTTGGCGAAATGCACGATATCCTTCGGGTAGTGCTTGGGCGCAAAGGCACTGGTCATGTAATGCAGGTTGGGGTACTTGAGCATGAGCTTCCAGGCCACATCTGTCCACGGCTCGCAGCCGTGCCGGGTAACCACATTGAGCTCGGGGAAAAACCACAGTACCTCGTCCAGCAGTTCCACCTTTTGCGGGCCAAAGGGCAGGCGCGGCCCCGGTATACCCATGCAGGGACAGAACGGAATGTCCAGCTCCACCAGCTTGGCGTAGATCGGGTACCATTTCTTGTCGTTCACCGGCACCGGCGGACAGATCATGGCCGGGGAGGCAGTGACCGCCTTGATATCGAACTCCTCTTTCAGCGCAACGATGGTGCGCACTTCGTCCATGCCGTTGTTGGGGTTGGCCTCATAACAGGCGAAAAAGCGGTCAGGGAACCGGCGCAGGGCCTCCTTGTGCTGTTCTGCGTAGGGACCGATGCCGATCATCGCGCGCTCGATATTGTGCTTGTCCATCTGCGCGATGGTGTAGGCGACGTAGTCCTCCTGGCCATCGATTTTGGGGATGTCCTTGAACATGTACTGGGCGGGCATCTTGAACATCTCATGGCTCTGCTTGTCCATGAGCATTGGCTTGATCCACTCGTAAAAGTGGCTGTTGTCGTCGCCGGGCACGGCCAGCATCAAATCGATGACGCCAATATCTTGCGGCATGGGCATTGCGGCACTCTCCTCGAATTACAGAGCGGTCATTGTGCTCGCAGCCGCCGGAGACACCAAGTACGCACCCCGGGGCCGGACCTAGAATTCAGCCCGGGGCACAATAGCATGAACCGCCGCCGGCGCAGCCTGCTAGGCGAGGTCGAAGGCAATCGGCATGTGCTTGATGCCGTTGATGAAGTTCGAACGCAGCCACTGAATCTCGCCGTCGAGGCGCGGGTTGCGGATGCGACGCACGATCTCATCGAAGATCGCCGTGAGCTCGAGTCGTGCCAGATGCGACCCCAGGCAGAAATGCTGGCCAACACCAAACGCGCGGTGACCGTTGCGCACATCCTCGCGCTGGTTACGCAGGATGTCAAAGCTGTCGCCGTCCACGAACACCGCCTCGTCGGCGCTGGCGGCGCCGTAGAACAACTGCACCAGGTCGCCCTTGCGAATCTGCACCCCATTCAGTTCGGTATCTTCCATGGCCGTGCGCCGGAATGCGATCACCGCCGGGTTGAAACGCAGGAACTCCTCGATCGCATCCGGTACCAGCGACGGGTCGTCCACCAGCTGCTGGAACTGCCGCGGATGCTCCAGCAGCATGCGCATGCCCTGGCTGGTCACGGTGCGTGTGGTCTCGTTGCCCGCCACGATCAACATCAGGAAAAAGTTGCAGAACTCCTCTTCCGTCAGCGGCTCGTCTTCCACTGTGCCCTCCAGCAGGGTACCGACAATCCCGGATGAGGGATTCTCCCGATGCTGGGCCGCCAGCTCCAAACCAAGCATGAACATTTCCATCATGGCGTTCATGCCATCTTCCTGCGAGGTGCTCAGGTCCGGGTCGTCCATGCCCAGCATGATATTGGTCAGTTCGAACA
Organism: Haliea sp.; assembly: GCF_040222615.1. Classification (GTDB taxonomy): domain Bacteria; phylum Pseudomonadota; class Gammaproteobacteria; order Pseudomonadales; family Halieaceae; genus Haliea. The sequence continues at coordinate 28,744 of NZ_JAVKCQ010000165.1, forward strand.
GGCGCTGCCGCCGTTCCAGCGGCACCCCCATCAGTTCACAGATGGCGATGAGCGGCAGTTCCGCCGCGATATCCGTGACGAAATCGCAGCGACCGTTGACCACCGCGCGATCCAGGATGTCCCGGGCGATTTCCCGAAAGCGCGGCTCATAGCTTTCCACTTTCTTCGGGGTGAAGGCGGAGCGCACCAAACGCCGGAATTTCAGGTGCTTCGGCGGGTCCATGTTGATCATCAGCATGCGCATCATTTCGATTTCTTCGGCCGTCGGGTTCTGCAACATGCAGGTCCGCTCAGCGGAGGAAAACAGCTCCGGATGCTTGGACACATAGTCCAGCTCAGCCTGTCGGGTTACCGCCCAGTAGCCCGGACTGTCGCCGTCGGCGGCGTGCCAGTAAACAGGTTCCTCACTGCGCAGCTGGCGGAAGGCCTCGCGCGGCAGCCCACCGCGAAAAGTGTCGGGATCGTTGAAGTTGATATGGGGACATGTGGCCATGCTGCTCTCCTGAACCGTCTCCGGCTCGCACTGGAACTAATGACCATTAGTCTGAGGCGCCCCGGGGGCGCCGTCAAGCGGAGAAATGACCGATCAGGAAAGCCGCAAGGGCAGGCGCCGCTGCCGTACCCCGGTCGCGGCGAACAGCGCGTTGGCCAGCGCCGGCGCCGCCGGAGGGGTGCCGGGTTCGCCGACCCCGGTGGGCGGGGCATCGCTGTCCAGGAGCACGACTGTCATGGGCGGGACCTCATTCTGGCGCAGCACCGGATAGTCGTGGTAATTGCCCTGCTCGACCGCGCCATCCTTGAGGGTGATCTCACCGTAAAGTGCGGCGCTGAGCGCAAAAACGATACCGCCGATCATCTGGTCCCTGACGATATCGGGGTTGATGACCTGGCCGCAGTCAACCGCGCAGTACACATGCTCCAGCCTGGGCTTGCCGTCCTCCAGCGATATTTCCACCACCTCGGCCACCACGGAGTGGAAGGACGCGTGCACCGCCAAGCCCTGGAAGCGTCCCGGCGCCGCCTTGCCCCAATTGGCTGCCTCGGCCACCGCATCCAGCACCCTGCGCTCCCGCGAATCCTCCGCCAGGTAGCGGAGACGGAAGGCCAGCGGGCAAAGTCCCGCACTGTGTGCCAGTTCATCGACGAAGCTCTCGACCACAAACGCCGTGTGGCTGTGCCCCACAGAGCGCCAGTACCCCAGGGGAACCGGGACCGGCAGATTGTGATATTCGACATTGATCCCGGCAAAGTTGTAGGGCAACTCTTTGGCGCCCTCCACCGAGGCGAAGTCCTTGCCTGCGGCCAGCTTGCCGGCCAGCGCAGTTGCCCCCGCCGGCACCCACTGGGGCAGCATGGTCCCGGCAAGCTTGGGAAGTACCTGCTGGTTGATACTCGGCCCCACTATGCGGTGGCGCCAGTGACTGACGTCACCCCCCGCGCCCACCCGCGCCTGAATCTGTCCGGCCATCGCCGGGCGATACCAGTCGTGACGGATGTCGTCTTCACGGCTCCACACGAGTTTTACCGGCCGCTCGAGCTCGCGTGCTATCGCCACCACTTCAGCGACGTTGTCGGCGGCTGCCCGGCGACCAAATCCGCCGCCGAGAAACTGATTGTGGATGACCACGGCCTCCCGAGGTACGCCCAGCACCCTGGACGCCGCGTCCCGGGCCACATCCGGCGCCTGGGTTCCGACCCAGACCTCGCAGCCTCCGGCCGTGAGGCGGCAGGTGGCGTTGAGCGGCTCCATCGGGGCATGTGCCAGGAAGGGCACCTCGTAGCGGGCTTGCACCAGGGTGCCATCTTCGGGGCCGGTGCCCGGCTCATCGCGCACGCTGGCAAAGTCATCCCCGTCCAGCGCCGCCGCCATGGCCGCGGTAATGGCGGCGCTGTCACGCATGCCATCAAGGGGCGGGGTGAAGCGAACATTGACCTTCGCTGCAGCCTGCCGCGCTGGCCAGTAACCGTCGGCCACTACCGCCACCCCGTGCTCGGTAGCAAACACCCCTGCGACACCGGGCATCCCGCTCGCGGCGGCGGCGTCAAAGGACTCGACCGCACCATCAAACCAGGGGCAGCGCAACAACACCGCAGTCAGGCAACCCTCCGGCGCAATATCAATACCGAATTGGGCTGTGCCGTTGCTCTTGACCTCGGCGTCCACGCGCTGCTCGTAGCGCCCGATAAGCTTCAGCTCCGAGGCTGGCTTCAACATGACTCCGGTCACCGCGGGCAAGGTGCGCGCCTCCGGCACCAGCTCACCGTAGGGAATGCGCACGCCGCCGCGGTTGCTGCTGATGACAATCCCGTTGCTGGCCTGTAGCGCGTCTCGCGCCAGCCCGGTCTGGTTCATGGCGGCCACAACCAGGGTTTCACGTGCGCTGGCGCCGACCTGGCGCAGGATGTCGTAGTAGACCCGGATAGAGGCGCTGCCACCGGTAATCTGCAGCCGCATCTCGGGGTCGGCAAAGGCGCTGTGCACCGGTGCCATCTCGTAGCGGATCGCGGCCGGGTCCAGCTCCAGCTCCTCTGCCACGAGGGTCACCATGCCGGTGACAATGCCCTGCCCCATTTCCGCCTTGGGAATCTGCAGCGTAACCGTGCCATCGGTGTCGATGCGCAGGAACGCGTTGGGCCGGAAATCGGTTTCACTGCCGAGCAGCAGCGGCTCTTCCGAGCAGCCCGTTAACTGAAAGCCAAGCGTCAGCGCCCCGCCTGCCACAGATACATTGCGAATAAACTGGCGTCGGGTAAGGTTCACGCTTCCCCCTCCACCGCTGGCTCCCAGTGCGCCACGGTGGCAACGCTGAGAATAGCCCGCTGCACTTTGTGGTAAGTGCCGCAGCGACACAGATTTCCTGCCATGGCCTGGCGTATGCTCGCCTCATCGGGTGCGGGGTTGGCCGCCAGCAGAGCGGCTGCGGACATGATCTGCCCCGATTGGCAGTACCCGCACTGGGGTACATTGTGTTCCACCCACGCGCGCTGCAAGGGATGCTCGCCGCCGAGCCCCTCGATGGTCGTCACTGCCTTGCCGGCCACTGCCGCCAGCGGCAGGGAGCAACTGCGCACAGCGGCGCCATCCAGGTGCACCGTACAGGCGCCGCAGAGTCCCATGCCACAGCCAAACTTGGTGCCGGTAAGGCGCAGGTTGTCCCGCAGCGCCCACAACAAGGGGGTTTGCGGATCGATTTCGAGACTGACGTCGCCGCCATTGAGAGTAAAGGCAATCATGAGGTTAGAGTTTCAGCTCCCTGATCAGCTGCAGGACGTCATCATGGTGGGTCTTGGTGGCAACCTTGTCCATCACATGCTTGAGACGGCCGTCCTTGCCGATGATAAAACTCGTGCGCAGTATGCCCATAAACTCCCGACCCATGAATTTCTTCAGGCCCCAGGCGCCGTATTTCTCCGCAACCGCATGATCTTCGTCTGACAACAGAGTGAAGTTGAGGTCCTGCTTGTCGATGAATTTTCCCAGACGCGCGACCGGGTCCGGACTCACGCCAAGTACTACCGTGTCCATCTTGGCCAGCGCTTTCTGGCTGTCGCGAATGCCGCAGGCCTGCACCGTGCAGCCCGGGGTCATGGCTTTGGGATAAAAATACAGCACCACGTTTTTCTTGTCCCGAAACTGCTTCAGGGTCACCGTCTTGCCGTCCTGGTCGGGCAGGAAAAACGCCGGTGCCAGGTTACCAAGCTTGGGAAATGCCATTGCCTGCTCTCCTTTTGTTCGTTTTTCAGTTGGCCCCGGGACGCCTTATTCCCGAGGGCGCCTGCGCTCGATCGCCGACACCCTGACCGGAAAGTCCCCGGTGGTGACGTCGACAAAGTACTCTTGCAGTGTTTCGCGGATGACCGGGAAGGCTATCTCGTCCCAGGGGATATCCTGTTCACCAAACAGCCCGCTGTCGCTACTCTCGGGCCCCACGCCAAAAGCGCCATCCACCAACTCGCAGCGGTAGAACATGTAGACCTGACTGATATGGGGCACATCGAAAATGCGGTAGAGCTCCATGTCGCTCACCCGGGCCCGGGCCTCTTCCCAGGTCTCCCGGGCAGCGCCCTGGACTGTGGTCTCGCCGTTCTCCATAAAGCCCGCGGGGAGGGTCCAGTAGTCGCGACGGGGCTCAATGGCGCGCTTGCACAGGAGCACCTTGCCCTCGAAGACGGGTACGCAGCCCACAATGACCCGCGGGTTTATGTAGTGGATGGTTTCGCAGGAAACGCAGACAAATCGCTGGCGGTCGTCCCCTTCCGGAATTCGCAGTCCGACCTCAGAGCCACAACTGGTACAGAATTTAATCACATCCACTATCCGTTATCGTCTTGGTCAGGCGAGCGCGCGATAGGCACCGCTGTAGAACATCAGCGGTTCACCCTCCGGGCGTACCTGCATTGCATCCACGCGACCGACAATGATCAGATGATCACCACCGGGATGGGTTGCATCCAGGCTGCACTCAAAGCTCACCAGCGCATCGTTGATCAGGGGTGCACCGCCGTTTTCACCTGGCGTGAAGTGCCCGGGCTCAAGCACGTGATCCCCCTTGCGCGCGTAACGAGAGGACAGCTCCTGCTGGTTACCTGCGAGCACGTTGATGGCATAGTGCCTGGCACCCGCATACACATCGAACACCTCCGAGTTGTTCTGCAAGCTCCACAGCACCAGCGGCGGGTCCAGCGACACTGAGCTGAAAGAATTGGCGGTCAGCGCCAGCGGCTCTCCCTGCTCATTCACCGCGGTAATCAGACACACGCCGGTGGCGAAGCGCCCCAGGGCATTGCGAAACTCACGTCCATCCAACTCCATGTCCTACTCCACTGTAGTTACTGTTGTCGATAAAAATCGGTTCACTCGCAGCTCCCCTTCGGCGGTTGCCAGCGCGCGGCGCGCTCATCATCGCTGGTGCGAGCCTCCACCCATGACGACCCTGCCGGCCCGTGCTCCTTCTTCCAGAAGGGTGCCCGGGTCTTGAGAAAGTCCATAATGAAGTCACAGGCGGCAAAGGCTTCGCCCCGGTGAGCGGCACCGACACCGACCCAGACAATGGGCTCGCCGGGCGCCAGCCGCCCCACCCGGTGGACCACCGTCGCCGCAAGCAATGGCCAGCGCGCAGCCGCGTCCTCCAGAATCAGCTGCAGGCTGCGCTCAGTCATGCCCGGGTAATGCTCCAGCTCCAGGGTGGTCACCGCTGCGCCGCCCGCCCCGGCCCGAACATAGCCGGTGAATTCAACCACGGCGCCGCAGTCGGCGACCCGTAGCGACCGGTGCAGGGCGGCGGAATCAAACGCCTGCTCCTGAACCCCTGCCTTCAACACCGCAGCCACCGCTCAGCCCCCGGTCACGGGAGGGAAAAAAGCCACCTCGTCGCCCTCCCGCAGCGAGTCTGCGGGCTCCGCGACACACTGGTTCACAGCCACCAGCAGATTGGGCTGCCCGAGCGCCGCCTGCCACTGCGGGCCGCGCTGCTGCAGCCTGGAGAGCAGTTTCTCCACCGTGGCAGAGTCTGCCGACCAGGGCAATTCGAGCCTGTCGCAGCCAAGCTGTTCGCGCACCCGGGCGAAAAACAGCAGCCTCAGCATCAGGCCTCACCGACCTCGCGCTGCCAGTCCCCCGACCGACCGCCGCGCTTTTCCGCCAGGCAGATCTCGCCGATGATCATGCCGCGATCGACGGCCTTGCACATATCGTAAATGGTCAGGGCGGCCACCGACGCGGCGGTCAAGGCCTCCATTTCCACCCCGGTTTTGCCCTCCAGTCGACAGCGCGCGGTGATATTCACGGCGCTGGCTGCGGTATCCAGGGAAAACTCGAGGTCGATACTGCTCAACATCAGGGGGTGGCAGAGGGGAATGAGCTCCGAGCATTTCTTGGCTGCCTGGATGCCGGCAATGCGGGCCACAGTGAGCACGTCACCCTTGGCATGCGCCCCGGCCTGCAGCAACCGCATGGTCTCCGGCTCCATCGACACCCGCGCGGTTGCCACCGCCTCGCGCCGTGTTTCGGGCTTGTCCCCCACATCCACCATGCGGGCCGTGCCCGACGCATCCAGATGCGTTAATTCCGCCATTACCTGTTGACCCCCGTCACCTGTCGTGGCCGCGAGTGTATCCAATCAGCTGCCAGATTAACACCGACCCTGAGCGCTTGTGCCAGCCAGCATGGCCGCTTTGGCGCCTTGTCGCTTCCCCTGAATAGGGTAGAGTAGCTGCGAGACAAACACCCGATATCCGGCAAAGGACAGAGCACATGAGCAAGCTTTCCCTGGGACTGCAACTCGGCTACTGGGGCGCACAGCCGCCACCGAACCTGGTCGCACTGGCCCAGGAGGCCGAGGGTCTGGACTTTGACTCGGTGTGGGTGGCGGAATCCTGGGGCAACGACTGCTTTACCCCGCTGGCCTGGATCGGCAGCCAGACCTCGCGCATCCGCCTGGGGACCGCCGTCGCCCAGTTGTCCGCCCGCACCCCAACGGCCTGCGCCATGGCTGCCATGGCACTGGACCACCTGTCCGGGGGGCGCATGATCCTGGGCCTGGGGGTTTCCGGCCCGCAGGTCGTGGAAGGCTGGTATGGCGCGCCCTACAGCAAGCCGGTGACCCGTACCCGGGACTACGTCGAAATCATCCGCAAAGTGCTGGCCCGGGAGGAACCGGTAACCAGCGACAGCGAATTCTATTCCCTGCCTTTCCGGGGCCCCGGGGCCTGGGGCATGGGCAAGCCGCTGAAATCGATAGTACATCCACTGCGGGCCGACCTGCCTGTCTTTATTGGCGCCGAGGGTCCCAAAAACGTCGAGCAGACGGCGGAAATCGCCGACGGCTGGCTGCCCCTGTACTACTCACCCTATCGGCAGGAGGTCTACGCCGATCAACTGCGCAATGCCAAGCCCGGCTTTGAAATCCCCGCACTGGTTCTCTGCAACATCAATGACAACCTGGAAGAGGCGCTCTACCCGGTCAAGGCCATGCTGGGCTTCTATATTGGCGGCATGGGCTCCAAAGCCCGGAACTTCCACAAGGAACTCATGGCTCGGATGGGCTTTGCGGACGAGGCAGAACAGATCCAGGAGCTGTTCTTTGCCGGTAAACGCGACCAGGCCATTGCCCTGGTGCCCGACCAGTTCGCCGACGAGATTTCCCTCTGCGGCCCCCGCGACCGGATCCGGGAAAAAATTCGCGACTGGGAAAACTCACCGGTCACCAGCCTGCTGATCAACGGTGACAGCACCTTGCTGCGCGACATGGCGGAGCTCGTCCTTTGACCTGACCTGCACAGCAGTTATATTGGCGGGACATAAAAACACAAGGAACTCCGACTGTGAGCCAGATGGCACAGGATTACTCGCCCGGTTACAAACGCTTTGTCCTGGTCATGCTCACCATCGTCTACGCCTTCAACTTCATCGACCGTCAGATCCTGGTGATCCTGCAGGAGCCCATCAAGGCTGACATGGGCCTCTCGGATGCCCAGCTGGGCTTGCTCAGCGGCTTCAGTTTTGCCCTGATCTACGTCACCGCCGGCATCCCCATCGCCTACTGGGCGGACCGCGGCAACCGCCGCAACATCGTCTCCCTGGCACTGGCGGTGTGGAGCGGCATGACCGCCCTGTCCGGCTTTGTGCAGAACTACGGTCAGCTACTGGCGGCACGCATTGGAGTCGGCCTTGGCGAAGCGGGCGGCAGCCCACCCGCACACTCCATGATCAGCGACTATTTCCCCCCGGAACAGCGTGGCCGGGCGCTGTCTTTTTACTCGACCGGCATCTATGTCGGGATTCTGTTCGGCTTTATGTTTGGCGGCGTGATTGCCGAGGCGTTTGGCTGGCGCATGGCGTTCCTGGTAGTAGGCATCCCGGGAGTGCTGTTCGCCATTGTGTTGCGGTTCACGGTACGGGAACCGATACGGGGACGCTGGGACACCGCCGCAGAAACTGCCCAGCGGCCGACGTTTGCTGAAACCCTGGCGGTGCTGAAACAGCTACCATCGTTCTGGTATATCGCTGTGGGCTGCGCGTTGACAGCCTTCGTCGGCTACGGCGTAGGCAATTTCTTTCCCTCCTTCCTGATCCGCAACCACGGACTCAGCATTGCCCAGGTGGGCGTGGTGCTGGCCCTGGTCTCCGGTGTCGGCGGCGCCCTGGGCACCTACCTCGGGGGTTACCTCGGTGACCGTTTCGGCGCACGTGACCCGCGCTGGTACCTGTGGGTACCCATGTACGGCGGCCTGATCGCCTTCGGCCCCTACCTGTATGTATTGCTGACGGACAACACGACCCATCTCCTGGCCATCCTGGTGTTTACCAATATCCTCACTGCAATGTACCTGGGTCCCTGCATCGCCATGTCCCACGCGCTGGTCCCGCCCTCCATGCGCGCCCTGACCTCGGCGATCCTGTTCTTCGTGCTGAACATGATCGGGCTGGGGCTCGGCCCGTTCCTGACCGGCCTGACCAGCGATCTGCTGGCCCCCCGCTTTGGCGACCAGAGCCTGCGCTATGCCATGGTCCTGGCCTCCATGACGGGTCTGGTGGCGATCGCTCTGTTCTACCTCGGGGCCCGCAAGCTTCCCGCTGACCTGGCCAGGCGCGAAAGTGACCGCAATGCCCTGGCAGTGGCTTGACCGAGCGTTCAATGGGCCGCGTCGCATGAACACCGGGTTCGATTTCCAGTGCAACCCGCCGTGAAGGAAACCACTGTGTTACAAGCTGCGCTGGATACCGCGCGCCGAAACAACCTCGGCCACCGGCTGATCGCACTTGCCGACGATTTCTCTGCCAGGGTACTGGCAGCCTATCGCGACCAGGGGTATGCGGACATTCGCCCGGTCCACGGCGGGGTCCTGAGGAATCTCGGGCTGGAGGGCACCAGGCTCACGGTGTTGGCCGCACGCGCTGGCGTCACCCACAGGGCCATGGCGAAGCTGGTCGAGAATGTTGAATCCATGGGACTGGTGCGGAGACACCGGGATCCAACAGATGCGCGCGCCACCCTGATCACCTATACGCCGCGCGGAATTCAGCTGTTGCAGCACTCAAGCGCAATCATTGAGAAGATCTATCGGGCCTATTCCAGGATTCTCGGCGCCGATGCCCTGCTGGCCCTGGAGGTCAATCTCTACGAGTTCCTGACCGCCCTGGACATCGAGATCGCGAGCAGTGGCCAGCAAGCCCTGCATTCCGTGCAGCCGGAAAGGCCGCGCAGCAACAGCAAAACCTACATATCACACAACATCGGCCGCTACTTGCAACTGCTGGGAGATGATTATCATCGGCGCTGCTCTGCCGTCATGGAGGCCGCCGGGTACACCGACGTACGGATCGACCACCTCGCCGTGGTCAGCCATCTGAGTGTGGCAGGCATGACCCTGTCCCGGCTTGCTGAATCTGCGGGTATTTCTCTCCAGGCGACGGGCAAGCAGGTCAGTTCACTGCAACGGCTGGGTTATCTCACCGTCACAGTAGACGCGCAGGACAAGCGGGTACGTCTGGTCACGTTCAGCCCCAGAGGCCGGGCGTTTATCGCCGCCCTGCTGGCTGCTTTCGCCGTCATTGAGAAGGACTACTGCCGCATCGTCGGGCGGCGAAAGCTCAAGCGCCTGCAACAGGACCTCGGGTACGCAGCCAAGGCGCTCAAGCTCCAGGTTCCGCTGTCGCATCCGGCAGGACAGTAAGCCACCTCGCACCATTCACCGGCAATTGCCTCAGCCGCAGTACGCAAGCGTGTGACGCAGCGGTTGCAATATTTGATACCCAGTTTACTATTTGCAGTTCCTGTACTGGCCCGAGAACTGGCGCAGGCTGAACATCCGGCAAGTCGGAGATAATAATATGCAACTGCCCACTGTCTATGTCCTCACCAGGAACCGCGCTGTTTGGCGACTGTTACTGATTGCGATCCTGGTAGCCCCTGCTGCCGCAACGCCAGCTATCAGTGCGCCAGATACGAGGCCGAAGGTTGAAGTCCGGCAGCCACCGCAAGAGGCGCCGAACATCGTGGTGGTTCTGCTGGATGACGTGGGTTTCGGTGCTGCGAGCACCTTTGGTGGCCCCATCCACACCCCGACACTTGAACAGCTCGCTGAACGCGGCTTGCGTTACAACCGATTTCACACAACAGCGCTGTGTTCGCCGACCCGGGCATCCTTGCTGACCGGACGCGATCCCCACGTTGCCAATGTGGGCGCGGTGATCAACTCCTCCAATGCCTATGAAGGCTACCAGGGTATCTTGCGACCTGAGACCGCTAGCGTCGCCGAGCTGTTACGCAGCGCCGGCTACGGCACGGCTCTATTCGGAAAGTGGCACCTGGTGCCAGACTGGGAAGCATCGCCGATTGGACCTTTCGATCGCTGGCCCAGAGGTCAGGGCTTTGAGAAATTCTACGGCTTTCTCGGCGGCGAGACCGACCAGTTCGAGCCCACTCTGTATCAGGACACTACCGCGATACGCCGCCCGCCGGGAGCGAACTATCACCTGACCGAGGATCTGGCGGAACAGGCTGAGCGCTGGATAAGACTGCAGAACTCACTGGCGCCCGGAAGGCCGTTCTTTCTCTACTTTGCTCCCGGCGCAACCCATGCACCGCTGCAGGTACCAGAGCCATGGATCAGCCGCTATCGCGGGGCCTTCAAACAGGGTTGGGACGCACTTCGCGAGGAAACGTTTCGGCGCCAGAAGGCGCTCGGAGTGATTCCCGCCGCTGCCCGGCTCACAGCGCGCCACGAGGGTATTCCAGCCTGGGACAGCCTGGGCCCGGACGAGCAGATCGTGGCGGCGCGGATGATGGAGACTTTTGCCGGTTTCCTCAGTCACACCGACTCACAGGTCGGCCGAATAGTGGATACCCTGCAGACACTCGGCCTGTTCGACAACACCCTGTTCATCTACCTCGTCGGGGACAATGGCGGCGAGGGTGCCGCCGGTGCGGACGGAAGCATCAATTACCTGGGCGCCCTGCAGGGCATGCAGGAACCGCTCTCGCGACAGCTCGACCAACTTGACGCCATTGGCGGACCCGACAGCTTTGCGCTCTATCCCGCGGGCTGGGCGTGGGCTACCAATACCCCCTTCCAGTGGGTCAAGCAGATTGCATCCCATCTCGGTGGAACCCGCACGCCGATGGTCGTCAGCTGGCCACGCCGTATCCAGGACCATGGGGGATTGCGCAGCCAGTTCTCGCATGTCAACGACATCGCTCCGACGATTCTCGATGCCGTCGGCCTGACGCTGCCTGAAACTGTGAGCGGAGCCAGGCAGCTGCCCATGGATGGCGCCAGCCTTCTGCCCAGCTTTACCGACCCCGAAGCTCCCGAGCACAAGCACACCCAGTATTTTGAAGTCCACGGCCATCGTTCGATATACCACGAGGGCTGGATGGCCTCGGCGCGCCACAGCATGCTGCCCTGGGATGTCGGGCTACCGGTAGCTCCCACCCCCTTCGCGGACGATGTCTGGGAGCTCTACCATCTGGAGCAGGATTTCAGTCAGAGCGAAGACCTGGCACAGGCAAGGCCAGACAAGTTGCGGTCACTCCAGGCGCTGTTTCACAGTGAAGCAGAGCGGGTCGGGATCCTGCCGCTGCGAAACGCCCTGGCGGTTCGCGGTGGTGCACCGCTGCCGAGTTTGCGCGGCGATCGCCAGCACTTCACTTACTACGAAGGAGCAATCGCCATTCCGGAAAGCGGCGCACCTGGCATGCTCAATCGCTCCTGGGAGCTTGCGGCCGAACTGGTCGTGGCCTCTGATCCTGGCGGCCCCCCGAGGGGCGTCATTGCCACGCTGGGCGGCAGCGGTAGCGGCTGGTCCCTGTACCTGGATGCGGAGGGTCGGCCCGTATTCGAGTACCGGGTTTTCGAGGCCGCGAGCATCCGAATAGCCGGGAAGCACTCGCTTTTGCCGGGCGAACACAGAATCACCCTCGGCTTCGACTACGACGGCGGCGGTTACGGTCAGGGGGGCTTGTTCACCCTGAAGCCGGATGACGAATCGCCGGGGCAGCAGCGCACACCTGCGACACCGCCGGGCTTTTTCTCTATCGATGAGACCTTCGATATCGGTGTCGATACCGGCTCACCTGCCGGAAGCTACCCGGCGGACTCTCCTGCTGGCTACCACCTCACTGGCGCCCGGATCGAGCGTGTAACGATCGAGCTGCGCTGACAGGCTAAACATCTGAACCATTGACAGCCACCTGCGATGCGAGCTTGCAATAAATGATACCTCACTTACTATCAGGGAGCATGTGCGATACCTGGTTTAGTATTGCCGGGGAATCCTGCAATTAGTCCCGCTTGACCCGAGCAACCGGAGATCCATGAAATGAATAAAAGAAATAACAATCACAAGCATTCCCTTTCCCTGGTGCTGGCCAGCTGCTACCTGGCTGCCGCCCCCAGTCTCGCCCAGCAGGACACAGGCGTGCGTACCCAGGCGCTGGAGGAAGTCGTTGTTACCGCACAGAAGCGAGAGGAGAGCCTGCAGGAAACACCGATAGCCGTCTCCGCCTTCGACATTGGTGCCCTGCAGCAACTGGGCGTCGGGGAACCTGGCGATGTCGCGCTGTACACCCCGAATCTGGAAATCCGCAAACCGCCGGGTAGCTCGGACAATTACGGCTACAGCATGCGCGGCATGTCTTCTACCGACCCATCGCTGCTGACCGAGCCCACGGTCGGCCTCTATGCCGACGGGGTCTATATCGCGCGCATTTCCGGTGCTTCCTTCGATACGGTAGACCTTGAGCGCATCGAGGTGCTGCGCGGTCCCCAGGGCACATTGTATGGCCGCAACGCCATAGGTGGCGCCATCAACCTGGTGACGCGCAAGCCCGGTGAGGAATTTGGCTTCAGACAGAAACTCTCTGCTGGCAACTATGACTACCTGCGCAGCGAAACCTCCGTGGATACCGGGATGTACAACGGCTTTGCCGCCACCCTGTCCTACACCCACTGGAAGCGCGAGGGCTGGCTCGATAACGCCGAGGCAGACAACAAGCTCGGAGAGACCAAGAACTCGGATGCGCTGCGGTTCGCGCTTCGCTGGAGTCCCAACGATGCGCTGACCGCGGACTACGTTTTCGACTACTCGGATCGGGACAGCAACGGGGCCATCGTGCAACTGGTCCATATTCGCCCTTTCCAGCAGGGGCTCGGCGGGCCGATCTATGCCCAGGCGGCGGCAGTGGCTTCACCCAATCGCCAGGACAGCCTGCCGATGCCGTTCTCTGATTCAGCGGCCAACTATTCAACCATCAAGGGCCACGCCCTGACCGTCGAGTGGGCCGGCGACAATTTCACCCTCAAATCCATCACCGCCCACCGTGACTGGGATTCCGGAACCACCGAGAATGAATACGGCAGTTTCCGCTCGGACGGAGTGAATGTACTCAACGGCATCGGCGGCGTGATCCCGGCGGGTGAGTTCGTCCCGCTGTTTCTCGCCAGTCGCGAAAGCCGGCAGGACCAGTTCACCCAGGAATTCCAGATGCTGGGCACGGCGCTGAATGATCGCCTGCAATATACCCTGGGCCTGTACTACTTTGAGGAGGAAACCTACGAGGACAACCCCCAGTCCTTCGTATTGCCCGCCATCTTTGCCTACGGCGGACTGGATCAGGGGACGCAATCTTTCCTGTGCCAGGACCCCACCTTCTCCAACCCGCTGGCCTGCTTCGGCAAGGACACGCTGCTGTCGACGCCGGTGTTTATCTACGGCTCGGATAACGACTCGGTAGCGGCCTACAGCCAGTTGACCTATGCGGCGACCGACGAGGTGGACGTCACCCTTGGCCTGCGCTATACCCGCGACCAGAAGACTTCCTTCCTGCGCAACTCCACCATTCAGCGCAATGAAGGTATTGAGGAAGTGATTGGCGACGACTCCTGGTCCAATGTGACCCCGGCCCTCACCGTCAGCTATGCACCCACCGACACCCTGAATACCTACTTTACCCTGGCTCGAGGCTTTCGCTCGGGGGGCTTCAACGCCCGCGCCGCAAGCGCCCGGGCCTTTTCGACACCGTTCAACGAGGAGAACGTGACCTCCTACGAGCTCGGGATCAAATCCGATCTATGGGAGCAGAAGCTGCGGGTCAATGCCGCCCTGTTCCACTATGTCTATGAAGACAAGCAGGTCACACAGTTCGAGGCCGGCTCCAGTGGCGCCTCGTCCATCATTGCCAATGCGGGCAAAACCGAAGCCCAGGGAGTGGAGCTCGAGGTTACCCTGATCCCGGTAACGGGCCTGCTCCTGAAGGCCAGCTACGGCTTTATCGACAACAACATCAAGGAGTTCGACACCACGCCCAGCAACCCCGTTACCGGCGTGGGCGGCGGCACCGAGAACGTCGATATCTCCGACATTGCCAAGACAATTCACACCCCCCGGCACAACGCCAGCCTGATCGCCGAATACACGTTCGAGCCGTTTTCTTTCGGCCAACTGGTACTGCAGGCTGATTCATCGTACAACAGTGAGCGCTACTTCCACCCCATCAACAACCTGTACGACTCCGCGGGCAAGCAGACTCTGATCAACGCCCGCGCCAGCCTGACCAATATTGACGTCGGGTCCGGCTCACTGCGTATTTCCGCCTGGGGCAAGAACCTTGCAGACAAGGAGTATCGGGAATGGGGCATCGATTTCGGCGCCCTGGGCTTTGCCACCGACTCCTTCATTCTGCCCCGGATGTACGGTCTGGATGTAATCTATGAGTACTGAAACCCTGGCCCGGAGACAAGCCATGCAACGACAACACAATCCCATCAACACGGCAGAACAGCGCGAGCATGAACTGCTGGCCTTGCGGTACTATCGCCACCCGGAGATTGTCGCCACCCGTGAGGCAGTGCGCGAGTTCTGGCTGCAGCACGCCGCACCCAGCGCCACCATGCGCAGCTGCTTCGACTGGGCGTTCGAGGAAGTGATGTTCGGCGCCACGATATGGGCCCTGAATCAGGACCCACTCTACCCGAAGGTCATCACCATCAGCCGCCTGCCCCACCGGCTGGCAGGCGAGGACATTCCCGGCAGTCGCTGGGGTATCGATAATCCGGATTCCATCTATCGGGTAATACCGATCAGCCATGACCAGCGCTATGTAATCCGCGGCCGGGTGGCGAAACAGCGCCTGGTGGAAAATTACTTCACCCTGTGGGGGCCGGAAATGCAGACCCTGGGCCTGCTGGATGGCAAGGAGCTGGATGTGGGCGCCGATGGTCGCTTCGAGGTCACTGTGGATGCCAGTGCTGCGGAGGGACGTCGCAACCACATCCAGGCTCCACCTGGCAGCCATGAGTTCTACATTCGCGATGTGATTGCCAATTGGGGCAGCGACCGGGCCAATGAGCTGGAAATCGAACGGCTGGGGCCCGCTCCGGAGCGAACCCCGTACAGCGAAAGTGAAAACCTCGAACGCATCAAGGCCTATATGCAGCGCTGGGCGGAGTCCACCACGCGCTGGAACCGGCAGGCAATGGACGGACCGGTCAATGCCTTCGAGTTCACCATCGACCGCGACAGCGATGGCGCCCTGCGCAACCAGATCTACATCATGGGCTATTTTCGCCTGCCGGACGCAGACACCTCCCTGGTACTGGATATCAACCTCGGCGGCGCGGATTACTTTATCGCGCCGATCACCAACATCTGGGGCACGACCAACTACATCACCGACCGCAGCGGCTGCCTGAACAGGCACCAGTCCCGGGCTAACCCGGACGGAACCTACACCTTTGTG
Source organism: Haliea sp. (assembly GCF_040222615.1). GTDB lineage: Bacteria > Pseudomonadota > Gammaproteobacteria > Pseudomonadales > Halieaceae > Haliea. The sequence goes on from NZ_JAVKCQ010000165.1 coordinate 44,484, forward strand.
CTAAGCCTGCGGGACCCGGGTGTACACAACTGGCTGGATCCCTCCGACCTCGACGAGGGCATCCTTACCCTGCGCTGGGCAGAGTTCGCCGGCGGCAAGCCGGGCGCGGACCTCGGTGTCCGCCAGCGCCTGGTACCGCTGGAGCGGTTACGGCAGGAACTGAGTGGCGACCACCACTGGCTGACCGCTGCCCAGCGACAACAACAACTAACTGAGCGGGCGCAGAGTTACGCCTGGCGCCTGGAGGAATAGCATGGCGACGCTGAAGAATTCTGTCTGGTTGATCTCGGGCTGCTCCACCGGTTTTGGCCGGGAGATCGCCCTCGCCGCCCTGGAGGGCGGCGCCCTGGTGGCCGTTACCGCGCGCAAGCCGGCGGCTGTCGCGGACATCTGCGAACGCTACCCCGAGCAGACCATCGCCCTGCAACTCGATGTCTGCTCAAGCGAGGACATCGCCGCCTGTGTCGCCGCGACCCTGGACCGTTTCGGGCGTATCGACGCCCTGGTCAACAACGCCGGCTACGGCTATGTGGCTGCGATCGAGGAAGGCGAAGAGGACGCCGTCAGGTCACTGTTCGAAGTGAACTTCTTCGGCGCCCTGGCGCTGACCCGGGCGGTCTTGCCCACAATGCGCAAGCAGGGCTGCGGGCACATCATCAACAACTCCTCCCAGGCTGGCATTATGGCCAACCCGGGCACCGGCTATTACAGTGCCTCCAAGTATGCCCTGGAAGGTTTGATGCAGGCACTGCAGAAGGAAGTTGCCCCACTGGGTATTCACGTGAGCTCAGTGCAGCCTGGGGCCTTCCGCACCGACTGGTCGGGCCGCTCCATGCAACGTTCCGGCGCAATCATTGACGACTACCAGCATGTGCACGAGCGTCTTGATATGATAGCTGCCATCGACGGTAAACAACCGGGAGATCCGGTGCGCGCCGGCAGGATTTTCGTCGACCTGTTCACCATGGCAGAACCGCCCGCGCAGCTGCTGCTTGGCGCCGGCGTGCTGGCGACCTACCGGGAAAAACTTGCGGCGGAAAACGCCAACCTGGAGCGCTGGGAAAGCTTGACCAGAGCGGCAGATTTTCCGCAATAATAATCAAAAACCAGAAGGTGACTCCATGCCAACTCCGGCACAGTATTTCCGCGCACTGGGCGCCGCCCTGCTGGCCGCGAGCGGCGCCGTCGCCGAGCCCGGTTATTCCCCCCGGCAGGGACAGGATTATCCCGACCAGGTATTCTGGGGCGATACCCACCTGCACAGCTCCGTATCGCTGGACGCCAATCTGTTCGGCGCCAGGAATATGGGGCCTGAGCACGCATACCGGTTTGCCCGTGGGGAGACCGTCACTGCCAGCAACGGCATGCAGGCCAGGATCAACCGGCCACTGGATTTCCTGGTGGTCTCCGACCACGCAGAATACCTGGGAATCATGCCCCTCATCCGTGCCGGCGAACCGGCCATTCTTGAAAACGAGACAGCGCGGGGCTGGCGCCAGGTGCTCACCGGGGGCGACCCGATCGCCTTCGGCCGGATGATGCTGGATATCGGCGCGTCCTATGCAGCGGGCAAACCCCTGGTTACCCTGCCCGACTCGCTGCCCTCCCCCTGGGAGGAAAACAACCGCATTGCGGACGAAGCCAACGTGCCCGGCCTGTTTACGGCGCTGGTGGGCTTCGAGTGGTCATCGATGCCGGATGGCGACAACCTGCACCGGGTCGTGGTCTTTCGCGATGGCGCTGACCGGGCCAACCAGGTTACGCCGTTCTCCGCCTTCGACAGCGAAGATCCCCAGGCGCTCTGGCAGTACCTCGCCGACTACGAAGCCAGGACCGGCGGCCAGGCATTGGCCATCCCCCACAACGGCAACCTCAGCGGCGGGCGGATGTTTGCCCCCACCACGTACCGGGGCGAGGCGATAAGCGAGGCTTATGCGCGGGAGCGCAGTCGCTGGGAGCCACTGATGGAAGTCACCCAGATCAAGGGCGACAGCGAGGCCCATCCCTTGCTGTCCCCTACCGATGAATTCGCTGACTACGGCACCTGGGACCAGTTCAATATCGACATGAGCGAGCCCCAGCGGGACGACATGCAACGCTACCAGTACGCGCGCCCGGCCCTGCAGCTGGGACTGAAACTGGAGCAGCAGCTGGGCGTCAACCCCTTCCAGTTCGGGATGATCGGCAGTTCCGACTCCCACACCGCGCTGTCTGCGGTGGAGGAAGACAACTACTGGGGCAAGATGGCCACCCATGAACCCTCACCGGAACGGGCGGGCAAACTCTGGGGTATCCCCGAAGCGGAGATGAACAGTGCCATGCAGCTGGCAGCGGGCTATGCCGCGGTCTGGGCAACCGAAAACACCCGGGAGGCGCTGTTCGATGCCATGCGCCGGCGGGAGGTCTACGCCACCACGGGGCCGCGGATCCGGGTACGGTTTTTCGGCGGCTGGGACTATTCGGCCGCGGACCTCGCCGGTCCCCACCCCGCCCTGCACGGCTATCAGAAAGGTGTCCCCATGGGCGGCGAACTGCCCTCGCCGCCAACCACGGACCGGGCGCCGGTGTTCATGGTCTCCGCGCTGAAGGAGGCGGACGGCGCCAACCTGGACCGGATCCAGGTCGTCAAGGGCTGGATTGACCGCTGGGGTGAAGCCCGGGAGCAGGTGTACGACGTCGCCTGGTCCGGTTCCCGCGGCCGGGATAAAGCGGGCAAACTTGAAGCGGTAGGAAACACCGTCGACCTCGACAGCGCCAGCTACGCCAACACGATCGGCGACGCGGAGCTGGCAACTGTGTGGACCGACCCGGATTTTGATCCCGCCCAGCCCGCGGTCTACTACGTGCGGGTGCTGGAGATCCCCACTCCCCGCTGGACCCTGCACGACCAGGTCAGGCTGGACGCCACTATCCCCGCGGACACCCCGCTGGTGCACCAGGAACGCGCCTACACTTCGCCCATCTGGTATCGGCCAGCACCCTGATCATAGCTCCGACAGGAGCGGGAGAAGCCAACTTGTCCGGTTCGACTCACGACCTGCCGCCCGGCCTTTTGGTCTGGCTGGAAACACTGGGCAAGGGCTCCATCAGCCGCCTGGAGCGCCATGTCGCGCGGCGCGAGGCCTGGGTGGTGGATATTGCCAGGGAAGACGGCTCCGTACTTGAGGCCTTCCTGCGACTCGACCGACAACCAGTGGCCGGCGGCAACGTGTCCCTGCAGCGAGAGGCGGGTATCTGTCGGGCACTGATGGCGACCGCCATTCCGGTACCGGCGCTGCTGGGCTGGAACGAAGAGCACCATGCGGCCCTGTTCAGCCGGGTGCCGGGCAGCGCCGACCTGCCTGGCGTTGCCGACAAGACTCAGCAGCGCCAGGTCATGGAGGACTTCATCGACGTTATCGCCCGGCTACACCGCCTGGAACCCGACGCACTCGGCCTGGACGATCTATTGGGACCACCTCCCCGCACCGCGGCGGAGGCAGCGCTCGGTGACCTGGACGCCCAGTTGCAGCAGTTCGCGAGCTTTCTCGCCGATTATGAGGATCCCTTGCTCAGCTATGGCGCAGACTGGCTGCGCCGCTTCGCGCCGCAGTCGGTGGCGCGTGTCTCCCTGGTGCAAGGCGATACCGGACCGGTGAATTTCATGTTTGCGGGCAACCGCGTTACCGCGGTGGTGGACTGGGAATGGGGCCACTGGGGCGACCCCATGGAGGACCTGGGCAACATCTGTGTACGAGAATTCTGGAATCCCAGCGGCGGCTTGCAGGGACTGTTCCGTCGGTACGAGGAGCAATCCGGCATCCCCTATACCCGTGCTGCCGCCCAGTACTACCGCATCCAGCAGAACGTCCGCGGCATGATTCCGATCCACGCCGCCTGTGCCCAGCCCGGACTCCGGGAATCGATGGCCTGGTACCTGTGCTACCGCTACATTGGCGATCGCTCGACCTGCGAGGCGCTGGCCGATGCCATGGGAATCGCGCTGGAACGGCCGGACATGCCGGAACCTGACAACAACAAGGGCTCGGTGCTGCTGCGCGCCGCTGCGAACAGCCTGCAGCGGGATGTGCTGCCAGACCTGCAAACACCTTTCGCCTGCTCGCGACTGAGGGACGCCCAGGTCTTGATCGACTGCGCGGAGCGGGAGCACCGCTATGGCAACGCCATCCGTGCCGACAATGCCGCGGAGATCGCCACACTGCTCGGGCAGCAACCCAAAGACTATGCGCATGCCACCACCCGGCTTTTGGAGGCGATGCGAGACAGGCGTATCGCCGACGAGCCGCTGTTGCAATATCTGGCGCGCAAGGCCTTCAGGGACGAATGGTTGTATCAGCCAGCCGCGTCCCTGTATCCGGCGCGCAACTGGTCGGCGCTGGACTGATCAGCGCCGTCCTGGCACGCAGATGTAGCCGGGCTATTTCTTGGCGGCAACCTCCAGCTTGGCCAGCAAATCGGCGTAAATGCCTTCCAGCATGGCCTGACCATCGGCCTCGTCGATACCTTCCGGCTTTGCCTCGCAGCGCCAATGCACCCGGGTCCGCTCGCCGTTGTCGATTGACTTCACTTCGACCGAGGCCCGGTACTCGCTGACCGGCATCGGCATCTGCGGAATCTTGTAGCTGAATGCGCGCCGCTCGGCATCCATGGTCTCCAGAATCTCGTCTATCGGATCCATGCCGGTCATGTGAATGCGCCGGGTCATGCCAACGCCGCTGCCGATGACCTCGATCCTGTCCCAGCCGGGATACCAGTCCAGGTTGCCGAAGTTCTCCAGCAAGCCCCAGACTTTACTCACGGGGGCATCCAGCTCCTTTTCTATATTGACCTTGATCATCAGGCTGCTTCCTCATTGGGATTGTTGATTTTGCGTTTGTTGGGTTGGCCAGGTTTCGACGCCTGCCCGGCGCGAATCAACCGCCCTGGCAGCGCGCCGGTGGGGACGCCGTCGGCCATGATGACTTCCCCGGATACGATGGTATAGCGGTAGCCGCTGGCGCCCTGGAACACGCGGCGGCCCCCGGCCGGCAAATCGTAGATCACGGCAGGAGTCTCAATCGCCAGGTGTTCCAGGTCGATGATGTTGATATCGGCCTTCATCCCAGTCTCCAGGGTGCCGCGATCGGCGAGGCCCATGCAGCGTGCAGTGTCCCGGGTATGCATCTGCACAGCCTGCTCGAGGCCGATGCGGGCGCCGCGCTGGCGGTCCCGCACCAGGTAACTGAGCAGCCAGGTGGGGATACTGGCATCCGACAGTACGCCGCAGTGGGCGCCGGTATCCGCCAGGCTGATCACCGCATTCTCGTCCGCCAGCATCTGCATCTGCCGGTCCAGGTTGCGGTTATCGTAGCCAAACAGCGGGCAGTACAGCATACGCTTGCCGTCATTCTCGAGCAGCGCGTCATAGGCAAACTCGGCGGGTGTCACACCCGCCTGCTGGGCCCGAAAGGCAACACTGTCCTCGGAGGCCGGCTCGTAGTCGGGCTCATCGCCCAGCACGTAGATGTTGTCGAAGCCGGTGGCGATCTTGTCCATGATATCGTGGCCGAGATGCGGCGGTGTTTCCGCCACGATAGCCTCGCGCACGGCGGGGTCGCGCAGCTGTCGCAGGCGCTCCTCCGGCTCCAGCCCCGCCAGCGGAGCGTAGGCCTGGTGAAACATGAACGGGTTGACCGTGCCTTCCCAGCCCATAAGGATATTGACCGGGCGGGCGCCGACGTGGGGAATCAGGCGCGCCCCCTCGGCCCGGGCCTCCTTGACGAATTGCAGCTGCTGCAGGACCCGCGGCCAGTCCGCCTCGGAGCGGTAAAACAGCACAAAATTGACCTGGCAGTCGTTGTCTATGGAGAGACGCTTCATCCACGCCATCTCCTCCTCCCAGTTGCTGAAGTCCGAGACCAGGCCGTAAATACCCTGGCCGGTTTCACCGATAACCCGGCCGATGCCCAGCAACTCGCTGGCATCGGCATAGGTGCCGGGCATAACCTCGCCGGTACGCGTGGTGTGCAGCTGGGTGCGGGAAGTGGTGAAGCCGACCGCGCCGGCGGCCAGGCCTTCGCGCACGATGGCCGCCATCTGCGCGATATCGGCTTCCGTAGCCGGTTCATTGTGCACACCTCGCTCACCCATCACATAGGTGCGCACCGCACAGTGCGGGACCTGGGCACCGATATCGATGGCCCGGGGCATCCGATCGAGGGCATCCAGATATTCCGGGAAGCTTTCCCACTCCCAGGTAATCCCCTCCGCCAGGGCCGCGCCGGGTATGTCCTCGACATCTTCCATGACTTCGATCATGCGCTGGCGCTCGGCGTCATCGGGCTTGCAGGGAGCGAAGCCCACGCCGCAGTTCCCCATTACCAGAGTCGTTATGCCGTGGTTCGAGGCCGGGCTGCAATAGGGGTCCCAGGTGGCCTGGCCGTCCATGTGCGAATGGGTGTCTACCCAACCGGGCGCGACCAACAGGCCGCGGGCATCAATCTCCCGGTGGGCTTGCCCGGACACCTCGCCAACGGCGACGATGCGCCCGTCAACAATGGCCAGATTGCCTTCGAAGGCCGCCCGGCCGGTGCCGTCAACGATTTTTCCATTACAAATCAACAGATCGTACAAAGGGCTATCCTCCGGCAATTGCTTATCCTTCTTGTGCTCCCCAGACTAGAGCAATCGCCCGACGGTGAAAAGTTTTCCGCCGTTGGAACAGGCTCCAGCGGTTGCAGAATCCGCCGCTGGTCCAGTCAGTTAGCCTTGCCAAAGAGGACCCTCCCATCATGCACCCGCTGCCCCGCCGTTCCAGCCACCTTACGGGCCTCGCCTGCGCTGCCCTGCTCGCCGCCTGTGGCGCTGAGGTACCACCGGCACCACCGGCGCTTCCAGCATCCCTGATGGAGACCCACCAGGGCTGGTCGCATTACGGCGGCGACCCGGGGGGTACCCGCTTCTCCGCCGGGCAGCAGATTACGCCGGCCAACGTCGACCGGCTGCAGCAGGCCTGGACCTACCACAGCGGGGACCTGGCGCCAGAATCTTTTCCCGACCCGTTCAACAGTCCGGCCATGCAGGTGACCCCCATCCTTGCCCAGGACACACTGTACCTGTGCTCGCCGCGCAACCGGATCATCGCGCTGGACCCGGCCACCGGTGCGGAGCGCTGGCACTATGCCGCCGACCCCGAACTGCGCGGCCTCTACAGCGTCACCTGCCGCGGCGTGGCCTATCACGCCAGCCCCGACATGGCCGGGCAGGCCTGTGCGGCGCGCATCGTCGCCGGCACCCTGGACGGACGCCTGCTGGCCCTGGACGCCAGCACCGGCAAACCCTGTGAGGATTTCGGCGAACACGGCGAGGTCGACCTGACGGCGGCACTGGGCGATGTAAGACCGGCGGAATACGCGCTCACCTCGCCCCCACTGGTGGTGGACGAGCTGATCGTCACCGGCGCCCACGTCGCGGACCTGCGCCGCGGCGGGGTCCCCAGCGGGGTAATCCGGGCTTTTGACGTCCGCACTGGCGCCCTGCTCTGGGACTGGGAAGCGCTGCTGCCGGAACAACGACTGGCGGACAGCTATACCCCCGGCAGCCCCAATGCCTGGGCGCCACTGTCCGCCGACCCTGAACGCGGCCTGGTCTACATACCTACCGGCAATCCGGCGGGCGACTACTATGGCGGCGAGCGGGACGGTATGGACGCTTTCGGCAGTTCGGTGGTGGCACTGGACATCCAAACCGGGAAACGGGTCTGGCACTTCCAGACGGTGCACAGCGATGTCTGGGATTACGATGTGCCCTCGCAACCGGTGCTGTTCGATTTCCCGGGGCCGGATGGCCCGATACCGGCACTGGTCCAGGCCACCAAGATGGGATTCCTGTTTGTGCTGAACCGGGAGACCGGCGAGCCCCTGTTTCCGGTCGAGGAGCGTCCCGCACCCTTGGGCGGGCCCGCGCCGGAAGCTCTGTCGCCAACGCAGCCGTGGCCGCTGCTGCCGGAGCCGCTGCATCCCACCGAGCTCAGCGAAAGCGACCTGTTCGGCTTCGCCTGGTTCGATAAACAGGCCTGTATCAAGGAGTTCCGCACGCTGAACTACGAGGGCCTCTACACCCCCATAGGGACCACCCCAACCCTGGTTTACCCCGGCTTCATGGGCGGCAGCAACTGGGGCAGCGTGAGCTGGGATCCGGTGCGCAAGCTGCTGCTGGCCAACACGTCCAGAGTGCCTGCCATCATCGAGCTGATCCCCCGCGAGGTGGTCGAATCCCCCGGCTTTGTCGGCCCGGTGGAACTGCAGCTGGATACACCCTATGCGGTGCGGCGGCGCCCATTCCTGTCGCCGCTGGGCGCTCCCTGCAACAGGCCGCCGTGGGGTGTGCTGACGGCTATCGACATGACCACCGGCAAGAAAGCCTGGGAAGTACCACTGGGCGGCACCCGCGACCTGGCACCCTTCCCCCTGTGGCTGGACCTCGGGGTACCCAACAGCGGCGGCTCCCTGGTCACCGCCAGCGGGCTGACCTTTATCGGCGCGGCCACCGACAGCTATCTGCGGGCATTTGCCACCGACACCGGCGCCGAGCTGTGGAAAGCCCGGCTGCCCGCCGGCGGCCATGCGACGCCCATGACCTACACCCTCGCCGACGGCACCCAGTACGTGGTCATTGCCGCGGGCGGCAACCGCATGCTGGGCTCCAGAACCGGCGATGCGCTGGTGGCGTTCCGCCTGCCGTAGCGGCGCGGCAGCTATTTCTGGTCGAAGTCCACCACGATCCGGTCACTGATCGGGTGCGCCTGGCAGGTCAGGATAAAGCCCTGCTCGACCTCGCCCGGTTCCAGGCCGTGGGTAATATCCATGTCAACGGCGCCTTCCACCAGCTTGGCCTTGCAGGTGGAGCAGACCCCGCCCTTGCAGGAAAACGGCAGGTCCAGGCCCTGGTTGAGGCCCGCGTCAAGGACATTCTCACCGTCCGCAGCGAGGGAAAAGGTGCTGGCACGACCATCCATGACGATGGTGACATCGCTCGCCTTGCCGGCGTAATCGCGCGCCCGGGCATGGTGCTTGGCGATCACCGCCTCGGCATCCTCGGCCGATGATGCGAACAGCTCGTAGTGAATATTGGCCTCACTGACCCCGACACTGCGCAGCCCCCGGGACACTTCTGAAATCATCGATTCGGGCCCGCAGATAAAGTATTCGTCGTAACTTTTCAGATCAATCAGGCGCCGGTTCAGCTCACCGCCCTTGCGATTGTCCAGGCGGCCGTTGAGGATATCCGCGCCCTGGTCTTCCCGGCTGAGAATATTGACCCAGTGCAGGCGGGTCAGATAGCGGTTCTTGAGGAAGCTCAGTGCCTCCCGGAACATGATGGTGTTGGTGCGCTGGTTGCCGTAAAGGAGGGTCACGCGGCTGTCGGGCTCCTCCGCCAGGATCGAGCTGATATTGGAGATCACCGGGGTAATCCCGCTGCCGGAGGCGATGAACAGGTAGTTCCGCGCCCGCCCCGCGTCCAGCGGCACATAAAAACTGCCCTGTGGCGGCATGACCTCAAGCGTATCTCCGGCTTGCAGCTGGTCGTTGGCGAAATTGGAAAACAGGCCGCCCTCGACCCGCTTGATCGCCACCTGCGGCGCCGGATCCTGGATGCCGGCGCAGATCGAGTAGGATCGCCGTACCGGCACGCCGTCCAGCGTGTGCTGCAGAGTCAGGTACTGGCCGGGCTGGAAGCGGAAACGCTCGCGCAGCTCTTCCGGTACGGCAAAACTGACCTTGATGGCGAGGTCGGTCTCGGATTCGACACGGGCGATTTTCAGGGGGAAAAACTGCATGTCTGCCATGGGCTGGTCCTAAATGGGCTTGAAGTGATCAAAGGGCTCGGCACAGCTGTTGCACTGGTACAGCGCCTTGCAGGCCGTGGAGCCGAATTCACTGAGCTCGCGCACGTCCGGCGAACCGCAGCGCGGGCAGCAGACGGCGGCGACGCCGGTACTGCCGCACCCCGGCGGGGCAATGCCCCAGGCGCGCAGCTTGTCCTGGGCAGCCGCGGCCATCCAGGCGGTGGACCAGGCCGGTGACAGCCGGGTATCCACCACCACCTGCTTATAGCCGGCGGCCTGCAGTGCAACGACGATGTCCTCCGCCATCACCGTCATCGCGGGGCAGCCGGAATAGGTCGGGGTTATGGTCACTACCACGACCTCACCGCGCTGCTCGATATCCTGCAGCACCCCGAGTTCCCACAGGCTGATCACCGGGATCTCCGGATCCTTGACCTCGTCCAGCAAGTCCCAGAGCGCCGGTACAGTCGATACCGCCCGCCGCTGCCGGCGCTCGTATTCCTCTGCCGGTAACGCAGGTATCCGGTTGTCCACCGTCACCATCGGCGCCTTACCATTCCAGGCCGGGATAGGCGCGCTGCATGAATTGCAGCTCGCTGAGCAGATGGCCCAGGGATTCCGTATGGATGCCCTGGCGCCCGCCGCGCACCGACCAGTCTCCCGCCGGCACGACGATGGTGGCCTCGTCCAGGGTGGCGCGCACCGCGGCGTCCCAGGCCGGTCGCAGGGCAGCACTGTCGACCGCAATACCCGCCGCGACCAGCGCCTGTTCCAGGTCATCGAGCTCAAACAGCTCGTGGGTATAGCCCCACAGCTCGTCCACTGCCACCTGCAGGCGACGATGGCTTTCCGCGGTGCCGTCGCCCAGGCGCAGCATCCAGTCGCGGCTGCGGCGCAAATGGTAGCGGGACTCCTTCACCGCCTTGGCGGCAATACCCGCCAACTGCGGGTCCGCTGATTCCAGCAACGCCTCCATGAAGGCCAGTGCGTACTGGTCTACCAGGTACTGGCGGGCCATGGTGAAGGCAAAGTCGCCCCGGGGCAGCTCGTGCAGCAGCAGGTTGCTGAACTCACGGCAGTCACGCAGGTAGGCAAAGCTGTCCTCGCTGCGCCCGTCGCCGCTCAGCTCTGCGGCATAGCTGTAGAACATCCGTGCGCGGCCTATATAGTCCAGGGCGACATTGGTGAGCGCCAGGTCCTCTTCCAGGAAAGGCGCGTTGCTGCACCACTCAGACAGTCGGTGCCCCAGGACCAGGGAATCGTCACCCAGGCGCACGGCATAGTGCAGAACGGCTTCGTGTGTATTCGCGGCATTCATGCCAACACCTCACATATTGTTGACTTCGTCCGGCAACTGGTAGTGCGTTGCATGACGATAGGGTTTGTCGTCCAGGGGATCGTAAAAGCTCTCGCAGT